>JBFWZL010000386.1:0-6384 GCA_050185455.1 Binatia bacterium | reverse complement strand
CGTTTATGGCCCGTCGGGCGGCACTTCTTGCGGAGTTAGAAGGCATTATTTGCTCCGCAGACGAGTTGGCGGAGCCAGCAGTCGTGCTGCTTAAAAACGAAATCTTCCAACAAGAAACTGTGGTTCGTGAAAAGGCGCTGACCAAACTTGCCGGCTTGGGAACGAAGATCCGGACGCTTAAGACGGGACGTCGTGCATTACACGGCTATGGCGTGCCTTCCGCGCCTATTCTGTTTGAACGAAATTTCTAGGTGAAGATTTCCTCTCTGGCGCAACTCTTTTGTCTCAGTTGGGAGTTGTGCGTTTCGTCTCCCTCCCTCATAATTCTCCCTAGCACGGTTGGTATTCTTTATCGGAAGGGGGATGTATGCCACGTTCACAACCGTCTAAGGAAAGCGTCCTCGTGCTTGGTGGTGCGCGTTCAGGGAAGAGCGCTTACGCGCTCCAACGGACACAAGAATGGGCGGGGCGCCTCGCCTATCTCGCTACTGCTGAAGCGAAAGATGAGGAGATGCGGAAACGCATCTCCCGCCATCGAGCGCAACGACGCAGCCGTCGTTGGGTGACGATTGAGGAACCGATTGAAATCGTGTGGCAATTAAAAGAATTGGAGGAGAGTGTCGGCGGCGTTGTCCTCGACTGTGTGACCCTGTGGGTGTCCAATGCTTTACTCAACAATCAGCGAGAAGCGTTGGAGAATCAGGTAGCTGAGCTTGTGGAGGAAATTCCGATTTTTTCGTTTCATTTCCTTGCCGTGAGTAATGAAGTAGGTCTGGGCCTTGTGCCGGATAATGCTCTTGGCCGGGAGTATCGTGACCTTCTCGGCTCCGTTAATCAACAGCTGGCGAAAGCGTGCAAGGAGGTCGTGTTCATGGCGGCCGGGCTACCGATGAAATTGAAAGGGAACTAGAGGCCTGAGACGTGCAGGGCAGAGAAGGAAAAATTCTTCCCAGTCTCTGCTTGCCAGTCTCCAGCCTTTAGTCTCTTTTTAGGAAAGCTGAGGAGTGGTGGAAAAACTGCGGCAAACCCTGAAACAAATCCGCTCGCTTGATACGACATTGACCCCTCATATTCAAGCCCGACTAGACAGTTTAACGAAACCACAAGGGAGTCTCGGGCGGTTGGAAGAACTTGCCCTCCGCTGTGCGCTCATTCGTGGTCAAGAGATTCCTCTTGTTCAAAAGAAAGTCCTCTTTGTTTGTTGCGCGGATCACGGCGTGTGTGAAGAAGGAGTGAGCGCGTACCCTCGCGAGGTTACCGCACAGATGGTCTACAATTACCTGCGTGGTGGGGCAGCGGTTTCCGTTCTTGCTCGCCAAGGCGGCGTTACCGTGCGCGTTGTTGATCTGGGGGTCGATCACGATTTCTTCCCTAACTTGTCAGGATTGCTACAGAGAAAAGTTGGGCGAGGAACGGCAAATTTTACCAAGGGACCGGCAATGTCTTCTCTCTCCGCAGTACAAGCCATAGAAATAGGTATCGAACTTGCCACTATGGAAGTACAAGCTGGCGCACAGCTGCTTGGTATTGGAGAAATGGGCATCGGCAATACGACGGCTGCGACGGCGCTGCTTGCCGCGCTTGGCGACTTTGATCCAGAAGCCCTCGCCGGCGTCGGGACCGGAGTTGATGAGCAAACACGCCGGAAAAAGGTTGAAGTTGTCCGCCGGGCTCTAGCGCGGAATTATCCGCGCGCCGCTGATCCGTTGGGGTGTTTGGTGCGGGTGGGTGGCTATGAGGTCGCGGGCATGGTTGGTATTTGTCTCGCCGGGGCCGCGTTGCGCGTGCCCGTGGTGGTCGATGGCTTCATTGCCACGGCTGCGGCATGGACCGCTTATGCGTTGTGTCCTCCCGCGAAAGAATATTTTATCTTCTCACACTTGTCGGCTGAACAGGGACATGCGCGGGTGTTGGAAGCGCTCGGCGTGCGTCCGTTGCTTAATTTGCAGATGCGTTTAGGCGAGGGAACCGGTGCGGTGCTCGGGATGGGCCTTGTCGAGTCCGCTGTTCGCTTGCTCAATGAAATGGCGACGTTTGCCGAGGCGGGCGTCTCGGACAAAGAGAAACGGGAAAACGGAGAAACGAAAGAATAACGATTTTCGTCGATTCTCCGTTTCTTTTTCATGCAGATCAAAACGAAGGCAGAAAGCAGAAAGTTCGCATGATTATCGGCCGAATGCCGTGGGCCGCGTCCGTCTATGACCGCACCCTGGTTGTCGCGTTGCCAGCTCTTTATCGCGTCTTAAGCTGGGCTCCGCTAAACGGTGGATTTTCTTTGGCGCGTTCGATTCTCAATCATCAAGTGCGCACGGACGAATATCCCGCCGAGGAGCCTGCTGCGTTTTTACTTGCACTCGGGCAACGCTACCAGATAAACACCCCTATTGTTGGTTTAATGACTGGGGTGATGATGGCGCGACTTGTGCGTCGTATCGTCCGGCGAGATGAGTTGCTCCTGGAATGCTTTGCCACCGTGGGATTGAGTAACGCCTTGGCCGTGGGAGATCCGGCGACATACGAAGAGAAACCTGGAACGATTAATCTCATTGTCGTGCTGAATCAGTCGTTGACGGAGCCCGCTCTTGTGGAAGCGACAACGATTGTGACCGAAGCAAAAACCCAAGCGCTTTTTGCCGCCCGAGTAAAAAGTACGATGTCAGATGCGTTAGCGACAGGAACCGGCACCGATTGTGTTGCGGTGGCGTGTCCACAAAGAGCGTCAATGTCTCGTTACTGTGGTAAGCATACCGTGCTAGGAGAACTGCTCGGTCAGGTGGTAAGTGAGGCGATGGTGGAGGGGCTTCACGGAGCGGGAGTGGGGAAAGAGCAACAGGCGGAAAGGGCAAAGCATAAGGAGTAAGGCGCGACCTGAAAATTTTGTATTCGCGTACTATGTTTGATGTTTATGGAGGTGGAGGTTGCCGCGGTTCTGTTGTTTTCTTTCGTCGTTGACGCATGGCTTGGCGATCCTGACTGGTCGTTTCACCCTATCCGCTTGATTGGCGTGGCGATCAAAAAAGGTGAATCATGGCTGTATCGCGAGCCTCATGCTCCGGCTATTGATCTCCTCCTTGGCGCAATTTTGGTCGTCGTGGTCGTCGTGGCGACATATACGTGCTCGGCAGTGGTGCTCCATGTGGCCGCGTTGCCGTCCTGGTGGCTCGGGCAACTCGTAACGATTTTCCTCGGCTCATTCTGCTTGGCGCGGAGAAGTTTGCGCGAGCATGCACAAGCGGTCCTGGCCCCCTTACAAGCTGGAGACCTGGAGTCCGCGCGTAGCATGCTCGCGCGCATCGTGAGCCGAGACACTGCACAGCTTTCTGAAACGGAAGTTGTGCGCGGAGCCGTGGAGTCGGTTGCCGAAAATAGTTCGGATGGAGTGATCGCGCCGCTCTTTTACCTGGCGGTTGGCGGTGTTCCTTTAGCGTTTGTCTATAAGGCGATCAATACCTTGGACTCGATGCTAGGTTACCGCACGGAACGGTACGAATATTTCGGCAAGGTGGCGGCGCGCCTGGACGATATCGCGAATTTTCTTCCTGCTCGACTCACCGCGCTTGCTTTAGTGGGCGCGGCATGGGTTGGTAAGCAGCTTGACTATCCTTTTGACGCTGCCGCGGCGTGGCGAATTGCCTGGCGAGACGGTCACAAGCATGCGAGCCCGAATGCCGGGTATCCCGAAGCCGCACTCGCGGGCGCTCTCGATGTGCAGCTCGGTGGGCCAAGTCGCTACTTCGGGAGCATGGTGGACAAACCCACTCTTGGCGATGCGCAATGCTCCTTTACTCCCTCGCATATTCTCCAGAGTCTGTGGTTGCTCGATGGGGCAAGCCTTCTCGCGCTACTGCTGTGCATAGTAGGAATACTGTTTTGCTGAGGAAAACAAAAGTCAAAAGGAAGTCTGCTGAGTCTGGATTTGAAACGCTAGGCGCTGAACCACTGACTCATGGCGGCAATGTCTATGCTTTTGCTCGCGCCCTGGGTGTGGAGCCCGAAGACGTGCTTGATTTTAGCGCGAGCATCAATCCTCTTGGCTTGCCCCAGGGTGCACGTCAGGCTTATCGACGCGCCTTACAAAAGGTCATTCATTATCCAGAACCGTATGCGGAAACACTGAGGCAAGCGCTGGGCGAGCATCATGGCATCGCGCCAACCAGTGTTCTTGTCGGCAATGGTTCGACTCAGCTCATCTATCTGATTGCTCGCAAGTTCTCCTTGCGTCATGTGCTGCTGGTCTCGCCGCTATTTAGTGAACACATCGCCGCTTTGCGTACAAACGGCGCTCGTGTCAGTTATTGGAAACTCCGTCCGCCTTCCTTTACCCTGGACCTTGAAGCGTTGAAGAGAACCCTGTGGCAAAAGCAGCCTAATGCGTTAGTGCTCACGAATCCTAACAGTCCGACCGGGGTCTTGCTCGGAGGGGAACAGGTTGACGAACTTATCCAGTTATGTCGACGAACACGGACTCGTTTGATTGTTGATGAGACGTTTATTGATTGGGTGGAAGAGGAATCGGTCAAACAACTCGCCGTACGAGACGCCAATGTGGTCGTGCTGCGATCGTTGACAAAATTTTTTGCTTTGCCCGGGTTGCGAGTAGGGTACGCTATCGCGTCTCCGGAAGTGATCCAACGACTCTGGTCACGCATCGAACCGTGGTCGGTGAACGTTGTCGCGCAAGAAGTAGGAAAGGCGTGTTTGCAGGATCGGCGCTTCAGTGAGCGCAGCCGCGCTTTCATGAAAAAAGAACGCGCTTGGCTCCATGCTGAACTTGGCGCTATTTCCGGACTGCAGGTGTTTCCTTCAGCAGCGAATTTCTTTCTTGTACAGATCCGCTCGTCGCAGATGACCGCCGTACGGCTCGCTGAACTGTTGGCTCAGAAAAGACTGCTCATTCGTGTCTGTGATAATTTTGTTGGACTCGGGAAACAATTTTTTCGCATTGCCGTGCGCACGCGAGCCGAAAACTTGCGTTTAGTGGACGCACTACGAGCGGCTTTCATTCGGAGTGGTAAATAATTCCTTCTCCCACAGATTTGTTCGCCCTGCGACGAACTCAGGGCGAACGATATAGGCTCCTAATGGTCTCTTTTTACATTATTGTAAACTTCGCCCGCCTGAGCAGTTTTCCTCGCCCCGCTGATCCAAGCACTTTTCGGTTTTCCACGATAACCTCGCCGCGCGAAAGCGTGTGCGTTGGCCAGCCGGTGACCTGGAAGCCTTCGTATAATTCATAGTCCGACCGCGAGTGCATGTCGCGGTGGCGAATCGCTACCTCTAGCTTTGGGTCGAAAATAACGATGTCGGCGTCTGATCCCACCGCGATCGTCCCCTTTTGTGGATACAGTCCAAAGAGTTTGGCGGGGTTGGTCGAGATGACTTCGACAAAACGATTGAGCGACAGCCGTCCTTTGCCGACGCCTTCGGAATAGAGCATGGGCATGATGGTCTCGAGGTTCGACATGCCGGGAAGTAAATCTTCGACTCGTTGTTTGGCTTTCTTTTGCGCCAGGTTCCAGCCGCAATGATCTGTCGCGACGGTCTGCAAATTGTCCGACCGCAAGCCATTCCACATGGCGTCCATCTGTGACGCCTCGCGGAGTGGAGGCCAGCCGATGTAGCGTTCACCCTCGGGTCCTTCAAAGCGTTCACGTGAAAGATGGAGGTAGATTGGTCGAGTCTCGCCATACACAATTTGTCCATGTGCCCGGGCTTCACGAATCGGCGCCAACGCTTCTTCGCATGACAAATGCACGAGATAAATCGGCGCTTCGGCGTAACGCGCCATGGTCACCGCTCGTTGCACAGCCAAGCCTTCGGACAGGCGAGGGCGCGAGTCGGCGAAGTAACGCACACCGAGTTTTCCCGCCGCGGCGAGTTGTTCGCTAAGGTAGGAGATTAAACACTGATCTTCGGCGTGGATGTTGGTCAGTGCGCCGACTTTGCCGGCTTGCGCGATCACTTTGAGATATTGCGCCGCGAGCTCATCAAACCGCGCCATGCCGATCATGAACAGTTTGAAGCTGGTATGACCGTCGGCGACCGCATCCGCCATCTCGTCAATGATCTTCTGGGTCGGATCGAGAATGGCGGGATGGAGGCCGTAGTCGATCACGGCTTTGTCTTGCGCTTTCTTTTGCCAGGTTTCGACACTGCCTTGAATAGATTGTCCGGGCTCGGGCAGCGCATAGTCGACAATCGTAGTCACGCCGCCGCAGGCTGCGGCAGCCGTGCCAGAATAAAAATCATCGACCGAGCGATTTCCCAACAACTCGAAGTCCACGTGCGTGTGGACATCAACTCCTCCTGTGAATAAATACTTTCCCGTTGCGTCGATTTCCTTCGCGGCTGGGGGAAGCCCTGTCCCGATTTGCTTAACCTTCC
>JBFWZL010000385.1:0-6437 GCA_050185455.1 Binatia bacterium | reverse complement strand
CTTGTTGAATGCCGATGCCGATAAACGCGCCGAGCACTGAACCCCCCAGGCCCAGTATTGCGGCTTGCACGGCGTAGATGGCAAACGTCTGCGACATGCGAGCGCCGAGACAGCGGAGCAGCGCGACGGTCGCCACTTTTTCCGAGATATAGACGTGGATGGCGCTGGCGACACCGATGCCGCCGAGGAGGAGCGCAATGAAGCCAGTCAAATTCAAAAATCTGGTAAGATTGTCCATCATCTTACCGATGCTGGCGGCGCGTTTCTGCACGGTATCCCCTTCCAGGCGATGGGCGTTGAGGTGGGGTTGTAAAGCCTCAAGCAATTGGTCGGGGTCGGTTTCTTTTGGCAACTTCATATAGACCCGATACGTGACCATGCTGCCTTCCTGGACCAGTGAGGTGTGAGGCAGGTAGGCAAGAGGGATGTACACGCGCGGGCCAATCAACGAGGCTGCTCCAGCTTCTCCAGGAATCTTTTGTAAACGGCCAACGATTGTGAAAGAAAATGCGCCGATTTTGATGGTGTCGCCAATCGTCGCGTCGAATTGATAAAGCAGGCTGTCATCGACAAGAGCGTTGGGGCCGAGAGCGAAGGTCTGGGCCGCCTCTGGTGGGTTGGTTTCCAGGGCCCCATAGTAGGGAAAACCTCCGGCTAAAGCGCGCACCTGCGCAAGGCGAGTTCCCGCGGATTTGGGGAAGTAGGCCATGGAATTGCAGCGCACCTCTCGCGATTGCTCTCCGCCGATAGCGGTAATCTCTGCTTCAGTTTCGGCGTCAAAAGGTTGTCGGCTGCTGAGCACCAGATCGGCTCCGAGGAGAACCTTCGCCTGATTTCGCACTGCCTCTCGAACGTTGGCTCCAAAAGAGGCGATGGCGACCAGTGCGGCGAGGCCACACGTGATGGCCGATACCGCAAGCAGAAGTCGACGACGATTGCCGCGACTATCTCTCCAGGCCATTTTCCAGACCCAGGCTGTCATACTCATTGCTTGGCCTTTAGTTGCCTTACTCCTGCTTCTCCTTGCTTGAATTGGAGAAGCGGAGATAGGGTGAATCAGAGCATGAAAAAGTCGAATCGTTTTCGTTAGACTCTCCGTTGCCCCGATTCTCCGGTTCCTCGGTTTTGCTTGAGTGACGCATCGCCTTATCGCTGACTACCCTGCCGCCTCGCAGGCGAATGATGCGTTGGGTCCGTTGCGCCAGCTCCATATCGTGTGTGACGAGCACCAGGGTCGCGCCTGTCGCGCGGTTGAGCGAGAAGAGCAGCTCCACGATCTGTTCGCTCGTTTCCTCGTCGAGATTGCCTGTGGGCTCGTCCGCGAAAAGAACGCGAGGTTGATGAATGAAGGCGCGCGCCAGAGCAACGCGCTGCTGTTCTCCGCCTGAGAGCTGGACCGGGTAATGATGGAAGCGCTCACCGAGGCCAACCTGATGCAAGAGTTTTTCGGCCGTAAGGCGTGCGTGTTTTGCGCCGCGCAGTTCCACTGGGATCATCACGTTTTCCAACGCGGTAAGGGTGGGAATCAATTGAAACGACTGAAAAACAAAGCCGACCGCTGTGTTGCGAACATTCGCCAGTTCCTCTTCCTGCAGACAATGAAGAGGGTGACCTGCTAAGTACACTTCTCCAGCCGTTGGTCGATCTAACCCCGCGCAGAGTCCCAGGAGGGTAGTCTTTCCACTCCCCGAAGGACCGACAATGGCGCAGGTGGCTGCGGGAGGGAGCGAGAACGAGATATCATGTAAGACTGTTAGTGTGCGCGGACCATTTTGGTATGTTTTACTCAGGTGTTGGACATCCAAAATTGCTTGTGAAGGAGAATTCATTACATGCAGCATAGCATCCGGACGTTCCTCTTCTTAGCCCTCCTTTCTTTCTTGGTGATGACGGCGGCGGATAATCTTTCAGCTGAGCAATTTTCTCGGCCCGGAGGCAATGAGATTAAGACCATTGTCTTTTTTGGCGACAGCTTGACCGCTGGATACGGTCTCGATCCATCGCAAGCATTTCCCGCCCTGATTCAGGAAAAGATCAATGCCCGAGGATGGAAATTTCAGGTTGTAAACGCCGGTCTTAGTGGGGAAACCACCGCCGGCGGGCTGCGCAGAATTGACTGGATGCTACAACGTCCCATTGATGTCTTCGTGTTGGAATTAGGAGCGAATGATGGGCTCCGCGGCTTGCCGGTCGAGGAGGCGAAAAAGAACCTTCAAGCAATTATTGAACGAGTGCGCGGCAAATATCCTCGCGTTAAACTTGTGCTGGCCGGCGTGCAAATGCCGACCAATCTAGGAAAAGACTATGCGACACGCTTCCGGGAGATGTTTCCGGAGCTGGCGAGCGCAAACCGGGCTGCTTTGATTCCGTTTTTGTTGGCTGGTGTAGGCGGAGTGCCGGAACTTAACCTCCCTGATGGGATTCATCCCACCCCGGCCGGCCATAAAATCGTTGCGGAAAACGTGTGGAGTGTACTAGAGCGAATACTCCAGTCGTTGTAGCCGTGACAAGAAGCCTGTTGGCAAGCAACGGTTCTTTCAACCAAGGGACTCCCTCCTTCGTCAATACCAGTAAAACATCAACAACACAGGAGGTGATGTATGCGAAAGGTCTGGAGTTTCCTTGGCGTTGGTCTTCTGGCGTTGAGCTTAGGGACAGTAACGGTGTATGGCTGGCCAGGAGGAGGGTGGCGCGGTCCTAAAGGCGGGCACGGAGGATCCCCTGGCTTTTTCTCCCCGTTTTTACTCAAAAAACTGGACTTAACAGACCAACAAAAGACTCAGGTGCAACAGCTCCGGGATGCCCATCGCCCGACCTTTGAGGCGATCATCGGAGAATTGCGAACTCTCCGTACTCAGATTGGCGACAAGTTTTTTGCCCCTGGCGCCGTGCAAAGCAGTGACTTTTCCGCCCAACTCGAACAGGCGGCTGAGCTTCGGCAAAAACTCATGCAAGAAGGGTTTGCCGTCGCGTTGGAAATCCGTGCAGTCCTGACGCCGGAACAACTGGCCAAAGCGGACGAGTTACGGAAAAAATTCCAGGAACTACATCAGGAGATGCGAGAGATGCACCGGGATGGTTTGTAGAGAAGTGTTCGGTAAATTCTAAGCACAATCACACCGATCCGGTTGGATAGTGCGAAAGGGTATCCATAATGGTAGGGAGTGCTGCACGCGTCATGAGTCGGTGCGCAGAGCGCGCCCTACCAGTCAATGTGTAGAATAGCGGTCCAAAGCGTGGTCAAGCTCAAGAGAGCGTATTGCACCCATTAAAGGCAATACCTGCATGCTTCCATCATGTAGATGTTGTCATCCTTAGAGGTAACTATGAAGCAAAATTGTAAAATTGTACTCCTGTTGTTCATCCTGAGTGTTATTGAAGGTAGTGGATCATTCGTCTTTGCTCAGCAGTCGCCGTGTAAGGCGGACGTCCAAAAATTCTGCCAAGGGGTGGAGCCAGGTCGCGGCGGCATCCGCGCCTGTCTTCGCGAGCACAAAGAAGAGTTATCTTCTACCTGCAAAGACCATCTACAGACCAAGCGAGCTCAACGGAAAGCGCATCGCCAGTCCCAGGGCCAAGGGTCTGAGAGCCAGGGCAGTAACTCAGATTAATTAAATGGAATTTAATCCGCGGCTTCTTTCAACTACAAGGAGGGTTCCTTCGTCTATGTTCCAGAAAGATGCGAAAAGCAGAAGCTGAAATTGTGGAGGATGCCAACACTTCTTACGAATCCTTGTTTCAGACTCAGTATCCAAGGATTCTGCGGCTCTGTCGCCTTTTACTGAAGGATGTTCATGAAGCTGAAGAGGTGACGCAGGAAGTGTTTGAAAAACTGGTGCGTCAATGGCGGTCTGAGAATGAGATCCTCTCCTGGGAAGCTTGGTTGACCCGCGTGGCTGTCAATGCCTGTCATGATCGTCGCCGCTCCAGTTGGTGGAAATGGTGGCGGAGTGGACGCCTGGAGCCGCCAAGCGAAGAGGCTGTTGATCGCCAGTCGACACCTGAAGACCAATTGCTTGGTCTCGAGCAACAGCGGCGGTTATGGATTCGTTTCCAGAGGTTATCGCCTCGCCAACGAGAGGTGTTTACCCTACGTCGTTTGGAAGGCTTATCGACTGAAGAGGTGGCGAATCTACTCGGAGTGACGACAGGTAGCGTCAAGCGTCATTTGTTTCATGCGCTTCGACATTTGCAAAAGATGCTAGGAGACTACTGATGAAGAGATGCTTGCCAAAACGCGCGTTGCTGCTCTGCGCCGCGGGGGAGGGAACAAACGAGCAGCTCTTACATGTTGCCGCCTGCAACTCTTGTCAGGAGCGGTATTTGCGATTTATTCGCGACTTGGAAACTATCGAGCATGTGTTGCGAACAACTACGCCACCCCGAACAACCGTCGCAACGAACGTCCTCCGACCCAATCCCTGGCTTTCCCTAGCCGCTGCTGCCGCCATGCTCGTCATTCTCGTCTGGGGGGCCTGGCGGTTTCAGCAACCTTCAGAATCTGCTCTCGTCTCAAATTCGGTAAAGCAAGAAGATATTGTTCAATTTCTACAAGACGAAGTATCGCCCGCTGTATTTCCCATGACCGAGCGACGCGAGTTTGTTGTTCCGGCTCCAGTTTCGGACGAGCGTTATCTTGAGGCCGCCCTCAATGACGGATGGCCTTGCGAGTGGCAAGATGCCGCCTTTACTCCAACCTGTGAGTTTTATCCATTTTCTCTAACATTTGTGGAGCAGTAACCTGGGAGGTGTGCGTGTCTAACAAATTGATCCGCCTTATCGGTAGTGTGGGAATTTTCCTTTTGCTGAATATTCCCATCGCCTCGTCGGCGCAAATGTTCTTTGCTCCTCATGGGGGAGGGCGCATGCGAGTAGAGGGGCCGGGATTTATGTTTCCGTTTATGCTGCTGAAAAAGCTGGACCTTACTACTGAGCAGGAGTCTCGCATCCGGGAAATTATGGCTTCCCATCGTGGTACTTTGCAGTCACTATTCAAACAACTGGAAGCTACGCATGAGCAAATGGCGACAAAATTCTTCGCTCCGGGAAGTTTGTCGCCGGCGGACTTGCTTCAGCAAACCCAAAGACTGAGCCAACTCCGCGAGCAACTGATGAATGAGGGCCTCAATGCGGCGCTGGCGATCCGCGGCGTGTTGACTCCCGAGCAGTTAACGAAAGCCGCGCAGCTTCAAGAAAAAATGCGCGCAATGCGCGCGGAGATGCGTCAGCTGTGGGATGATAACGATTGACTGCCCGGTCTCAATGAAACCTTAGGTTTACAATGCCGGCGCCACGGCAATGGCGAAGGGACCTTGTCCCACTTCAATCTCCGCGAACAGAGTCGGGGTAGTAGCGCTGAACACTTGCACCTTGTTGCTGAACTCGTTGCCGAAGAGCGCGACATACAAACGTTGTCCGCCGAGCAAGGCCACGCCATCGGGATTAGTTAAACCCGAGGAGAAGGCTGGAATTGACCTGCTGACCGTCAAGGTGTCTAAATCGATTACCGAGACGCTTTCGCTTATAGAATTGGAGACGAACGCGGTCTTGCTATCCGGCGACACCGCTATTTTCACTGGGCGAAATTCAACCGTGACTGTTCCTGTCACTTCGCCCGTGGCCACGTCAATGGCTGAAACTGTCCCGGGATTTATGTCGTCTTCGAAGCCAAAATTGACCACGTAGACTTTCTTGCCGTCTGGAGACACGGCTACGCCGTTGGGACCAGAG
The DNA here is from genome assembly GCA_050185455.1 of Binatia bacterium. Taxonomy (GTDB): domain Bacteria; phylum Desulfobacterota; class Binatia; order Bin18; family Bin18; genus SYOC01. The sequence goes on along the minus strand of JBFWZL010000385.1, from coordinate 707 downwards.
CCTACAAAAATTGTTGATTTGAAACCAGGGGTCGGCTTGAGATCGAGTACGCTGACCGAACTATTCCGGTAGTTGGTGACATACGCCTGCTCGCCGTCCGGCGTGAGCGCGATTTCGTGCGGTTCTTCACCGACTTTAATCGTGGTGACCAGCGTTTTGCTTGCGGCGGCAATAACCGAGACCGTGTCATCCTCCCCATTGACGATATACACATGGTTTCCATCCGGAGCTACGGCTACACCAACCGGGCCATCTCCAACCGGAATCGTGTCCGTGACGGTGTTCGTCGCTCTGTCAATAATCGAAAGCGTATCACTGAGAAAATTGGTGACATAGACGGTGGAGCCATCCGGGCTGGCCGCAATGCCCCGCGGTTCTTCTCCGACTTTGACAGTCGTGGTCACCTTGTTCGTTATGGGGTCGATGACAGAGACGCTATTGCTCTTGGTATTGGTGACATAGACTGTGGGGCTGCCCTGACAGTCCTTAATTTCAAATGTGCAGGGAAGAAAACAATTCTTATCGTCCTCAGTGCAACGAGGCTTGCAAGCAAGCGTCCCGCCGCCAAAACCAAAGGAGGAGCAGGCGGAGGCTTCGAGATCTCTCCCATCACATTCTTCCCCTGTTTCAGTGGTGCCATTGCCGCACTCCTGCTGTACTACAAAGCACTGACAACTCGGCTCCCACAGGTAGCTCGCCGTGATTTC
>JBFWZL010000384.1:0-6437 GCA_050185455.1 Binatia bacterium | reverse complement strand
ACCCAGTATCGTGTAACCGCTTGCATGGTCTTTAGCAAATCAGCGAACGAGACTGGTTTGGTAATGTAGGAATTGGCGCCCAGACTATAGCATTGTTCGATGTCTTCTTCCGCCTCGGAAGTCGTCAAGACGATAACCGGCAGAGAGTTGAGCGCAGGATTTGCGCGAATCAGTTTCAGCGCCTCGCGCCCATCTTTGCGCGGCATATTAAGATCTAACAAGACAATGCCGGGGTAGGGGGCGCTGCCGGGATCGCTATATTTCCCTCGTCGATGGAGATAGTCGAGCAGCTCTTCTCCATCATTAACAAAGTAAAGATGATTCGCCAGCCGATTTCCCGCCAAGGCTTCGCGGATCAATTTTTGATCCTCAGCGTCGTCTTCGGCAATGAGAATCGTAATGGGTGTTTCTTTTGCGCTCATAGATGAGATATCTCCTCAACGTGTTTGCTTGGCACAGTGATAATAAAAGTTGCGCCGTGGTCCGGTGTGCTCGTGGCGCTCAAACGTCCGCCATGTCGTTCAACAATTTTGCGACAGATTGCCAGTCCCATGCCGGTGCCTTCATACTCCTGACGACCCTGCAAGCGTTGGAACGGCAAAAAAATGCGATCGAGATATTGTTCATCAAAACCAATGCCGTTGTCGGTTACCGTGATCTGACACCAATGCGCGCCGGCGGGAAGCTCCGAGGGGGGCTGAGATTGGCCATTGAGCATGCAGCTAGAGATGGTCACGTGTGGGCTTTCATCCTTGCGATGGAATTTGAGCGCGTTGCCGATCAGGTTCTGTAGGAGTTGCCGCATTTGCGTGGGATCAGCCTCGATGATCGGGAGCGATTCAAGCTCTACCCGTCCGTTTGTTTCCTGTACCCGCGCCTCTAAATCGCCGACGACTTCTCGCGCCACCTGGGCAAGGTCAACCGGGCTGAACGCGTGCCCTCGCGTTGTAACGCGAGAAAGGGCGAGCAGATCCTTAATCAAATTCTGCATGCGTTCGGCGGAGCGTTGCATCCTTGCCAGATAATCGTGTCCCTGTTCATCAAGAGTGTCGGCGCATTGTGTATGTAATAAATCGCCAAAGGTGCGGATTTTTCGTAGCGGTTCCTGTAAATCATGCGACGCCACCAAAGCGAACTGTTGGAGCTCCGCGTTCGAACGCGCCAGTTCTTGGGAGCGTTGGATGAGGAGCGCCTCGGACGCCTTGAGAGCCGAGATGTCCTGTATCTGAGATACAAAGTATAGCGGCTTGCCGTGGTCGTTGCGGACGAGTGAGACGCTGAGCAGAATCCAGACGATATGACCGCGTTTGTGAAGGTAACGCTTTTCCAATCGATACGTGGCGATCTCGCCGTCCAGTATTTGGCGGACATGAGCTAAGTCGTCCTCCAAATCGTCGGGATGGGTGAGCGTCTGGAACGTAGTAGATAACAATTCGTGCTCATCATAGCCCACGAGTTGACAAAGTCTCGAGTTGACTCGCAGGAAGTATCCTTCAAGCGTGACCAGCGCCATGCCAACCGCGGCGTCGTCAAACGCCCGGCGAAAGCGTTCTTCGCTTTCGCGTAATATCCCCTCCATTTGTTTGTGTGCGGTGATGTTGCGACCAACCGCGATACCCCCGCACACTCTTCCCTCTGTGTCGCGCAATGGCTGTCCATTGACGCTTCTCCACAGCTTTTCCGGTGAGTGTGGGCGCCGGATGAACTGTTCACAATTATTCGTGACCTCACCGCGCATGGCGCGCACAAGCGGGAGCTGTTCGGCCGGAAAGAGTGTTTGCTGATCCGGGAGGTATATTTGGGTGAGCTGTGGCCAGTCTTCCGGCGGCGCTTTCGGAGCGTCTACTGGACTGATGCCCAACGTGTGTTGCGCCGCCTGGTTCATCAAGAGAATCTGGCCTTGTGCATCCGCGACCACGACGTCTTCACTCATGCACTCCAAAATGGACTGCATGAGCGTGGTCTGCTGTCGCAAGGCGGCCTCGGAACGGGACAAAGCTTGTGTGTTATCGCGCAGGGCTTTCTCTGCCGTCTTGCGGATGTCAATTTCTCTCCGCAGCGCTTGGTTGTTTTCTTCTATTTCCTGCGCACGTTGACGCGCGGATTGACTAAGTTGGATAATCGCTACCAGGAGACCGGTCACCGTAAACCCGACAAGAAGGAGCACTTCGGACACGACCGAATAGTTTCTGGCGAGCATCTGTTGACGAGGCTGGATCTGTAAGCGCCACGCAACATCATGAAACTGAAAGGTAACCTCTTGTCCCCATCTTTCTTCGAGCTGTTGGTCGCCTGGGGCGCTGTGGTAGACTTCTTTGTCACCGTCGAACAGCGCGACGATAAAGTCTTTCTGGACCGTTTGTTCCAAAATAAGGTCAAGGATTTCCTGGAAACGAAAGACGCCCTGAATCACTCCAGCGAATTCGTCGCGCCTAAAAATAGGAATCGCCACCACGAAGCCTCTTCCCCCTTGAATTAAATCGAGGGCGTTCGAGACTACTGGGCGGCGTTGGTCGCGCGCCGTTTCCAGCAGTGTTCGTCGCTGTTCCTCGCCCGAGAGATCATAGTTTTTCAGATTCTTATTATCGGTGAGTGACTCAATCCAAGTTATGTGAAACGTCGGATCTACCCACTCGATGGTGGCATACCCGTGGTAGTGTTGCAGGTTCAAGGCGGCGTCGGCTTCCCAAGCGTCTTTACTTGGTTGCCCTGAGTGTTCCCAGCGTTTTGCCATGCGGACCAGCGCGAACAAGCGCGGTTCAAGTTCCGTTATCAAGAGATGTCGGGTGTTAAGTAATTTATTTTGAATCGTTTGTTGTATATACAATTGATCTTGCACACCCATGGCCTGCCACAAGAGCAGAGTAACGGCGCCGCCGCTCATGCTCACCAGCAGAGACAACCACGGCAGAGTTTGAGCAGATCGGCGGCTGTTCTCACGCCACACATACGCAACAATACCGAGTCCCAGCACGGTTAAAGTGATCGCTGTAGGCAGCGACATCCGTGTCAGTTGTCCCCACCCAGAGGCTGTTTCTAGGGTGCTGAGATAACCAAAACAAGCGATAGCGCCGAGAGTCACGATCAGGGCGGCAAAGATCAGCCCTGCTGAAAAGCAGCGCGCGCCAAAGGCGTCTGATAGGTGCTGGACGCTCGACAAAAGACGCGTCACAGACTGGCTGATAAGCAGAAGCGAGACGCCGACCAACACAAATCCCATCGCCGTATTGGGGGCCATGCGTCCAGGGTGAGTCACCGCTGCCGTAACTGTACTGGTGAGCAGCACCTGATCGATGCCAAAGTCAGCGTGCAACAGATATTCGAGCAGTGTGAGTGTACAGATGAGCACGGCAAGGGCCCCAGCAATGCCCGTCAGATGCAATCGCTCGGTGACCAGCGTGAGGAGACCAAGGCCAGACAAGATGAATAAGACCGCCGTATTTGGTTGTACCGGGGCCAATGTCGGCCGCAGTTGCACCAAGAGCGGAATATGCGCGAACCAACCGGTAAGGACGAGAATTCCCAATACCAGAGAGAACCCGCCGGCAGCGATAATTGCGAATGTGAGCCAGGCGTGAGCGCGCGCCTCGCGCTGAAAAAAAGGCATTCTTTTCATGGTAGCGAAATCAACTCAGCGGATTCAACTGACAGGTGCTGGGGCGTATGCGGATGAGGGCGATGAGGGTCGTGACAAAAGGCCAACCCCACCGCACAAATCTTAGAGCCCTACCCAAGCAATGTTTCATCGAGAGAGGGGGCAGGAGAAACGTCTTGTAATTCCATTGTTGTCCACCGCGCCACGATCGCTTTGAGTGTGTCTGGTTTGATTGGTTTGGCGATGTAATCGTCCATCCCTACCGCGAGGCACCGTTCTTTGTCTTCTTGCATGGCATTTGCCGTCATGGCGATGATCGGAACATGAGCGCCGGTTGCTTGTTCTCGCAGACGGATAGCGGTTGTCGCCTCAAAGCCATCCATTTCCGGCATGAGACAGTCCATGAGAATGGCGGCATAAGAGATGCGGGAGAAGGCTTCGAGCGCTTCGAGTCCGTTCGCAGCGACGTCAGCGCGGTAGCCCATTTTTTCGAGGAGCCGGACCGCCAATTTCTGATTAACGATATTGTCTTCAACTAGCAGAAGAAGAGGTCGGCGCTGTGCGGTAGTCTCGGTAAGCGAGTGACGAGGGACAAAAGAGGGAGCAGGCGGCGTGTTTTTTTGCAACGCCCGCCCCGGCATTGCGGCTAAGGTCTGATAGAGCTGAGAGTGGCGGACGGGCTTGGTGAGATAGGCGTTAATGCCGGCTTGACGCGCCTGCGCCGCTTCTCCGCGCAGGCCCACTGAACTGAACAACACAAGAGGGAGAGAAGCTAGCCGCGTGTCCGCCCGGATCGCACGAGCGACTTCCAATCCATCCATGTCGGGCATATGAAAGTCGAGGATTGCCATGTGATAGGGATGCGCTTGTAGGTGCGCTTCACGCAACGCACGTAGGCCGTGTTCGCCGTTTTCCACACAGGTGCATTCCATCCCCCACGCGGAGAGATAATGAAAAAGGACTGCACGGTTGGTTGCATTGTCGTCGATGACAAGGGCGCGGAGTCCGTGTAGGTCGGCCAGCGGAAAAGGGGTAGACGGCGCCTCTTGTGATTGTTGTTCCAGACAGACCGTGAATCGGAAGGTGCTCCCCACACCTGGTGTACTCTGCACTTCTATGCTGCCGCCAAAAACAACGGGCGGGCCGGATTTTTGGGTAGGACGGGGTAGGGCAAGCACCCCGCTAAAGGAGACAAACTTGCCCTGATAGGACGGTTTGTCTTGTGACCAAATCGCACGCATGGCTTCCACGTACTCGATCGTTCGCGGTCCCTTGTTGTCAAAGGGAATACCGAGCGCGTCGAATTCTGGTTTCAAATAGCCGATGCCCACACCGAAAATGAGTCGCCCTCTAGAAAGAACGTCCAAGCTGGCGAGCTCTTTGGCCAACACGAGAGGGTTACGTTGCGGCAAAATAATAATGCCCGTGCCCATGCGAATCGTCTTGGTTTGCCCCGCGATGAAGGCGAACGTTACCGTGGGGTCGAGCATCGGATAGTGCGCTGGTAAAGGGGAAGGAGGGACCTGGGGCTCTGGCAACACCACGTGTTCTCCTGCCCAGAGCGACTCGAAACCTGCCGCCTCCGCAGCTTGAGCGACGCGCACCGCCGGTTCCGGTGTACTACACGGACCCATGTTCGTGCTGAATAAGCCAAACTTCATTCTGCTTCCTTTCTCCTAGAAACCGCTCGCGCTTATCGGTTTGGTTTACTTCCTGGCTCGTTGACCGAAGAGGACTTTTTTCGCTTCTTCCGACATTTCCGCGCGTAGCTCTTCTCCTACGGCCTTGCCTTTTACGACAGCCGGGCGGGCTTGCACGGCGTCAACCCAGCGCTTGAGATGAGCAAACTCGTTGAGATCTTGTCCCATGCGTTCGTAGAGAATGACCCACGGCCACGATGCCATGTCCGCGATCGAGTAATCACCCGCGAGAAATTCATGATCCGCGAGCTGAAGGTTCATTACCCCATAGAGCCGATTGACTTCATCGGTGTAGCGTTTGATGCCGTATGTGATTTTCTCCGCCGCATAGTTGCGGAAATGATTTGCCTGCCCTGAATTCGGACCAAGATTGGCCATCTGCCAATACAACCACTGCAACACCTCGTATTTGCCGCGCGGGTCTTTCGGCATGAACTTATCGTACTTTTCCGCGAGGTATTCCAGGATGGCGCCGGACTCAAAAATCGCCAACGGTGCGCCGCCGCCGAGGGGTTCATGATCAACAATCGCCGGCATACGGTTATTCGGCGCGATTTTCAAGAAGCCTGGTGTGAATTGTTCTCCTTTACCTATGTTAACTGGAACAATATTGTACGGAACTCCGAGTTCCTCAAGCATGATCGTGATTTTCCAGCCGTTCGGCGTGGGCCAATAGTGCACGTCAATCGGACGGGCCATAATAACGCCTCCCCCTCATAGAGAAATATTAAAAAATGATGCGTCCGATCCTATAGGGCTGAACGGTTGAGTAAAGCAGGGTCGGGGAAAACCTTCCGGCCCATGTGTGAAATCTGTGCGGAGAAGCTAATCTGTGGAGTGCGCCAGCCACGCTGGCGCTTTTATTCTCCCAAGTCATGCTTGAGGTGGAGTAGGGGCGAAGCATGGCTTCGCCCAGTCAAAGCAGGAGCACGGCTTCCACACTCACACAAAGGAGCACAAGTTCTGAAAATGAACCGACTTGATCTTTCTCGCGTTTGTTTCTTCACTCAGCTCAGTGGCCTCGATGCTCACTTCACCATCTTCTGTGGCAGAGGATGTTCATAGCCTACGATAGGGTGAGGTCGGTAGGGTGCTTCGAGCACCGTGACTTCTTCTGCGGTGAGTTTGATCTCTTCCGCCTC
>JBFWZL010000383.1:0-6456 GCA_050185455.1 Binatia bacterium | reverse complement strand
TGTACAGTGGTCGTGGGGAGCGCCTCAACCGCGTCTGCCAAGCGGGTATTACCTAGTGACTGACAATAGGAGAAAAGAACTGCTGCCGGGCGCACCAGGAACCTGGACGGAAGTGCTCCATGATACTGGAGCCACGAAGTGGCCGATTACCTTATTTTTCTATTCGGCGCCATGATTTATCTCTTGCCTCTTCAGGCAAAAGAAATTTGCTTTAAGCCTCAACCTCCTGTACACGAACCGCGTGACGTCCCTGGGGTCCGTCAACGATATCAAATTCGACCTTTACGCCTGGAGAAAGCACGCGGTCTCCTTGGCCGGGAATACCAGTAAAATGAACGAAAAGTTCCTCTCCTCGCTCGGACTTGATAAAGCCGTATCCATGAGCGAACCACTGCACGTAGCCTCTTTCCCTTCCAACCAACTTCCAGTGCGGCGCAGCCATTTGTCCGGTCCAGTAGGCTGCGGGAATCCGTATGGATTTCACCTCCGGCGTATCCCAAGCGGCGTGGGGATAATCAGCGCGTCTTTCCATGAGAGCACGCAAATCCTGCCGTAGTTCTTCGATCGAGGGCCTTCCGCTCAGCCACCAACCAGTGTAAATCTTCTGAATCGTCAAATCCGGCAATAGACAAAAGGTGTGAGGGATGGCGACGTTGGGATATTCGCCGTCAGTATTATCAACGATATCAAGTTGCTGAATCGCCGCCCGATCATGATCGCTGAGAAAGGGAAACGTGGCGCCCAGCCCCGCGCGGTACGCAGCGGCGACCGTCGGCGGGTCAACGCTAATGGCGACTACGCTCGCATGGTTCAAGGTGATCTCGGGATAAAAAACCGTCAGTTGATTGAGTTGCAGGCGATCCCGCGGGCAAAAAAAGCCGCGATAGAACACAACGATGAGAGGACGTCCTTCGGTAAACCCGAGTCGTCTGCTGACTTCGTCCGACGCCGTGAATTGGGAGAGTCTACTGACCTGACCACAATGATCCGGTAGAACGAGATCAGGGAAGCGTTGGCCTTTTTGCAGCTTGACGCCCATCGGCTCCTCCCTTTACCCTAATATACGTGGAATCTCCTCTCGCCAGCAGCGAGCAAAGAGCGGATCGCCATTGTGCCGCGCCCGCAGCTCTATCTCCACAATAAACGTTCCTTCCGTACAACTAACGCGGAGACGACTGTCTATCTCGATACGCCAGTTCGTGCGCGTCCATTCTAAACGTCGGCGCATCTCCGCCATACAGCTCAAAGGCTCACCTGCACGGATAGACAGGTCCTTTTCGTTATTTTCAGACATCGAGAGCGCATGCTCGGTTAAGTAGGTGCGGCTGGCGGCTCGTGTCCGAATCATTGTAGTTCCGTCAACCATATCGCGCTGGATTGAGTATTCCTTAGGACCACCCTCACTACGGATCGGAGCATCCGGAACCTCAGGTGGAGCAAACACCGGCGTCGGCAAGACGGGCTCGCGCGGTGGAATCACTGGCAGCACTAAATGTGAAGGATGCCCTCTATCGTGGTATAGGGAGAGCGTCGCCTGGCGCGGCGACGGCCACACGAAAGGCCAATCGGCGCCGGCAAGGCTGAGCCGCGCTCGATGACCGGCGGCAAAAACGTGCGAAACGCTGCTGAGTTCCAACGTGACTGCGTAGATTTTTCCTGGAATCAGAGCAGCGGGCCGTTCGTGGCTATCGCGATGAGTCAGATTCAATACGCCGCGCGTCACTAAGAGAGAAGCGCCATCTGGGGCGACATCGCACAGTTTGACGGCAAGCTGGGCTATGGGTTCTGAAGCGGCAACGCAGAGCTGAACTTTAGGAAAGCCCAAGATTTCGAGAGGTTCCGCCAGCGGCGCACTGGTAAACGTCAACGCATAGGCGTCGTCGGGGCGTTGATCTCGCGGCAACCCGCTCGGACGAAATCCGGTGCACCAGAACGGCGCAGTTAGTCCTACAGTGAGCGGACCATTCCAGGAGTCTGGCGCAGCCTCAACCGGCGGTTCCGAGGTAAATTGACCGGCGTCTCCCAGATACCAAGCTTGCGACTGCGTTCGTGCGACCGGCCACTCTGTCTCATAGCGCCACCGCCCAGGAATGGTCTCGAGATACGGCTCCGGTGGACGAGACTCCTGCACCCAAATGGTGAGCATGGGTTCATCCATGACGCCGGTCTCTATCCCTTTCAACCAATAATCCCACCAGCGCAGCATTTCTCGCAGGTGATCGATTTGCGGTCCGGGAGAGGCCACATGGGGAATATCGTGCAGCCATGGTCCGATCAATCCTTTGCGCGGCCCTCGTAGGTGCTGCAACAGATGGAGCACGAAGTCGTGATAACTATCAGCCCAGCCGCCGATAGCGAAGACCGGACAACGGATGGCGTTCCAGTTATCACGCGGCGAGCCGCGCCGCCAATAGGCGTCCCGGGTCTGATGGAGAAGCCAAACGATGGGCCATTGCGGCGTGCGCTCCAATCGTTCCTGCCAGAGGGCGCGCCAACGCTCACCGACAATCTCTGGAAGCGGCGGTAGAGCGTTGAGGGCGACCATGCGTCCCGCCCAAGCCACCGACTCATTTACCGGCAAACAACCTCCATGATAGTGAACATCGTCGCAGTAGCGATCGACCAGCGCATGCATGGCGACAACGGCTTTTAGGTGCGGTGGCGCATGCATCGCAGTCTGGAGAGCAGTAATGCCGCCATAGGAAGAGCCATACATGCCAAGCTTCCCCGTGCACCAAGACTGGTCGGCCAGCCAGGCCAACGCTTGCAGACAATCATGTTGTTCTTGCTCGGAGTATTCATTTTCGGCAATGCCTTCCGAGGCGCCGGTCCCGCGTACATCAATACGGACGCCCACGTATCCCTTGCGGGCCAGATAACTATGCGTGCGCCAATCTCGCGGAATCTTGTTGTCGTCTTTGCGATAGGGATGGTATTCAACGATCGCCGGAAAAGGACCATCGTTCAGCGTATCAGGCATATACAACGCGGCGCCGAGCCGGACGCCATCCGTCATGGGGATCTCGATGTTGCGAACGACGCGGACCGGATAGTCAGTACGACCCTGCTGTTGTACAAATGTCATGCCCCTCTCCTCGCATGGCCTCACCCCGCTTATCGGTCAATGACTTGCAGTTTAGTAGGAAAGAAGAGAGCTGACTAGTTCGGCAAATTGAACAAGGGTATGCTAGGCTCATCGTGAAAAGGTGTACCAGAGGGTGAGACTATGACAGCGCTTGCGGCAACGACTTCCCCACTGATTCGGCGTTACACGTTGGAAGAATTTTGGACGTTAGATGACCCGTCCGGTGGCGGACACTATGAACTGATCGCGGGGGTGCTGTATATGGTTCCACCACCTGACGGACCACATTCGACTGCAGTGTCGCGTTTAAACCGCTCCTTTTCCGCTCATCTAATCGCGCATCCGGAACTCGGTGAACTATTTGTACCCCGTACCGCCATCTGGACCTCAGCTCATACTTATCTTGAACCTGACCTGATGTTTGTAAGCGCTGACATCCTGCAACGCATGGACCCAGGCCATCTCATAACAGCAAGTCTGGTCGTCGAAGTCATCTCACCAAGCACAGCAGTGTACGATCGCACCACAAAAGCTGATACCTATGCCGCTTTAGGCGTCGGTGAATTATGGCTGATCGATACGCAGAGGAAGACGATCGAACAACGCGTGCTTGGTAACGAAGAATGGGAACGGACGACGGTCTACACTGTGGATGACATCATTGAGGCGGTTCGGCTGCCCGGTTTTCGCTGCGAGATAAAGAGCGTCTTTGCTTGAGCCTTTCCGCGACCTCATTCCTCAAAGGTTATATATTGCGTAATTTACTTCGCTCCACCTTTCCCATGGCATTGCGTGGAATCGCGTCGAGAAAACGGTACACGCGCGGCCGCTTGTACGGCGCCAATTCATTTTCCGCTTTCGCCCGTAACCGTTGTTCCAGAGCGGTCTGTTCTTCTCCGGCTCGCGACACGATAAAAGCCGCAATACGTTCCCCTAAATCAGGGTCGGGCAAACCCGCTACAGCGCATTCGGCAACGCCCGCCTCCGTTTCAAGAACAGCTTCGACTTCCCCAGGAGTCACGTTCGTGCCGCCAACAATGATCAGCTCTTTCATACGCCCCAAGATCGATAGATAGCCGTCTTCAGAAAAAGCCCCGAGGTCGCCGGTGCGGAACCAATCGCCAACAAAAGCATCAGCCGTTGCATCAGGATTGCGCCAGTAACCGCCAAATACATTGGGGCCGCGCACCCAAATTTCCCCAGTCTCGCCGCTTTCTAATCGGCTGTGCATTTGCGGATCAAAAACGCCGACTTCTACCCCGGGCAATTCCAATCCCACGCTGCCAGGTCTTTGTTCTCCATGGATCGGATTTGAGGTGTTAATGGCGGTTTCAGTCAATCCGTAACGTTCGACGAGCGAGAAATCGAATCGTTCCTGAAAACGGCGAAAGGTTTCCACTGAAAGCGGAGCCGAGCCACAGGTCAACAAACGGACCGAGGAGAAGTCGAAATGACCTTCAACCTCGAGCATGCGATGATACATGGTCGGCACGCCCATGAACACCGTGATGTGTTGCGATCCCAACGCTCGCAGTGTGACGAGAGGATCGAACCGATCCAGCAGAACAGCCCCATTGCCCACATACAGCGTGCCGTACAACCCAAGCCCTAAACCATGCAAATGATGCGGAGGAAGCACATGCAGGAGTCGATCAGTCTCATGCATCTCCCACGTATCAACGAGCAGCGCCTGCAGGTTCGACTGAATATTACGATGCGTCAGCCCTACGCCTTTCGGTATTCCCGTGGTCCCACTGGTAAACAGCAATAAAGCAAGAGCGTCAGCCCCACGGTCGACAGGCTCAGGACCGGGACGATGCGCGGCAAGGACTTGATCCATTGCTTCCGTCTCAAATGGCAGCTCGCCTTCTTGTCCCACGATCCACCACGGACCCCGTACCGTTGCCGTAATCTGCGGTGAACGAGCGACGGTTTCGGCATGGGTAATCGCCAGGCAGGTTTCCGCTTTTTCTAAGACCGCTTCAGTTTCCCGCGCGGTGAGCGACGGATTGAGCGGCACCACGCCCGCACCCACACCCAGAACCGCAAGATGGGCAGTCACTAAGCCCGAAGATTTCCCCAGCGACAATGCCACACGATCCCCAGGTTTCACGCCGGCGGCGCGGAGAGCCGCCATCCAGCGCGACGCCTCCTCTTGTAGAGCGCCGCAGGTTTGTCGCCACGCCACATGCCCATCAGATTCGAGGCGTTCGAGAACGATCTTGTCAGGATGCTTTTGTAACTGATTCCAAAAATGTTGTGCGAGATTCATGGGTACGATCTCTACCATAAGGGATCGAGATGACCAACTCTCGTGAGTGAAGAGATTCGTAAGGGCAGAGCATCCACGCCACTGACGCGAAGGGGTGGTGGGAAATTGGGAGCAGTAGATTCAATGATCTTGACATTCAGAGGCATACTGCTGGTTCATCCCACACCACTTCTTAAGTTCCTGTAATTCCTAAAAATATAACGATATCCAGACTTTTATCCAGAACAATTCTGGGAAAATTTTGGATAAATAAGATTGACTATTCAAGTTCCTATTAGCAGGAAGATACGAATAGGTTGCTAATAGAGATACGGGTAGGAAGGGGATTCGGCAGAGTTCATCAAAGGCGACGCTCCTCAAGACGTCTGTGGTTTCTCATCTGTTAGCCTCTGACGTTCCTCTTTCGTGATTACCTGGCGCTGCTTGAGGATACGGGAGCGTTCTTGCCAAAACGCCAACTCTTGTTCCAGTGTCATGCCTTTGGTCTGCTCTCTTACCTTTTCCGCCCCGCGACGTTTCATCTCGACGCAATCAAGTATTTTCTGTTTCATAGAGGTTGAAGGATTTTATTCGTTAATAGTGAACTGCATTTCTCTTGTGTTTCCGACTACTTTTGACGCCTGCATGATTTCAAACCGGACTACGCCGCCGTCGTAGCCAAAGTCGGCAATGACCCCGGGTCTGATCTCATCGCTTTCTTTAATGCGTTCATCGCGCAGCGTAATGGTCAACGAATCGGTTTCCTTGTCATAATTCACTTTCATGGGATGAGCCCTCTCAAATATCTCCCAATCTGGGAAGTTTTGTATACAGACACAACAACGATTTCAGCTATTGTCTCCTCAATGATGACACGGAGCAACATCTCTTGCCGCAGAAGGGCATCATCATATCGGCGCATATATACCATGCGAGGGAATTGACCCGGCACGATAAATTCGGGAGTTATAAGCGTTTTGTCCGCTTCCGCTCGGTCAATCTCGCGGTCAATGAGATTCTGTAACGCATGAGGAGTCCAGCGAATCGGTTTCACTCTTCACCCTCACCCACATCGCGCCCCATCCGGTACTTGATGTCGTAGTTGAAGATGAGGTGTGGC
>JBFWZL010000382.1:0-6482 GCA_050185455.1 Binatia bacterium | reverse complement strand
GTCTCACCCTGGAGACGAACACTCGTGAGGTCTGTCTCCGTGAAGCCGTTGAAGCAGCTAACACCGCTATTCAAGGATATGCGCAGAGCCATCCCGAATCAGCCGGACTGGGCGCCACCGTCGTCGCGGCGCTTGTGCAAGATCAACAGCTCACGCTGGCTTGGGTCGGCGACAGTCGCGGGTATGTGTGGGAACAGGGCGAATTGCGGCAGTTGTCGCACGATCATTCCCTGGTTGCTCGGCTTGTGGAAATAGGCCAGTTGAGTCCGGAAGAGGCGCGGACGCACGAACATCGAAACGTGCTGCTCCGCTCGTTAGGCAGCAAAGCGCAGGTGGCGGTTGACGTCATCAGTCTTCCGCTGCGCCGTGGAGCCCGGTTGCTACTGTGTAGTGACGGCTTGACCGGGCATGTCGAAGATGACGTCCTCAAAGATGTGTTGAGCAGACATCGTGACCCTTTTGACGCAGCGGTGGAATTGGTGGCGGCGGCGAATGCGGATGGAGGAAGCGACAATATCTCCGTTGTGGTGACGTTTCACGAGTAGCGAAGATGTCAACTCTGCCCCGCAACGAGAATGGCCAGCTCACGTCCGGCGCTATGCTTGCTAAACGGTATCGCATCGAACGATTTTTGGCCGGCGGCGGCATGGGGCGCGTCTATCTTGCGCGTGATCAACGACTTGCTGATCGTTTGTGCGCTATCAAAGAAGTCTTCGATCGCTTTAACGATCCAGAAGAGCGCGCCCGCGCCATCGAGTATTTTCATCGAGAAGCCGGCACCTTGTCTCAACTCAAGCATCCTGCAATTCCGGCGATTGTCGACCGTTTTGGCGAGGGTAACTGTCACTATTTAGTGATGGATTATATCGACGGGACGAATCTGGAAGATGAGGTGGCTGCGCAAGGAGGATCACTGCCGGAAAGCCGTGTGATCGAAATCGCGCGAGAACTCTGCGAGGTGCTGACGTACTTACACGGTTTTCATCCGCCGATCATTTATCGTGATATGAAGCCGGGCAATGTTATCCTGACGCCGGCTGGCCACGCCGTTCTGATCGATTTCGGCATTGCGCGCATCTTTACGCCGCAGGGGAAGGCGACGCTGATTGGCACCCCCGGTTTCGCCCCGCCCGAACAATATGCTGGGCAAGTGGATGAACGATCTGATTTGTATGGACTGGCGGCGACTTTGCACTATTTGCTCACTGGCCGTGACCCAGAGAAGTATCCGCCCTTTTCCTTTCCCCCGGTCCATACCCTCAGACCGGAGACCGCTCCGTTTTTAGCGCAAGCGATCGATAAGGCGCTTGCCTATAAACCGGAAGATCGTCCGCAAAGCGTTGCCGCGTTCAAAGAAATGTTCTTGTATGGACAGGGTGTCGAACTTGTGCAGCAGTCTGCTTTCGCGGCAAAATCTTCAACCCGCCCACTTGATCCTTTGGAGGCGCCTTTTACCACTTCTTTAGGGGAGCCGGAGTCGCTCCCAGCGCCGCGACCGGCCAGCCATTGGAGACATGCAGTTACTGTGCTGTTGTTTATCGGTCTTGTCGTGGGGAGCGGTTATCAACTTGCTACACATCCGCAGTGGCTTGACCTAAATGAGTGGGCGCGTTGGGGAGAGAATATTCCGTGGGAGAAGATTGAAGCATGGCTTCCGGAGCGAGGGCAAACGTGGCTGCGGGAATTCGTCGCAGAGCTTCCGTGGGAGCGAGACAAGCGTTTGCGGGCGTTACGTGAAGATCCAGCGGAACTCATCTCCCTCGCAGTGTTTAATTCCTCACGAGACGGGACGCCGCTTGCCGAACAGAAAAGCGTCTACTCTGAGAATGAAGTGAAATACCTCACCTGGGAAGCCACACTGAAGAATAGGTTGGTGGGCGTGGAAGGACACACCTACCAGCTGGAGGGACAATTCATTGATCCGGAAGGGGGAACCGCGGGGAAAAGTGAGGCGATGCGGTTTGCCAGCTCGAACGAAGCTGAACTGTCGCTACGCGGGGTGACTCTGCTGGAAGGATTGAAGGAGCGAGCAAAAGGAGAGTATCGACTCGACCTGTATCTCGGAGAAAAAAAGCTTGGCAGTCAAACGCTACACATTGAGGCCGAACCGAAAAAAGTCGCGAATGCTTCCTCTTCTACCTCTCCCAATGGAGCGACCTCCCCAAATGGGACATCTCCAAGCGACGCTATCTTGCCGGTCGCGAAAACTCCGCCGACACCTGTGCTGCCCGCTGATGAGCTTGCGGCGATTGAAGAGACGAAACGGCTAGCTGTGGAGGAGAAGCGTCAAGCTCGGATCCAAGAGGCGAAAAAGAACCCGTTGACACTGATGAATATTCGTTTTCTTAATACGGATAGAGAGGGAAACTCCTTACCAGTGCAAGCAGTCAGTGGTTTTGAACTTTCCCAGGTGCGTTTCATTACTTGGGAAGCGGTGTTTCGGAACAATTTGTTTAATCTTGATTCGTCTTATCATCGACTTGAGGGCACTTTTCGTGGACCGAGGGGACAGTTGCTCGGTACGGTGGAAGATCAGAAAGCAGTTGGAGTGAAAGCAAAACAAGTATCCTTTACGGCGCGGTTGGGAAACTCCAGTGGCGGCGCATTTGAACCGGGAGTGCATCGCGTCGATTTTTACCTGAACGGTCATCCCTTGCTGTCAAAGGAATTCGTAATAGAAGATGACCGCACACGTACAGCGTCGCTTCCTCCTTCGACGCCTCCGTCTTTTCCCTCTCCTCGTCCCGCGGAAGTTTCTAACCAAGCGCCTAATGTCTTGACTGGAAGTATCCTGGGGATCATTCCGAACCGGGAAGTAGCGCTCGAAATTGATCTCCAACCGCAAGGGAATGGCCGTGTGCGTGGCAATCTCACGATCCGTGAGCCAGGGTATGGAACCGGCATGTTGGAAGGTCGCGAAAACGGTCGTCGGATCGAGTTTCATAGCGCCGTGGGGCGGGAAACGTATCATTTTGAAGGATTACGTGATGGGGACCGTGTCAGTGGCACCTACCGATCCCTTACCTCTGGGGGGACGGGCCGGTGGTCGGTGAAGGCGAATAGTAGTCCGTCGTCATAATAGATATGGAACTGTCACGAGAACGGTTAAGCTTGTTTGCCGGTGCAGGAATGCTCGGCGGAATTGCCGGATGGGCGGCCGCGGAGCCGCTAGCCGCCATCATGAACGTTTATGTTCGCGCCCTGTTGCTGGGCGCGATGATTGGCATCTTTGTCGGCGCTTTTCTTGGCGCGATCGAAGGGCTCAGCGCTGGTCACAAGCAGCAAACCTGGCAAGGCGTTCGGTTAGGAGCCCTTACCGGTTTAGCTGGTGGCGCTGGGGGACTTCTTGCCGGCGAGATTGCGTTTGGTCTGTTTGGCGGCGTTGAAGGGCGCATTGTTGGCTGGGGATTATTTGGTCTTGTGGCGGGACTTGGCGCCGGTTGGGTAGGGCGTTCGTTCGCGCGCTTGCGTAATGGCGGCCTCGGAGGTTGCCTTGGGGGAGCAATTGGTGGAGTGCTGTATGAAGCGATGACTACGCTTTTTCCGCAAACGGTTGGCCGTGGTTTGGCGCTTGCCCTCCTTGGCGCGGTGATTGGCTTGGGCATCGGCTTAGTCAGTGAATTTCTCAAACGCACCTGGCTGATGGTCA
This sequence comes from Binatia bacterium, assembly GCA_050185455.1. Lineage (GTDB taxonomy): Bacteria > Desulfobacterota > Binatia > Bin18 > Bin18 > SYOC01. The sequence goes on along the minus strand of JBFWZL010000382.1, from coordinate 2,833 downwards.
TTCGCTCGCAGAGTCGTAACGCTCGTGAAGGGAAAGAATATCAGCTCTCGAAACCGCGCACGACCATTGGTCGCGCGGAAGAAAGCGATGTCGGTTTGTTTGGCGACCAGACCGTCGCCAACCTGCATGCGTTTATCGACCGGCAAAAAAATACTTTTGTCCTCGTGCGAGGTGAAGGGCTGGTGCGCGTGAATCAGGCTCCGGTCACACAACCGGTGCAACTCAGGAACGGGGATCGCGTTGAGATCGGAGGCACGCTGTTTCTTTTTCGTGAACGCGTGGCGGCGCTGCTGCTTGGGGTGCTTTTGCTAGGGGTGAGTAGTGTGTGGGCTGGGGAGCCGGCAGTGATCTCACTTGCGAATCCCCGTTTAGAAAACTTCGCCAACGGCGGCGCTGTGGGATTGTACTTCGGCGTAACTGATATGCAGGGGCAGCCGATCGGCCAACTCAGTCCTGACGATTTGGAAGTACAAGAAGACGGTACAAAAGCCGCCATCATCGACTTTCGTGGGGAATCACAGGGACGGCCGATTGATATCGTTGTAGTGTTTGATGTGACGGAAAGCATGCAACCGTACATTGAAGCTATGAAAGAGGTGACGATTGATTTTGCGGACCAGCTCGCGAAGGCGAATCGTGACTACCGGCTTGGGCTAGTGACCTTCGAGGATTATGTCATCCGTGACGAGCCGGTGTTCACACGCAGCGCGCGTGAGTTCAAGAGTTGGATCGGCGCTCTCCAGGCCGGCGGCGGCGGCGATATCCCGGAAGATTCACTCGATGCGCTCGTTGTAGCGAGCCGGTTTCCGTTTCGGCCCGAAGCCCAAGGCGTCGTCATTCTTATCACCGATGCACCGAATCATTACCAAGGAGACGGTTCGGAGAAGACGTATAACCGTGAAGTGACGCACCTGACCGCAAGTGATGTTCTCGCCGAGCTGAAAAATGTCAACCTTACTGTTTTTGCTCTTGCGCCGCCGCCCTTTGAAGCGCCGGATTTATACCGGATCGCCAAGGAGACCGGCGGTCGCCACTACAATCGCGCGAGCGAAAGCAATCGCTTACCGAGTATCATCAATGAGATTGGCCGCTCCTTAGCGTCGCAATATTTCTTGACGTACACGAGCCCCAAACCCATTGAAGATGGGACGAAGCGGGAAATAGCGCTCAAAGTGAATTTCAAAGAACGGGAAGGGGAGGCGCGCGTCTCCTATCAAGTGCGTGGTGTTGGCGGCGCTCGTGTTGCAACGCCGTCACCAACGTCTGGCTCTACGCCTGCGGCTGCGCCGTTTGCTTATGCCTGGTGGAATGTCGTTATTCCGCTGCTTGCCGCCGCCGCCTTGCCTTTATTTGCCCGAGCGCGGGTAGGAGCATTATCGACGGAGATGGTGAACCGTCTGGTTTCTACCTTTTCTTTCGCTTCGACAACACAAACTCCGGTGGTGGATTCGTCCTCTCCCTATGCACGTCTCATCCGGCAGAGCGCGATTACCGAAGCGCCGCGAGAAATTACGTTCCTGCGGGAAGAATTCGTTTTGGGGCGTGGAGAAAACTGTGATGTAGTGATTCCGCATGAATCGATTTCTCGAGAGCATGTGCGCATCAAAAAACTGAAACCCGGCTACGTTATTTTCGACCTCAAGAGCAAAAACGGCACCTACATTAACGGCAAGCCCATTGTCGAGAACCTGCTGAAAGAGGGCATGTCAGTGCGCATTGGTGAGGTCGATTTTGTCTTCCGCGCCGCCAAGCAAGCGGCGTAAAGCTAATGAATTTTGATAGGCAAGTTCGGTAATGTTCCGAACACCGAGTTTCCGTGTGCCACGGGCAGCTTGCCGCCCGTGTGGTCGGGCTGCACGGGTGGACAAGCCACCCGTGGCACCCAACGTGAGGATTACCGATTTTGATCGTCAAATTTCATTAGGAAAAAAAGAAGGAGGGCTTTGTATGGTCAAAGGCATCGATAACATCGGAATTGCAGTCACAAATCTTGCGCGATCCATGGCATTCTACGAAAAACTGGGCTTCACCAAAGGCTACGACTACGAAGCCGACGTGCAAGGTTGCACGATGAATACAGGCAGCGCCGTCTTGTTTCTCTTTCAGACCAAACTGACGAACGCTCAGCCTGTGAAACGCGATCCTTCTTTGGCGCAGAATCCCACCGGCCTCGACCACATCAGCTTCGTTGTCGAAGATGTAGACGCCATCTACAAAGACCTGAAAACCAAAGGCGTCGAATTTCAAGGCGAGCCCGCTGACCAAGAATGGGGTGCGCGTCTGGTTGGCCTGAAAGATCCGGACGGAAATAATTTGTATTTTCTGAAGCATCTGTCGTGAGGAAACAATGACCGGCATGGAATGGATCGCTTTTGGATTAGGAGTGATTCTCTTTGCTGCAATTGGCGTGTTTGGCTGGGCATTAACCCAATGACTGGCATGGAATGGATTGCTTTTGGGATTGCTGCTGGGATCATGGCAGTTATCGTTGGTTACGCCTGGGCGATCACAAGACATTAGCCGTCCTCTAGCCCCGTTCACGGGGCGCTGCTGCTGTAGCGCGGCGATGAAGTCGCCGCGCGGGGAACGCGCGTAACCGCTCCCTCACGGTCGCGGCTCGGATTCTTCTATCTGCCTGCTTCGACTCCGCTGCTGTCGCAGCGCAGCCTGTCCTGAGCTTGTCGAAGGGGAAGTCGAAGGGTCTCCTAATGGACAATTCTCATCGAGAAACCGTAAATCTCCCAAGTTGTGTTGTCGTCGTATGCCTTCACAATCTTTCTGAGCCGATCTTTCTCGTCCTGGGGCAACTCTTGGATTCCTTTACAGTCCGGCT
>JBFWZL010000381.1:0-6489 GCA_050185455.1 Binatia bacterium | reverse complement strand
CTACCTTCAGGGATTGGCATTGATGACGGGGCAGCTGTGCTTTTCGAAGATGAACAACTGACTGAAGTGGTGGTGTCGCAACCGCAAGCAAGAGCGTACCGAGTGACGCTGGAATCGAACGGAGTGTCCGAGACTCCGCTTGCGGTGTGTTATCTAGGGGAGACGTCTTAGCAAAGAGCTGAAGGCAGTCATGCCATGACAGACAAGCAGACCAATCCTCTCAGACATCTAAACGTCACTGAAAAGACAGGTCGTCAATGACTCAAGCTGCGTTTCCGTTCACATATGAAGTTCGTAAGGAAGGTCAAGCTGATGTCGCCGAGCTGAAACGGATGCGGCTTGCCTTGCAAGCGCATTTTGCCTGCGCCAATTCGTCTATCCTGGCGCTCAATGCTCAACGGGTCGCAGCCCTTACGACCTTCTATCGCGACCTTCTTACCGATCCTCGAGCTCAAGTGCTTGTCGTTCAAGACCAGCAAGGAGTGCAGAGAATCGGCATGGCCATAGGCCGCGTCGTTGATCACGAGGAGTTTGCGCCCACGGTCTGGGGGCATATTGATAATGTATGGGTGGAGCCCCCGTATCGACACTACGGGATATGTCGCACCTTGCTTGCCCGGCTCTTGGAATTTTTTGCGCAGGCGGGGGTCGAGGTGCTCGTGCTCGACTATGTGAGAGGCAATCGAGAAGCCGAGGCAGTATGGCGGCGATTTGGGTTTCAGGAGGTGTTGACCGTCGCGAACGCCAAGCTTCACGAGGTGAAGGAAAATCTAAAGAGGGAAATCTGCTAAATTTGCGCTCCGTCATGTCATTTCCCGTTTGTGGCTCTGTTTGAGTTGATAAGGACAGGGTGAGGCGGTTCACGATGAACTGAGGCGCAAGACACTTGTCCATCATGTAGGAGGGAATAAAACGTAGCGAATCCCAGCTATTTACTTCTTCTAGTTTCCATGTCGCCGACACGCTACAATCACGATTCAATATGAAACTGAGGCGAAAGCATATGACAAGCCTTCACGTACAATTGGTCGGAGACAAAACTGTATTGCCACGAGCCGAGTTTGAACGGCTTGTCGAACTGGCGCGCCGCAGCGAAGAGATAGAACTACGGCTAGAGACGGACGAGATCCCTACTGTAGGTATCATGCGCTTGGCGGAGGAAGGAACGGCATTCGACTGGCTTGCCGAGGAAGAAGACCTGTACAGCGTTGAGGATTTGAAAGTGCGCTATTGATGAAGCGCGGCACGATTGTTTTGACCCCTTTCCCGTTCACGGATTTGTCCGGGCAGAAAGTCCGCCCTGCGGTGGTTGTCTCACGCTCGGATCGTCAGGGCAGGGATGTCCTGCTTGCTTTCATCACCGGACAGCAGCCGTCAGCATTAGCGTCTACTGATTTGTTTATTGTGGACTCACATCCCGATTTTCCTCAAACGGGACTGAAGAAGAGTTCCGTCGTTAAGCTCGACAAGCTAGTTACGATAGAAATTTCGATCCTCTTGGGTGAATTGGGGAGAATTATCAGCGGCGTTGCTACAAGAGATGGACGCAAAGCGGCGATATGCATTAGAATTCTAATCCAATTTGCCTTCGTACGGGATGAAGCGTAACGGGCCGCTGCGCGAGGTGAACACGCGCCTCCTCCGTAAACGCTATCTGGATTAACCTTATGAAGACTCGCAAACCTATTAGCCTTCAGTTCACCATCTGTGTGGATAACTCCGAGTATACAGCCTCCTTAGAACTCCACAATCTCTACCGGACATTGCCTAACAAAGATGCTGCGGAAGATGGCGCCCTCCGAATTATTGACAAGAGTGGAGAAGATTATCTCTACCTTGTGGAGTATTTCGTCGTCATTGAGGCGCCGCGCCAGACAGCTCAGGCTTTGGCGAAATCCTTCACTCGTAATGATCGAAACGCTGCATAACAAGACTGTCGAAAAACCCTAGTCCGACCAGATTTCCGCGAGCAGAATCCTTATCAGAGAACGTTGACGAGCGATCACTAACCGAACAATGGAACGGGCGCGCTTTACAATGCGCTTCAGATTATTATCGTATTAAGCAGTATCAAGGGAATCGATCATGCTCCACGCCCGTGAAATTCTAACGGAACTGAATGGATTGATGATTTTGCCCGCCGAGCGCGCGACGCCGAGATTCATGATGGTGTTCGAGTGCTCGGACATGCAGATTGGAAAGTCGAACATCTGCGGTTTCGGGACGGTCGCATTGTGGCCGTGTATGATTGGGACTCGTTGGCGTTCCGCACGGAAACGGAATTGGTAGGCGGCTCAGTACATGGATTTACCGCAGACTGGACACGAGAAGGCGTGCGCCGCATTCCGAGTGCGGAAGATATACGCGCCTACGTCTCGGACTACGAGTACGTTCGTGGCCAGTCCTTCACGAAACGGGAACGGCGATCGGTATTTGCGTCATGTGTGTACTGGAGTGCGTATGGAGCGCGTTGTACGCGCTCATTGTTTCCAGGGACGACGGAGTGGGAGGAAGACACCTGGCCGTATTTATTGCGGACGGAAGGCGAAGCGCTCTTGGCTGAAACGACTGACTAAGCGATCGACGTGGAGGGATTTACCATGGACCACGAAGAAGTTGGCCGTTACTGGAACGCGAATGCGGAAACTTTGACTACACTGGTGCGAGCGGGGTATGACGTCTACCGTGAGTATCTCAACCCTCCTGCCTTTTTCGCGATGTTGCCCGATGTGAAGGGACTTGTGGGCGAGGAATACTCCCCCCTTAGTTGACACCACAGCCAGGGTCGCGCAGGATTCAGACAAATCTTTATTTGTAAGGATCACTGTACATGCCGACTGTAGACTTAGATCTCTTTCAGCCGACGGAAGAACACGCTTTGCTGCGAAAAACCGTGCGCGACTTCGTGCGCGAGCAAGTAGAGCCGCAAGCACTGGAGTACGACAAACACGAACGCTTCAATCTGCCCTTGTTTCGGCAACTTGGCGAACTAGGGCTGTTGGGCGTTACCGTGCCGGCGGAATATGGCGGTTCCGGGATGGACGCGACAGCGGCGGTAATTGTGCACGAAGAATTATCGGCCTCTGATCCCGGCTTCTGCTTAGCGTACCTGGCGCACTCCATGCTCTTTGTCAATAATTTCTGTCACAACGCGAACGATGAGCAGCGTAACCGTTATCTGGAGAAGGTGATTTCCGGCGCTTGGGTCGGCGGCATGTGCATGACCGAACCCTCGGTTGGAACCGATGTGCTCGGCATGAAAACTCAAGCCGTACGGCGTGGGGATCATTACTACCTGAACGGTCGCAAGATGTTCATCACCAACGGTGCGCTGGACGACACGACGTTGGGAGACTTATTCCTTGTCTATGCGCGCACCGAGAAAGGCATTAGTTCGTTTGTCGTCGAGAAAGGTTTTCCCGGCTTTTCGTTGGGGCAGCGCTTACACGGAAAAGCTGGGATGCGCGCGTCGATGACGGCGGAACTCGTGTTCGACGACTGCGCTGTGCCGGTTGCGAATCGCCTTGGCGAGGAAGGCGACAGCCTTATTCATATGATGCGCAACTTGGAAATTGAACGGGTGACCATCGCGGCGATGTCTACCGGTATCGCCGGCCGTTGCGTGGAGGTCATGACGCGGTACGCAAATGAACGCACTGCCTTTGGTCAATCGATTAACACTTTTGGGCAAATCCAACGTTATATTGCTGATTCCTATGCGCAGTACATGGCTGCACGCACGTATCTGTATTACACGGCAGTACGGATGGACCTCAACAAGCCTGGACAGCGTGTTGATTCCGACGGCGTTAAACTCATTGCCACAACGATGGCCAAGCAGGTAGCGGATAACGCTATGCAAGTGCTGGGCGGTTACGGCTACCTTGGCGAGTATGTGGTGGAACGGTTGTGGCGGGACGCCAAGCTCCTGGAGATCGGCGGCGGCACGCTGGAAGCGCATCAAAAGAACATCACCAAAGATTTGACCCGTCGTATGGATTTGATCCGTTAGGGAACGCTACCATGACACGTAATCTCTGGGACCGCTTCATGATTATGCTGATGGGCGTGGTGATCCTCTTCGGTATACAAGAGATCTGGAAAGATCCCTCTTCTCCGGACATGTATCGTTATGCGCTCTCTATCGGGATTGCCACGCTAGTGATTGTGTTGAAGATCAAAGCAATGAGAAAATCCGCGGCTGAGCAGATGAAGAAAGCCTAGAGTTTTGGCGTCTAGAGTCCATAATGAATCGAACCACATGCGGCTTCACGCTGCTCGAATTAATGCTCGTCATGCTGATCATCGCCGTAGCGGCGGCTTTGGTTGGACCGGCAGTCGGCAGCCGTCTTCTCCGCGCGGACGCCCGGCGCACGGCTGTACAATTACGCTCTGCCGTGGAGCTGATGCGTGTGCATGCCGTGCGTTCTGGGCGAGAAGGCCTTCTAGTCGTTGATCCCGAGGAAAATTCGTACTGGCGGGAAGGCGGCGGCGCGGTTGAGGTAGCTCCTGAGAGCGGCGTCTTGTCCGCGCAAAGTCGATGGGTGCGGGAGAATGGACAAGCGGAATTTTATTTTTATCCGGACGGTACGAACTCTGGGGGCGCTATAAAAGTAGCACAGGGGAGCAGCGCGACGGCGGCGGCGTATGTCGTATTTTTAGATCCGTTACTAGGCGTTGCGTCAATCCGGCGGGATGAATAACAGTGCAAAGTCCAAAGTCCAAAGTCCAAAATTGCGAAGAGACTGGCGACTGGAGACGAGAGACTCGTCCCTCTTGCTCCTCCCAAATCTTCCGTCTCAAACCTCTATCCTCTCGTCGCGCCTCACGTCTTCTGACGCTAGTCAGCCCCCAACCTCTAGCTCCTGCTGGATTCACGTTGCTGGAGATCATGGTCGCCCTGGCCATCCTTTCGTTGGGTATCGTGACGGTTTTGGAGCTTTTTTCTGGAAGTTTACATATAGGAGTGAAAGCCTCTCGACATACGCAAGCGGCGATCTATGCGCAAAACATTATGGATCGGGTGTTTGCTCAGACGACGATCGAGGATGGAGAAGAGCGTGGAGAATTCCCCGACGGGTACACCTGGATTGCGCGGGTGCAGGAAATCCGACCTGATGATGACGGCTCCCGTCTCCAACCCGACCAACCAAACCAACTGGACTTTTTCCATCTCAAGGAAATTGAAGTGCGGATCATCTGGGATGAGAATGGCGGAGCGAAAACGTTTGTCGTGCGCTCTTTGCGGACGCAAGCGGAGCAACCTAATGCGCAAAATATCACGAACTAATAACGCTCGCGGATTCACGCTCCTTGAGCTTGTCATTAGTCTAACCATTGTCAGCCTTGTGGCGGTTCTTGTATATGCGACGCTCAATATCGGGGTGCGCGCGGCGCAAAGCGGTGAAACAAGAAGCGTCGAAAATCAGCGCGCGCGCGCAGCCCTCTCACTTATCACACGGCATTTGAAGTCGGCGTATCCTCTCACCTTGCAAGGGGAAGAAGGCGCGTTTGTTTACTTCTTTGGCGAACCGACGGAATTGAGTTTTGTGTCGGGCGCTGGAAGACCCGAGGCTGGCGGCTTGGAGAAAATTACGTATTTTTTGCAAGAGCACGAAGGTCGGCGCAGTCTTTGGGTGCGGACCTCGGCGCCAACGCTACCAGCGGATTTGGTGCAGGATCGTGAGGGCAGCCTGCGACAAGAATCAGAAGTCCTCCCCGATGTTGAAGAGGTGGTATGGGAATACCTGAGCCGGTCGCAACAGCAGCTGGATAATCAATCGCAACCCCGTGAGGAGTGGACCAATCAGTGGGATGGGAAGAAAGAGCGCGCCTTGCCTGCCGCGGTTCGTTTTTCCTGGCGAGCGAAATTAGGGCTATTGCCGCAGGAGTGGCGTATCGAGGTCCCGCTCTATGTCCTGAATCCTCCGCCCGATCTTCTTGGCGCGGCGCAAGGAGGAGCAGCCGCTCGGCGACGTAATAGTTTGCGTGGAAGAGTGAGGGAACGATGAAAGATCAGCGCGGCGTCGTCTTGATCATGGTGATCTGGGCGCTCACCGTACTTATGGTGATCTCCCTGGAATTAGCACGCACCATGCGCATTGAGGCGTTGACGGCTGATACCTATCACCAAGAGGTAGAGACCTACTATCTGGCGCTGGCCGGGTTGCACCGCGCCTTTTACGGGGTTTTACGCGCGCAGCAGCAAGGCCGCTCGCTGTTGGACGCTCGGAGCAACCTTGGCGGTCTACAAAAAGGACTGAGTAGCGGTGAACAAAAGAGCGCCGCGCAAGAAAAACAAGAAATTTGGGTGCGAGGCGACGGCCGTTGGCAGAATGAAGAGTTCGGCGCGGGCGGATACTGGGTGCGTGTCGTGGATGAAGGCGGCAAGAGTAACTTGAATCGCGTTGATGAAGCGTCGCTGCGCCATGCCTATGCGAATCGTGGGTTCGAGGTAAAAGAGACGGACATGATTACTGTCTCTATCCT
>JBFWZL010000380.1:0-6512 GCA_050185455.1 Binatia bacterium | reverse complement strand
TCCGATCCCGCTCGGCTCAATTTATCCGCGCACTGACGGCACGGCGGCGGATCGGAACTTTAGTTTCCGCGAGGGAGATGTTTCCGGGTTTGGCGCGAACGTGATTATCATCACCGCCGAGGTGACGTTTGGACATCAACCTTCATTGACACAAGGACACGACGGGCACGCAGGAATCACTCTCGCACCGCAAGGTCCAATCGTCTTGCAAGCCAATCTCCCCTGAGCACACAAATAGGAGATTACCTAATGAGATACGGCTTTTTCTTAATAAGCACAGCAATCGTGTGCCTTGCACTGACGCTGCCCAGGATGTCACAGGCTTCATGCGGTCAGGCCTTCTGCCCCATTGAGACTTCGACGACAACCGAGCGTCATCCACATGGCGGTGAGCTGCAACTGAACCTCACGTATGAATTCATCGATATGGATAGGCCCTTCATTGGCACGAGCAGGGCGGAAGTAGGAGAAATTCCTCGCGGCCATGACGAAATCTCCACGCGCAATAACACCTACAAGCTCTCTCTCGATTATGGTCTGACTCCGCGTTTGAGCCTCGGCGCATTGTTTCCGTTTCTCGATCGCCTCCACCGCCATTTGGCCCACGAGGAGGAGGAAGTCGTGGGCTCTCCGGACGGGACGGAAATCGTCGACACTCCGGAACGTTGGCGTTATCAGGAGTTCGGCGACATGCAAGTCACCGCGCGTTATCTGCTCCTGCAACCGGAAACGCCGCTGCGTCCTGCTTTTTCGTTGCTCGTTGGCCTGAAACTGCCGACCGGCCGCACGGGCATAGACAACGACGAGGGTGAAAAAGCTGAGCTCACCCTTCAACCTGGCAATGGTTCATGGGACGGAATCGTCGGCCTTGTGTACACCCAAAGCTTTTCAGCCTGGACCTTACGTCACGAAGCCAGTCTGTTGCCAGTCTTTGCCACTGTTCTTGGTCGCTTCCCAGTTGGCAAAGGGAAGTTTGGCTACCAGCCTGGCAGCGAGATGTTCTTGAACGTGGGCGTGGCGTATCCGTTGCTGCGTCAAGTGGACTTGCTCGCGCAAGTGAATTTTCACTACCGTGACCGCGATGATGTAGGTCATGCGCCTGGCGTGGAGCAGGCGGATACGGGGCGGGAAACTATCTTTCTGAGTCCAGGGCTGCGTTACCACCTCACCGATCATCTGGCAGTGTACGCGTTCATGCAGTTTGCGGTGTATCGCCGCGTCAACGGCATTCAGTTGACCTCGGATTGGAACTTCACCTCAGGCGTGTCGTATCGGTTTAATCTGTTTTCGGAAACGTAAAAGCCCTCAATGGGTGAACTATAGAAACGCTTCCGCAAGAGGTGGAAAGACAAAGAGAGGCAGTGTTGGTGTTACAGCAGTTCGCATTTGCCTGCGTCCCTTGGAACTGAGCCGCGCGCGTCAGCAAGCGGTGGCGTAACCGCTCCCTGACGGTCGCGGCTCGGATTAAGCTAGGCCTTCCTTCCAAGCGCCACGGGTCCCATCCAAGTGAAAGCCGCTATAGGTCCTTTTTCCCCTTGTAGGAGAGAAACAGAGAGAGGGGGAGTCTGCATCCATCACCCTCTCCGGTATTCTCTCCCATCAAGGAAGAGGAACAAGATGGGCTCTTTCCTAATCCAAATCTTGATGCGCCAGACATATAAGATGCATAAATCTCTTGCCTGTTGGTTTCGTATCACTGTACGGTCGACTAGAGTCGCACAGCTCTTGGGAATCTTTTTTCTTCTTTCCCTTGGGCAGACCTCGCCAAGCGCGGCGCAGACCGCACAATCCACCACACTGCCCGAGGTGACCGTCCGAGGCACAACGCCATTAATGAGCGTCCCCCTCCCGCAAGATAAAGTACCGGTTAATGCCCAAGTTGCGACAGGAGAAGAATACCGGGCGAGCGGAGCCTTGAACCTCACGGACTTCTTTGCTCGCGACCTCGCCGGCCTTTCCCTCACCCATGTACAAAACAATCCCTTTCAACCCGATGTCTTGTATCGCGGCTTCACCAGTTCTTTTCTCCTTGGTACGCCGCCAGGGCTCAGTGTGTTTGTCGATGGCGTGCGCATTAACGAACCCTTGGCGGACCAGGTCAACTGGGATCTCCTCGCGACGGACGCCATTGACCGAGTCGAGCTGCTTCCCGGCTCCAATCCAGTGTATGGCCGTAACACCCTGGGCGGCGCCATCGTCATGCAAACCAAACGCGGACGCACCAATCCCGGCACAACAGCGGAAATGTGGGGCGGCAGCTTTGGACGCATACGCTCGTTGCTGCAAACTGGCGGGACCCACGGCAATTTCGATTACTTTTTATCCGGGAACTGGTTCACAGAAGATGGGTTTCGTGATTTCTCCACCAGCAGTGTGGGTCAGCTCTTTGGCAAACTGGGCTACACAGCTGGTCGGCATGACGCCACTCTATCTTTGACCTACACGAATAATTATCTGACCGGCAACGGGCCGTTACCGGAGAGTCGTTTGAGCCGCGACCGGTCGGCAGTATTCACGCACCCCGATCGCTTCCAGCCCGAGCTGTGGTTTGTCAATGGACAGTATGCGTACGATCTTGGCTCTGGTTTCACACTGACCGCGAACGGGTACGGACGTTTTCTCCGACTCGATCAATTTAATCGCGATGTCGAGGAAGACATTCTCGGCAACACAAACCAGGACGGCTGGGGTGGCTCGGCGCAATTAACCTACCAAAACATTATCCTGGGAATGCCAATAACGGCAGCGGTGGGGCTCGATTACAGCGGCGCAACCCTACGCCATCGCATTGATGAACTCGCCCAAGAGGAGGAACCTGTCTTCGAGCCGGCCACGGATGTCGTTGCCGACACGCACGCGGGAGGCGCATTTCTCACTGTCACAGCGGAACCAACCGAACGATTAACGGTCACCGCCGCCGGACGCTTCGATACCACGGCGTTAACTATTAAAGATCGGCTTGCGGGTATAGCCGATGACGGTAATGAGGGGGAAGCGCAAACGGACGCGAGCGGCAGTCACCGATTTGAGCGCTTCAATCCCGCCATCGGCGCGACGTATGCCCTACCCTACGGTCTTAGTCTCTACGCCAACTACAGCCAGAGCTACCGTGCACCAACCGCGATCGAGCTAACCTGCGCCAATCCTGAAGCGCCCTGTCCGATTCCTACGGCGATCGTAGACGATCCGCCTTTGAAACCCGTCAAAGGCAAAACCTGGGAAACAGGGCTCCGCTGGTCGTTCTTTCCTAATCTTCACGCCACGGCCGCTTTTTTCCGCACCGATCTCGACGATGACATTCTCTTTCGCAATGAACCGGAAAGTCGAGTCTTAGGATTCTTCCAGAATGTAAAAGCCACACGTCGCCAAGGCATCGAGTTTCTCCTTAAAGGCGCATGGGGTCGAGGGCATTGGTTCGCGAACTACACGTTGACTGACGCGACCTTTGAGGATGACGTTGAGCTGTTCACGTTTGCCAATGAAGACCGGATAGCGCTGGTGCGAAAGGGGGATACTTTACCACTCGTCCCGATCCACCGTCTCAATGGCGGCGTTGAGTTTTTTTTCACTCCCCGATGGCGCTTACGACTTGATGGCGCCTACGTGGGATCGCAATACCTGCGCGGCGACGAAGCCAATCAACGACGACGACTCGATCCGTATTTCGTCGCCAACGCGCAGATGTCGTACCAGTACGGAGCTATCAATGTGTTTTTCCGCCTGGAAAATATGTTCGACTCGGACTACGAAACCTATGGCGCGTTTTTCGAGAACACGCTCGACAACACCAGCGTCGAACGCTTCCTCGGCCCCGGCGCTCCGCTGGGAGCGTTCGGCGGCGTGCGGGTGCAATTTTGACATGTAAGAGAAAATCTTTCGGTCAAATGTAGCCTGGATGAAGCGAAGCGTAATCCAGGAACGAACGGAGAGCGGAGCAGGAACCCCGGATTCCACTCCGTTCCATCCGGGCTACCGACTGTCATCTACAAGCGCAAAAATACGAGCAATATCGGTATGAGCCTCCACGACATCGGCGAAGCGATCGTATTCCTGTATACGGCGCGCCAGGGCGTCGGGAGCCGTTGTCGTCAGTAATGGTCCAAGCCCCTTACTGGCGCGAATGCGATCAATAAACTGACGCCGCCGCGGAGCGTTATCAAACACCCCATGCATCGACGTTCCCCAGATCCGTCCTTCTGGAGATTGAACGCCTTCCAGCTCGTTGATGGCGTGACCATTGCGTTTCGTGAGCCGAAAGAGCGACAAGGCGGCGTCCTGCCGAATCACACGACCGGCGTGAATTTCGTAGCCGGAAACCGGCATCCCAGAGCCAAACGTAACTCCTTCGACCTGCGCCGTGATTTTCTCCCGCGCAAAAGTAGTCACCACCTCAAGAAGACCAAGCCCAACGGTTTCGGCGGCGACGCTCTCAATCTGTTGCGGGTCAAGAATGTACTGCCCCAACATTTGATAACCGCCACAGACGCCGACGACCCATCCTCCATCGCGTATGTGTCGCGTCAGAAAGGTTTCCCATCCGGCGCGCCGCAGCCAGTGCAAGTCCGCCACCGTACTTTTGCTGCCGGGCAAACACACAACGTCAAGATGAGAAATACTCTCAGGATCGCTCACATACTGCACCGCCACATCAGGTTCAAATTCAAGCGGAGCGAAGTCTGTATAATTCGAGATCCGTGGTACGCGCACGACGCCAATCGTTACTGATTTCTCGTGCGCACGAGCCGAGAGGGTGTCGAGCATCGCGGCGTCTTCCTGAGGAATATGCAGGTCGCGGAGATACGGCAGCACCCCCAATACCGGAATCCCGGTGCGTTCTTCGAGAAAACGTAGCCCACTGTCCAACAGGCGAATATCGCCGCGAAACTTGTTAATCAAAAATCCTTTGACCCGTTGCCGTTCACGTGGAGAAAGCAGGTCAGTGGTGCCGACTAACGAAGCAAACACACCGCCCTTATCAATATCGGCAACCAGCAGCACCGGTGCGTTCGCCAGTTCAGCAATCGCCCAATTGACCAGGTCGCGTTCTTTGAGGTTCACCTCCGCGGCGCCGCCGGCGCCTTCGATGATAATTAGCTCAAACCGCTCAGCCAACGCGCGATAACTGGCGATAATTTCCGGCCACGCTGCCGTTCGGTAGCGTTGGTGTTCATGCGCGCGCAGGTGAAACCGCGCCTGCCCACGGATAATTACCTGACAGCCAGTCTCACTCTCGGGCTTGAGCAGTACAGGATTCATGTCCACCGTAGGCTCCAAGCCACAGGCTTCCGCTTGCGCGGCTTGGGCGCGGCCGATCTCATCGCCGCCAGGACACACCGCCGCATTGTTCGACATATTTTGCGACTTGAACGGTGCGACACGCACTCCAGCACGGGCAAAGGTACGGCACAGGGCAGTGACGACGACACTCTTCCCCACATCAGAGGCAGTACCCATGATCATCAAACTTTTAGCGCTCATCCTGCTCCTCAAAAACCAACTGTCCCGCACTTTCCTGGGCGCGAATGCGCGCCTCGATCTGAGGTGAGAGCTTGATCTGCCGCTCCTGGGGAAATTTTTCTCGATAGAGCGCCGGTCGCAGGAAGAACGCTTCCGGGTTGGGTACTGTCGCCTGGCTCTTCAGCGGAGCGACAAACCAGACTCGCCGCAGAAAATCAGGGCTGAAGAACACTTCTTGATCTAGCTTTGACCATGACTGCGGACGGTAGGCGTCATGCACGTCATAACTCATGAGGTCTTGCGGAATGTCCCAAGAGAGAAAGATATGCGCCTCGTACCCTTTGTTCCCCAACTCGGGGTTCACGAGGTGTGCAGTCCTATCTTCTACATACGTGAGCACACCGCTGGCGTCATATTCCTCGATGCGCAGTGGGAAGAAAGTCCGTTGATCAAGCCAATAGAGAATTTTGGGAGCATAGTAATCTGGAATCCAATCCTCTCGCGTCCGGGCCTCAACGACGTAACAAGGGACTCCACCTTCCGGCGTGTACGCGGGGTAGTCGCGCCCCATAATCTTGAGTGCTTGCGGGGAAGTTTCAAACAAAGACCCATCTTCCGTAGTGAGGGTGATAGATGTCCGGGTGCGGGGGAAACGCACTGTTTCAAAGAGAACATCAGTACCGATGAGCCGCCAGCGAAACTCCCAGGCATCGCGATTCAAGAAATTTTCATAACCCAAGGCAAACCCTGGCGCTTTGTCCTGGCGACGTGGTTGCGGTTGACGACGCACGCGGCGCAGCTCTGGCGAATAAATAAACAGTTCAAGCCGGGTGCGAAACGCTCGATCCGTGCGATAGAGGGTATAGAGGGATTGGCGGCCATGCTTCTCGGCTGGTGCAATCGTCTGGAACAGCCATTGTGTGTACCATTCTCCTGGTTTGGTCTGAAATTGTCCCGGCAAACCCGCTGGGCCACGATAGGAAACTAAGCCAATCGCCTGGGCGGTGGTGAGATAACCGTTGGCGGAGATCGTGCCATAGTCCTCGATCAATGCA
>JBFWZL010000379.1:0-6571 GCA_050185455.1 Binatia bacterium | reverse complement strand
CAGAATTGGTGAAAAAACAAACAGAGGTGGCTCAGGTAAAGAATTAGTGCGGCTTGCCCACCTAGGAAATGAAGGATGAGGAAACGCGCTTGGGGTTGATGCGATTCCCGGTAAAGTATTGAAGAGCAAAGTCGCTTCTAGCTATGAGGACAGTTGCGACACCCCTCTCAAGATCACCCTGGGTGCGACTTGAATCCTACCTATCGTGCCGTCCCGGAACCAAGCAGCATCCGACCGTACTGTTCCGCGCCGGTATCAAAATCCAAACTTGCGTGCTGTGCGCCGACATGAATGTTTCTAAACGCGCGTTGCATCGCGCTCGGTGCATATACCGTGTGCGCGCCGGAACCGCTGAAGAGTCGCGTCACCGCGCAGCGACACAGTTCGGCGGCGTATGATACCTGCCAGCGCGCCCACGTGCGGTGCGCGGGATCGAATCTCTCACCACTGGCCATCAAACGGTCAAACTCATCGTACACTTCCTGTTGTAACAGATGCGCTGCACGGATTTCCGCGGCGGCTTCGGCTACGCGAATCTGGGTCGGGCCGTGCTCTGCTTTCGATGCGCCCGTGAGAATGACCTTTCGCTCCCTGGTGCGTTGGATGAATTGGTCCACAGCAAACTGTGCTGAACCGAGCACAGCGGTAGATACCGACATGCACAGCATCGCCTCTGCCGATAAACGATACAAGTTACTCCGATGCCTGGTCGCGTGTGGACTCGCGCCGCCGAACATTTGCCGGGTGTCGACCGCATGATGCTCCGGCACGAATACCTCATGCGCCACGACGTCCTTACTCCCGGTGCCCTGAAGACCCATCACATGCCAGGTGTCATCGATTTCCAGATCGCCGACTGGGACAACGACATGCACCCGTGGGTTGTGAGAATCGGGATCGGCGCAACCCAACATAACCCACTCCGCGTGATCGACGCCTGAGGCGAATTGCCAGCGTCCATTTACGCGATAACCACCATCGACGGCGACGGCGTTTCCCTGCCACGAAAGAGTGCCCGCCACTAGGCCATCACGCCCATCGCCGAACACATCATCTTGCGCCTGTTCCGGAAATACTCCCATGCACCAATGATGAGCGCCCATTACCATTAGCACCCAGCCGCTGGAGGAGCAGGCGCGTGAGAGCGCGGTAACAGCCGCGCCTAGAGTTCGTAGGTTGAGTTCATACCCGCCGACGCGCGCCGGCTGTGGGATGCGAAACATGCCCGCATCGATCATGGCGCGCATATTTTCAGACACGACCTGCCGGGCCTCGTCGCACGTCACGGTTCGTTCCGCCATCTTTGGCGCAATGTCCGCCACACGCTGCATTAATTCTTCATGCTCAACTTTCATTTTCGTTTCCTCCATTTTCCCAACTCTTCTACCAATGTTTTCGCCCTCGGGCAGCTCGTCATCGACTTTGGAGATCCTTACCGTACCATGCAATTCTAGTATTTTCTCCCCTGTGCTAGTAAGACTAAAATAGGAAAAAGTGGATTACTATCTATTGAGTCTTGGCCGCTAAGCAAACCTTCTTGTAAGGAGAATCGCCATGCCACTGTACGCCCAACAAGTGGACACCGGAGTCAATCAGCTGCAATCCTGTGCAGAGATGTCCGCCGAGGAGCAAGCCTTTCAGGCGCGCATCGACGCGGGCGTCAAGATCGAGCCCAAAGATTGGATGCCTGAGGGCTACCGTAAGACCCTCATCCGTCAGATTTCGCAGCACGCCCATTCCGAGATTGTCGGCCAATTGCCCGAAGGAAACTGGATCACGCGCGCACCGACGCTCAAGCGAAAAGCCATTCTGCTCGCGAAGGTTCAAGACGAGGCTGGGCATGGACTTTACCTCTATGGCGCGGCGGAAACCCTGGGCGTGACGCGCGATCAATTGTACGCCGATCTGCTCTCGGGCAAGGTCAAGTATTCGAGCATTTTCAATTACCCGACCCTGAGTTGGGCCGATATTGGCGCTATCGGCTGGTTGGTCGATGGCGCTGCAATCATGAACCAAATTCCGCTGTGCCGCTGTTCGTATGGACCATATTCACGCGCCATGATCCGTATCTGTAAGGAGGAAGCGTTCCACATGCGTCAGGGTTATGACATCATGATAGCGCTTTGCCAAGGTACGGCAGAGCAAAAACAGCTAGCCCAGGACGCCCTCAACCGCTGGTGGTGGCCGTCGCTGATGATGTTTGGGCCGCCGGATGCTACTTCGGTGCACAGTGCGCAGTCTACGCAGTGGAAGATCAAGCTGTTTTCCAACGATGAGCTACGCCAGCGCTTCATTGACCAGACTGTGCCCCAAGCCGAATACCTTGATATCAGTATTCCTGATCCGGATCTCAAGTGGAACGAAGAACGCGGTCACTACGACTTCGGCGAGATTGATTGGAGTGAATTCCAGAATGTTCTCAAAGGCAACGGCCCGTGCAACCGCGAGCGGCTGCGCACCCGTGTGCAGGCGTGGGAAGACGGCGCCTGGTTTCGCGAGGCGTTAGTCGCACACGCTGAGAAGCAAGCGCGGCGTGAAGCGGACGCCGAGAAAGCTGCATGAGTCTTGTTTGTGTGAGGAGAACTGACCATGAAAGAGTGGCCCTTATGGGAAGTATTTATCCGCAGTCAGCATGGCTTGGCGCATAAGCATGTTGGCAGCCTGCATGCCCCCGACGCGGCAATGGCGATGAATAACGCGCGCGACGTATACACCCGACGTAACGAAGGCGTAAGCATTTGGGTGGTGAAGGCGTCCGACATCGTTGCTAGCTCGCCCGGAGACAAGGAGCCGTTGTTCGAGCCGGCGAACAGTAAGGTCTACCGACACCCGACTTTCTTCCCAATGCCGAAAGAAGTCAAGAATATGTAACGGCGGGACAACAGGAAAGAAACATGTTGCTAGATGACAAGTTCGAGTACCTGCTCCGCCTGGGAGACAACACCCTGATCTTAGCGCAACGGTTATCCGAATGGTGTGGCAAGGGTCCGGTGTTTGAAGAAGACATGGCGCTTGCTAATACTGCGCTGGACCTGCTTGGCCAGGCGCGCGGGTGGTTGACTTACGCCGGCGAGGTTGAGGGCAAAGGCCGTGACGAAGACCAGCTCGCCTACCTGCGCGACGCCCACCAGTTTCGTAGTGTGCTGTTGGTGGAGCAGCCGAACGGCGACTACGCCATGACGATGGCGCGCCAGTTTTATTTCGACGCCTGGCATCATCTGCTTCTCCAAGAATTAACGAAGTCGACGGACAAGCGCATTGCCGAGATCGCCGAGAAAGCGGTCACGGAAGTCGCCTACCACCTGCGGCGCAGCGGCGACCTTGTTGTGAGATTGGGCGACGGCACGGAGGAAAGCCATCGTCGTATGCAGACTGCGGTGGACGAGTTGTGGATGTATACCGGCGAGATGTGTATTCCTAATCCGGTGGATGAACGATTAGCGGCGCAAGGCGTCGTCTGTGACCCAACACGGTTGCGTGAGCCGTGGCTTGCGCATGTGGCCGAGGTGTTCCGCGCGGCGACGCTGACACTGCCGAGCGGAACTTGGATGCAGCAGGGGGGGAAGCAAGGGCGTCATACTGAACACCTGGGATACCTGCTGGCGGAGATGCAGTTCTTGCAGCGCGCCTATCCCGGCGCGCAATGGTGAGGCGACACAACCGGGTGAGGCATGAATATGTTTCATGAAGCCTGTAGCCCGGATGGAACGGAGTGGAATCCGGGATTTTTGCTCCCCATTCGTTCCTGGATTACGCTTCGCTTCATCCAGACTACATTCTGTCTCTTTGCAGGCGAACATCGAGAAAAACGGATTCGGGGGATGATTTGTAGAAGAGCACAATGAGCAAGTTCCACGAAGTAAAAGTCGCATCAGTCAGACCTGAGACGCGCGAAGCGATCGTGGTGACGTTCGACGTACCCGAGTCGTTAACCGACCAGTTCCACTACGTCCAAGGTCAGCACCTGACACTGCGCACTAAGGTCAATGGCGAGGACATTCGCCGCTCCTATTCGATCTGCTCGGCGGTGCAGGACCAGCGACTCCGTATCGCGATCAAACGAGTTCCAGGCGGGTTGTTTTCCAACTGGGCCAACGATTTTCTCAAACCCGGGCGCAGCCTGGAGCTGTTGCCGCCGTCCGGCCATTTTAACGTCCCGCTTTTTCCGGAGAACCGCAAACACTATGTCGCCTTTGCGGCTGGCAGCGGCATCACACCGGTGTTCTCGATCATCAAGACTGCCCTGATCGCCGAGCCGCACAGTCAGATGACGCTGGTGTACGGTAACCGATCTTCCTCCAGCGTCATCTTCAGGGAAGAGCTGGCCGATCTCAAGGACATCTACCGTGAGCAGCTGAATCTGGTGTTCATCCTGAGTCGCGAGCAGCAAGACATCGACTTGTTTAACGGCCGCATCGACCGCGCCAAATGCGATGCGCTGCTGGAGAAGTGGATCGACCCGACCGGCATCGACCACGCATTCATCTGCGGTCCCCTGGGCATGATGGAAGACGTTTCCGCCTCGTTGCAAGCGCACGGGCTGGACAAAATCCAGATCAAGATGGAGCTGTTCGCCACCAGTCTGTCGCAGGCGCCGCGGCCGACACAAGTCCATCATGTGCTTGGTCACAACGAGTGTCAGGTAACGGTGATCCAGGACGGTCGCACGCGCCAGTTCACCATGGAGAAGAACAAAGAGAGCGTCCTCGAAGCCGGACTCGCGCAGAGCATTGAGTTGCCATACTCGTGCAAAGGCGGAGTATGCTCCACCTGCCGGTGCAAGGTCCTCGAAGGCGAAGTCGACATGGACGCCAACTTCGCCCTAGAGGACTACGAGGTCGCGCGCGGCTTCAGGCTGTCATGCCAGAGCTATCCGATTACTGACCAACTGGTGATCGATTTCGATCAAGAGACGTGAAGAAACACCGAACTGTTCTTGCCAACCGGTTCGTTGGCGCAATTCCCGTTCCGGGAGTCTCATCCCGTACGCTGCCAGCACCATACGCAAGCACGCAGGCAAACACGAACTACTTTTTTCTTGCGCGTAAAAAGGTGGCGCGGGTCTGAGTCTTGTCACGTTCATGGAGTTTAGCCGCGCGCTCCCGCAGCTCAGCGGCTGACGTATATTGTTGGATCTCGTCGGTGACGGCGTTGACCTGCGCCCGGCCGACTTCGTCTCCAGTGAAATCAAGAGGATGATAAAAGATAGGAACATGCCAGACGTGAGCAGCGCTGTCCGGTTTCGGTGTCCCGGCGGCAAACATGCTTCCCACCTGGGACAAAAGAAACCGATTGACGACCGCGCGCACCTGTGTCGAGGAGAACGCAGGAGAAGTCAGGGTTGATCTTTGTTGCTCCGCCATGATGGTAACCCCTGAAGATGAGTCATGCGGGATCGTAATCTACACGTTTCTCCGAAGCAATCAGACGCTAGGTTAATGATTGCCAGTGATAGGGAGTGAGAGGCCGTAAAGATCGCAACGTTTTCTAAATTTTTGCCCTAGGTCTGCCTTCCTGAATGCTCGACCTTTCATAAGAATTCGCCTCAGATTGAAGAATTGCTGGGATGCAACCGAGACGAAGTCAAAGTTTTTAGGAAGAACCGTTCAAGCTCTCCGGCCTTTACGTTTCTTCCTTTATCGGGCCGGGAGAGGACAGTGAGGGTCAGCTCAAAGGGCCATAACAGCCAACGAAGGATATTCACGTCTCTCCGGCCATTCTGGGGGGGGGGTGAGGTTCGTGTAATTGCGCTCGGAGCCAAGCTTCAGTCTGCTTCTGTAAGTCTGAGATGACTTTCTTCCCTTTTGCTAGTCCAAGCTCGTGGAGTTGACCCAAAAGCTGAATGCCCGTGCTGAAAAGTCCATCAGGATTTTTGTCTCCCTCTATCTTCGTCATTCCGGCCACGTAGACTTGGGATCGCTGCTTTCCGATCTATGTCCCAGAGAGCCGCTCCAAGGCGCTCATGAGCCGTTCGTACCCATGACCATTGATTGTGAAGTTTTGCATACTCTTCGATCTCATTCAGCAATCTCTCGGTTTCGTAAATGTTGCTTTTCTTCATCGCCTCAGCACTCCCTACGACTAGGAGTAAATGAGTGAGCTGTTCGTACCGCTCCTGGGGAGCAAGATTAGCAGCTAGTACTCGTTCGATCTCAGATCGTGACTTGTAGGTCCGGTTAGCCTGGAGATTAGCTTTCGCTAAGAGAGTTTGTAGAGGCGCGACACCTTCAGCAGAATACTCTGCCTGTGGACAGCGTAGCCCTTCTTCTAGGACCCGGGTCGCTTCGCTATAGTTCGCTTGTTTCATGAAACAACGACCCAAAGTAAGAAACAACGCAAGACAATGTTTACTGAGCAGAAACTGGTTACGCAATGGATTGAGAAGGGCTAGCGCGCTCTCGTTCCGATCCATTTGTTGAAGCAACTGAGCCTCGTTCAAGGCGACGTGTAGAAAGAGTTCAGATAGCCGATATTGCGCACAGAGTGATCGCACCTTTCGGTAGCGACGAAGAGCTGTATTTCTCTCACCGTGAATCCACGCACTGTCGGCCAGGGCTAACCAAGCTCTTAC
>JBFWZL010000378.1:0-6587 GCA_050185455.1 Binatia bacterium | reverse complement strand
AAAATTCAATCAATCTGAGCATCACGACCACAGGCGTCAGTGCGGTGCTGTACCCGAGCAATCCCGGTGTGTTGTGTGATATGGTCAGGGGGCGGGCGAGTGGCGGAGCAAGAGTGGAGCGGCGGAAGACGTGCGGACGGAAGCGGGCGGAGGAGGACCAACCATGGCGAGACCCAAAGCGGCGCCACGACACGCGCCTGTACGGGCGACGGCGCACCGGCGTGACCGGCGACGGCGGACCACGTCTTCACCTGGGGACAATGAGACACTGTATCGAGATTTCTTTGAGAATGCCAACGATGCCTGCGCCGTCTTCACGCCGGACGGCGTGATTCTGGCCGTCAATAGGGGCGCAGAACGCCTGCTCGGCTGGTCCCGTGAGGAACTGATTGGCCAACACGTGCGCAAGGTCGCCACCCCCGAGACGGTCACGCTGGCCGAAGAACGCAGCCGCCGGTTCCTGGCGGGCGACAAACCTCCCTCCTCCCTGTTTGAGGCGGAGCTGATCCGCAACGATGGGACCACAGTGCGCGTCGAAGCCCGCACGCGCGCCATTCGCGACGCGGCTGGCGCCGTGATTCGCTATCAGGGTATCTACCGGGATCTGACCGAGCGTTTGCAGATGCAGGAGGAACTGCGCGCCAGTCGGGAACGTTATCAGTTGCTGTTTGACGCCTGTCCGGATCTGCTGTACGTGACCGATACCGCCGGCTGCCTGCTCCAGGCCAATGCCGAAGTGCTGCGCCGCACGGGCCTCTCCGAAGACGCACTCCGCGAGAAGACCTTTCTCGACTTCTTTGCCGGGGAGAATCGCGACGAACTCCTGGAGGGCTTTGCCACATTGACTCGCGGCGAGCGCGTGCGACCGATTGAAGTCCCAGCCAAAAGCGCCACCGGTGAGGTCCGGACGTTCGAGATCAAGGGGATGCCGCTCATGGACAAAGAGGGGACGGTCAGCGAGATCCTGAGCGTCGCGCGCGACATCACCGCGCGCAAAGCCGCGGAACAGGCGGTGCGCGAGAGCGAAGCGTTGCGCGTGCGGATCACCGAAGCCATGCCGGACATTGTCTATCTGTATGATCTCACGCAACCGTGTGTCCGCTGGGTCAATCAACAGCTCCTCACGATCCTCGGGCATCCGCCCGAGAAACTGCAAGGCCACGTCGGACCGTTGTTTGCCGATCTCGTACATCCGGACGACCGGCAGGCGCTGGCCGACCGCCTCCGTGACGTATCTGGCGCCGGGCCGGGGACGCCGGTCGAGACGGAGTGCCGCGTGCGGCATGCGAATGGCGAGTACCGCTGGCTGCGCCTACGCGAGACGGTGTGTACCCGCAGTCCAGCCGGCGCGCCGCAGGAGCTGCTCGGGACGGCGCAAGATATCACCGACCGCAAGCGGATCGTGACACTCCTGCAAGACCAGACCCTCCACTACGCGGACATCGGCCCACGCCTCAAACAGTTCCGTGAGAGTCTGGACATGACGCAGCAGGAGTTTGGCCAGCACTTCGGCGACTATGACCAGAAACAGATCAGCAGCTATGAGCGTGGCCAGGTGGAGCTGCCCTTGGCCTTGCTGTTGAACATTCGGGCCCACGGCTACCCGCTGGAGGCGATTCTCGGCGTCGGGAGCACGAGGGTGCTCGACGACACAATTGCCTATTTGGCGGCCAGCCACCGCGACCAGGCGGTCGCCCGCCAACTCGCGGACACGATGCTCCAGCTCTTGAACCGCAACGTCGCTGGCATCGAACGGATCTTACGCGAATTTGATCGTCCTCCCAAACCCGTCAGCGGGAGTCAGAAAACCCTCCTCGCCGCACTCGCCGCCCTCACGAAAACCCTGCCATAACGCGCCTCGTTACCGTGCCGCTGTCGGACAGTGGCGCGGTGTGGATGTGCACGATCACCGTGCGCAGATCCTCTCCATATCTCCTTTGCCGTGAACCGTGCGGCATCGGTCACGGCTTAACCCTGTCGAGATGCTGCCGATTCTTCCTCCTGATGGAGGACGTGGTGCGAGACGCTGTGCACCGGTCACTCTGTCATTTTTGTTGATCTGATATCACCATGCCATCAGCACAGTCACTAGAAGAATTCCTGGCGACGATTGACACGGGCCGCGCTGTTGCGCCCAACGATCCGGCCGTCGCTGCGGTCCGCCGCGTGCTCGATAGTCTGGTCGGAAAATATCCTGCCTACACGCGGCAGCAGATTGCCGACATCGCTGTGCAGGCGCATCAACTGCTCCAGGTGCAAGGCATACCAATCGGCCTGCTGGAATTCATGTGCGAGATTGATCAGGCAACGTCGCTTGCTCCAGGTGCTGCAGCGAGGTTTGAAGACGTGTGCGCCACATTGGTTACGTCGTTAACTGCGCAGCGTAAGCCGTAGGCGTCGCTCCAGATAGGATCGTGAGTGGAATTCAGGTGAGAATCTATCCCCACGTCCTCTAGGAAGAAGCTGAAACCAAGCGTCTAGTGCGATACCATCGGTAAAGCTAGGGAGACTCTGTCCGAGTGCTCCTATTCGCGCTCCATCAACAGAAGTGGCCTATGCTGTCGCGTAACGCGATGTACCGTACATACGGCTCTGGATACAATCAGAGCTGTCACTACAGGAGCAAGGCGATGAAGCAGAGAAAGGATAGCTGTTGCGTCTGCTTGACGAAGGCCTATCCCAGGCACGATGGTCCATGCCTGTGTCATCAGTGGGGAAATGTCTGGGAGAAGGCAGAGCTGAAGAGTATAGACCCGGTGGTCGTTGGGAAAGGCGGGCGCAGAAAAGAGCAGCCAGAGGGAGAGGAGAAAAAGAGGAGAGTTTTTGCGGAGCAATACCGATAAGTTTCACCGAAGAAGAAGCATACGCCAAAGGAGGAACGCGGGTGAAGACGAAAGGCGCGTGCGACCACTGGCCCGCAGGGCGCACGGATGTGAAGTGAAGGCGGACGCCGGAGGGGAACGCAGAGCGTCCCGTCAGGGAGTGGAGGCCGGAGCAACCTGTGTTGGGGGGGAGGGTACGTGTTCGACGCGCCAGCGTCCTATGTGGAGGTGGGGGTCAGCCCGGACGCAGTAGGCAGGTATTCCTGGTTGCCGTGATGGAGGCGTGGCGCCTTTGCCAACCTGGCGACGCTTCGATACCTCACACAGAAACAAGGACGCTATGCAAGACGTAGGAGAAAAAGCGTGGCAGTGGATGAACAAGCAGGACCGTATCAACGGCTGGCGGTGTGGCTGCGAGAAGAACTCCAGGAGTTCAGGCAGGTCCTGCGCCAGCAGCGAGATCGCACAAGCATGAGAGTCGCAGCCGACCGGTTACGCACGGCGGTACAGACCGCAGAAGCCGCGGTATACGATCCCCGCCAACGCTATCACTTACCGTCAGAGGGGCAGTGGGGCTTTGTCAGTGTGTTGGCTTTCGTGCAAGAGGCGAAACAGGAATTGAAGCCGTTTCGAACCGACCGCGAGTAAAACTGGAACAATCCGGAGTTCATGAAACAGACAGAACACGATCATGGTAGAGGGTGCACAAGGCACTCCCTGGCATCCTTCGCTCCGTGCTCTCTTTTGAGAGGCGCGGACAACGAAGACGCCATTCCACAGGGCAGAGGAGATTGTCGTTCGTCCAGTTTGTTTGCCTTTCCTCGCGAACGCTGGCCATGTTCACGCCGCCTTCAGCGCTTTCCGCTTCTCACCTCCCTCTTGCAACGCCCTTTCACACTGGACACACAACTCGTCTTCCCTATGCGCCACGAGAAAGGGATGGACCCGAGCAAACAGGGTCTGGGCGGCGCGATGCTCTCCGAGCTTTCCCAAGGCAATCACCAGATAGGCGTTCACGAGGAGGCGAAATCCCGGTAGTGCTATTCAGGTAATGCTCCATCTAAAACGTGCCACAAAAACATCTGATTATCCAGTATGTTGCAAACTAAACCAAGCAGCATGAGATTGGCACAGTGAGGGCCTCTTTGGTATTTCGGGAGTTGCAACACCACCGAGATACTACGGAGGAATCACCGTGCCTGGTGCGACCATACTGGAGGTTCCCCAACACGAGCAAGAATGGATGCTGGCCGAATTGCGGCGGGCCCGGTATGGGTATCTCCTGGCCTTGCACGTGCTCCTGCTCTGCGCCGCTGGACGGACGCCAACCGAGATCGCCACGGTTCTGTTCTGCTCGCGCTCTAGCGTGTACCGCCTTGTCAAGGCTTATCACACCTATCCGCTCGACGCTCTGGTCGCTCCTCCAACCCCCAAGGCGGTAGGGCTATCGCCGTCGCTATGCCGCAGTCTCATGGCCTTGCTGAAGAGGGTGCCGTCGGCTTACGGGTGGTGCCGCACGCGGTGGAGTTGTGCGACACTAGCGGCGCAACTCCAGCTCCAGCGGGGCATCCTGGTGTCGGCCTCGACCATGCGACGCTGGCTGCACCGGTTGGGCTGGGTCTGGAAGCGGGCCCAGTTGGTCGCGCGCGACGACGATCCGGAACGGATCGAGAAGCTGGCCCGCATCCGCTACACCTGGGAAACTCTGGGGAAACGGGCCATTATGCTGTTTGCCGACGAACTCGACATTCACCTCCTCCCCAAGGTCGGCTATCCGTGGATGCCCCAGGGTGCGACGGTCAAGCTCGTGACGCCGGGGCAGAACCAGAAACACTCTCTGGCGGGAGCCCTGGAGCTGAAGACCGGACGGATGGGGCATGGCACGGGCTTCCGGAAGACGACCGTACTGTTCCGGGTGTTACTGGACTGTCTGGAGAAGCGGTACCCCAAAGCGCGGTTCGACCAAGTCTATGTGGTTGTGGACAATTATGGCATTCACAAGGCCAAGGCGGTCGAGCGGTGGCTGGCGGCCCATCCCCGCTTCGCACTGCTCTTTCTGCCGACCTATTGTCCGCAAGCGAACCCGATTGAGCGGGCCTTTGGCGATGTCCATGACAAGTGCACGCGGAATCACCAACGCAAACGCCTGGAAGAGCTGGTCGGGGACGTGGAGCAGCATTTATCGACCAACGGCCCTTGGCCATACAAACTCTCACAGCTGTATTACACCCCGGAAGTGACCGCCACAGTGGACCACATCGCCAAAGAACAGCCCTTACCGCAAGCGGCCTGAGTGTCCCATTCTTATGCCGCCTGGTTTAGCACTTGCTCGCCAGCATTACTTGGACACCCCTACCCGAAAATGTGGGGCAAGATAAGGTAAGGGAGAGGGAAAAGGCTGTGGGCTACTGCTCCCACTTCATAATGCGCGCCGCTTTATGCGTGTCAGCGTATTCTTCAATCTTGGCAATCTTCCCGTCGCGGCAGTGGTAGACCCAGCAATACTCGTTATCGTACTGCTCACCGTCGCGGGTCTTGGCGGAAATGCTATGCTGGACCACCGCCGTATCTCCGTCGGCCAAGATACGATGGATGTTGAGTCGGAAGGTCTTCATGTCGAACATCCGCTTGGGCGTCTCGCCCCCCAACTCCCGGGTGACGGCGTCGCGGCCTTTCACCACTGCAAGCGGGGCGCTTTCTGGCGGATACCATTCCACATCGTCGGTAAACAGCGAGGCGAGTTTTTCCCGATTGCCTGTCGGCAGGGTGTCATAATATGTCTTGATCAAATCCCGCGTCTCTTCTGTCTGCATGAGCAGTCCTCCTTGGTGTCGAAGCTCAGTCTGCCTGATCAATACCCGACTTAACGCCTTTTACAAGTCCTGGACGGTCGTGTATTTCACCTCCGCCAATAACGTCGTCGCATGGAGACGCAGCCCGGCATCATAAAACAATTAACTACCGCAATTTTGGGGGAGTGCGAGGTAGGATCTCATAGTTCCAGTCGCCATGAAACTTGTTGCGGCGGAGACGAATGGCGGCAAACTCTTGTTCGCTGACTTTGCGTCCCTTCATGTAAGCTTTCTCATCAAGCCAACAGTGCACTTCCAGCCCTTCTTTCGTGCGTGTCGAGCTGACCAGGGTGACCACTACCTCATACGTGGCCAGCGGCATGCCGCGCCAGTTACGTGTGATATGGCAGAACAGTCGATGCTCGATTTTGTTCCACTTGCTCGTCCCCGGCGGATAAGGGCAGACCTCGATAATGATCCCCCTGGTATCCGCCAGCCGTTGGAGTTCGTGCTTCCACAACCGATTGCGAGGGCCATTACTCCCCCCGCTGTCGGCGGTGATCAGCAACCGCGACGGGGAGGAATAGCGTTGGCAGCCCAGTTGGTCCCACCACTGCTCAATGGAGGCCACTGCAAACTCGGCCGTATCATGCGTGATGCCGACCGAGACCCAGGCCTCGTTGTGCACGATGTCATAGACCCCGTAGGGGACCGCTTTTCCCCTCTTGGGATCAGGAAAGTCGTGGGTGTCAACTTCGATTGGCTTCCCCTGGGGGCGATATGCTCGGCCACCGTTTTTCTTGTTGCCCAGCGGCTCTTTCTTCTTTGTGTCGACCGAGATCGCCGGGCATAGGCATGAAGCTAAGGTGCTAACATCCTGAATTCGTGAAAGAAGTCGCAGTCTCCGCTGCGTGGTAAGATGGCATGGGGTTGACATCTACCGACGAAGGAGAGGAGACTGCGATGGCCGAAC
>JBFWZL010000377.1:0-6591 GCA_050185455.1 Binatia bacterium | reverse complement strand
GATTTAGGATTTGACGGAGTCTTTTTCGCCGAGCACTTTGTGGGCGGCTACGCCTTTCCCTCACCGCCCATCTTTGCCACGGCAGTCGCGCTACGGACCAAACGCATCCGTCTCGGCACAGGTGTCACCTTACTCCCGCTCAATAACCCGATCCGCACGGCGGAAGAATACGCCATGCTGGATGTGTTGAGCGACGGGCGTCTCGACCTTGGCGTCGGACGCGGCGTCCTGAAAGCGGAATATGATCTGTTTGACATCAATGAAGCCGAGAGTCAGGGACGGTTTCATGAGTCTCTCGAAGTGATTCTCCAGGCCTGGACCCAGGACACCGTGACCTATGAAGGCAAGTACTACAAAATCCGCGACGTCATGCCGCTACCCAAACCCGTGCAGAAACCCTATCCACCAATCTGGGCGGCCGGCGCGGTAACGCCGGAGAGTTTTCGCTGGGCCGGACAGCAAGGATTCAACCTCATGACCGTGCCTTTCGCCTATCCCAAACATGAAGACTTGCAAGCCAAGCTTGACGTTTATCGGTCCGCCCTGAAAGAGGCCGGGCACGACCCACGCACCCGCGAAGTGCTGGGCGTGTATCACCTCTACGTTGCGCCAACTGATGAGGAAGCCCATGCGGTAGCCAGACAGTACTTCTTCCAGTACTTCAATTTCTTTGGACGATTGGATCAGAAAACCTGGCAGTCGGAAGATTACAAAGAATACAAAGGCGGTCTGTCAAAACTGTTCGGCTCCGCCACGTACGAAGATCTCGATGCAGGAGACTGCATGATCTTCGGTTCACCGGAACGCTGCATACAACGGCTGAAACGCGCCGAAGCGGATTACGGGCTGAACTATGCGGTCTTCGAGGTCAACTTCGGCGGCTTCCCGCATAAGGAGACGATGCAGTCACTGGAGTTGTTCGCCAAACACGTGATGCCGCAGTTTCGCTAAATTGCTGGAGCGAGCATGTTGAAAGGGATGAAAACCTCTCAATGCGAGTTGTTTAGAGCATAAGTGCTAAGTCTGTCATTTCTCCGAAAAGTAGGGGCACGGCGCGCCGTGCCCCTACGAACATTTCATAGACAAGGGTACACCGCAGATGCATGAACATTTCCACAAGAAACCAAGGCTGTCTTTACGAGGTCTGGCCGCACAGTGCCCGACTCTTACGAAGTCATCCAGATCGAAGAACTTGAGGCCGAGCTTTGCAGGAGGCTCGCATGTGACCGGAGCGTGTGAGATCCGTCTTTTTCTCAATCCGAGCTAGTCTTGAAAACCAGCTACAAAGTTCCTGATAACACCGCTCTCTGTGGCCCGGAGTTCCATATCTGTTCACACGACGGAAGTGCCACGTGCATATGCTGCTTGATTTTATTGGATTTTTGGAGCAGCAAACTTAGTATGAACGGAAATTATCGGACCGAGGATGCATGGACCAGATGAATGACCCGAACTCTGTAGATGGGTGGCCTCCCTCGTTTACGCTCGACCAAGAGCGAATTCTCAATCTTCTTACAGGGGACCGCTTTTACTCTAATTCCAGTGCTGCGTTGAGAGAAGCGGTTCTCAATGCCATTGCCGCGGTCCACCGCCGCCGCCTGAAAGATACGAGTCTTACGCCAAATATCGCTGTCACTTTTAATCGCAATGACCTCACTCTGACAGTGTCGGACAACGGAGAAGGCATGGGTCGAGCTGCTATGACTCAGCTCTTCGCTCGAATCGGAGCATCGGCCGCGCAATTGGAATCTGGTAAGGGATCAGTTGGAGAGTTCGGTATCGGAGTTATCAGCTACTTCATGGCGGGAGATTCATTCTCTGTCCAGACCTTCGACGAAGTGGATGAACCAATTGGATTGAAGTTCACGCGGGAGATGCTTGCTGGGGGAGCAGCTACACCGCTCCAACCAACCCGAGCAGTGAGAGGTACAACTTTAGAGATCAATGTTCGAGATGGTACCACTTTCGATCTCCTCCTTAAGAGCTTTCCCCAGTGGTGCCGCGACGTCGTGGGTCTCGCCGCAATCTTAAATCCTGACGGAGTCGAGCTGCCTCAAGGTGGTTCTCACCGACCAGACGCAATTCCAGATTTGCCTAAGCCTGACTGGGTTGATCGTGCGCACCTATCTCCCGTCTCGGAGCCTAGCGGCTGGGATTCTATGTCCGGAGCGTCCTTGATCTCAGTGCTCTATCGAGGTGTGTTCGTTCAGGAGTTCACCATCCCTGGCCTTTGGGGCATTGAGGGTTCAATCGATGTTGACCCGAAGCACTTTAAGCCGCGACTGAACAGAGAAGGCTTCGTAGAGGGTCCCTTTCAATCTGAAGTTCAACAGTTTCTTCGGCAGTCGCACCCGAAGATCTTACAAGCGATGGCAACTCGACTCTCAGAGGTTTTGGACAAGGGCGACCTAACCAAGTGGACTGAAAGGCGATGGGCGACCCTCTGGTTATCAATCCCTCGTGATCAAGTCTATGCTTCTGCTGCCCAGGCCTGGGACTCTGTTTTTCGAAAGGTTCCGGCGTTCGAGCGGGCCGTCGGTAATAAATGGGAACCACTCTCGCTTGATGACCTCTTGGCCCTTAGCGCACCTATATTCGTCGCGCCTCACCCTGACGAAAAGTCAACGGACGTAGTGCACGCTGCGCTCCGCCTTCTGCGTCATACGCGGCGCAACGTCATTCGAGGTCTTCGACGTGACCCTAGCTGGCTAAGAAATGCGGGCAACTACTTCACGACGACCGCGGACCTGATTACCTCCGTGTTCGCTCGTGAACTCCCCAAACTCATTCCATTGGTACAGAATGCGGAAAAACTCTTGGAGGAAGTAGTACCTGTAGCAACCCTGTATGCTGGGTCGTCGTCCGTTGATCTTGTTAAGCTCAGCGCTGAAACTCCGCCAATACTCCGCCTACCCTCGCAGCTTATCATTAACATCGACCACCCCGCGGGCAAGGCCATTGTAGACGAAGCACTGACTGCAAACATTGGTCGCTGGTCTTTAATCACTATTACAGCTCGCCACTCGTATGAACATATCACCCAGGTAGCTGCTGCTGTTCGTGATTCCTTCTTGGAACAGGAAAGGCTTGGGCTGGTAAAGAGACGATTCATTAGAGGCTTCTTGTTATGAAACTCCTCCTATTCGCCGGAGCCGGTACGTCTGTCGAGTTGGGTGTTCCGGCCATGAAGGGTTTGGCGACCGAGTTCCTGACGCACTCTGAGCAATGGGATGTCGAGCCGACACTCGTTCGTCAGATGATGGGCGATATTCTTGATATAGAGCATCTCATAGAAAGCCTCGACCAGATCTGTGCTGCACGAAACTCGCTCCCCATTCTTGGCGAACTAAGCATTTCCCTTGACCGCGTTGACACCATCCGCTCGGAGGTAGAATGGTTCGTTCAACACGCCGCCGAACGGATCGCTCCCGGGGATGCCCAACTGATGTGGGGGTCTATTCTCAGAACCGCTAAGAACCATGAGCTTACATTTGTCACAACCAACTACGACCGTGCGATCGAGCTTGCCGCCAACGCTGAGGGTGTCTCACTTACGGACGGGTTCGAATCGTTCGGTGAAAAAGAAGTCGCACCCTGGGTCGGTTTTTATCCAGTAAAAGGCAGTCCCTCGATCGTTAAGCTTCACGGTTCCACTGACTGGTATACAGAAAACTCATCAGGTAACCCCTTGAAGCTTCGTCATCCAATGCCACTCTTTGGACGTGGAACGCTCCGCTTATTTAGCGGTCAGGAATTGGGCTCCTGTATTGTCCTACCATCTCGTGAGAAACTTCTGACTCGGGCACCATATCCACGACAATCGCAAGCATTTCTCAACGCCGTAGATGATTGCGACATCGCTGTATTTGTTGGTTCATCTTTGCGTGACCCTCACGTTCGAGAGGCAGCATCAACCATCATGACCAACCGACCCGTTTTCATTATTAACCCTGAAGGGGACCGACTCGGCCTAGACAATGCACATCCCATAGCGCAACCGGCTAGCCAGTTTCTAATTTCAACTCTTCCAGCAGCCCTATCTTCTTCCGAACTGCCGAAAGCCCTGATGCATATCTCGGAGGGACCAGTTAAAAGCAATCCGGGCATCCTGGGACTTCTGCGGCTCGCACTAGATCCGCAAGAGCACACAAGCCGGCGCTGCGAAGTCATAGAACAGCTTGACGAACAGTCGACGACACTCGATGAGCACCTCATTCACAAGCTACTATCTGACGACGATGGGACTGTAGCTCGTTATGCACTTGGGCTGGTGGCAACTTGTCCCGGCCAAGACGCTCTTCTCACCTCCACTCTGGCATCACCCCATGCATCCGACAGCGCCTTTGCAGAGGAGCTTGCTTTGTTGAAGCAGATGATTGGATAGATGCTGCATCTTGTTAGGGAAGATAGAGATCTGTTGCTTCATCGCTCAGATCGAAGACGAATAGCATGGCAAACGCGGGGTTGATATCGACAAATAATCTACGCCAGGATGTCCCAGTTCGGGCAACATGGGCTAAATGAGATCCCCCTCTTCCTCTTGTCTTTTAGCCGGTCGGATTTAACACGCTAAGCTGTTCCGCTTCTGCTACCCCACACAGGTCTTTGTCGGCGCAAACAAAAAAATCGAGCCCTTCCCGCTCATGGATATCTAACGCAACCGCGAGATGCAGCGCATCCAGGGAGTGGAGTAGCGGGACCGTTTGGGTGGGCGCCTATTGCTGGACTAATCGCGCGGCGGAACGGTAGTGCAGCCGCGTGACCTCTTTGACTCGCATCCGCCGGCGGCGCAAGTCTTCATAGAAGCCCAAGCGCAACCGTTCAAACTCCCTTGCGGAAATTTCCTGAGCCCGCAACCGCCGACTAAAAGCCCGTAGCACTTCAACGATAGTCAGACGAGCAATGAACCGCAGGGAGTTCGGTTCGCTCACAATCCGTCCGACTTCCGCCGAGCCCTCCTCTATTTGATAGAGCTTAATGGCGGCGCTGGAATCGAGATAGTACCGAGCCATCTACAGCCGATCTTCCCGGTCAGCAATGATGTCCGCAGCGAGCGATCCGGAACATTTGGCGAGTATCTGCCGCATCTCTTCCAGGCTGACCGGCTCTAAGTCCTCGGGGTTCATGCCGAAGACCGCGCGAATTTCCTCATCAATATCTACTTCATCGGCAGGCACGGTACTCTGCTCATAGGTGGCTATCGCGTCGCGGAATACGTCGCGCCACGGTTTGCCGTTCTTATCAGCGACGCTGGCAAGCCGCTCGCGCTCTTCCTTGTTTAAGCGAATCTCATTCGGGTTAGTCGCCATCGCTCGGCTCCTTTTGGGTTTATTTCATCAGGGCTCTTTGTCTTGCGTATAGAGCAGAACAACATCAAGCCGCTTCTCATTCGCTTACGAACTATCTACTGTTCTCATAAGAGAACACCTTCACAGAATAGCATGATGCAATCGCTTAATCTGTCAGTGATTCGATGACTCATGCGAATTCCATGTGATGGCTGCCCATTTTCCGTATGCTTCGACTCCGCTGCTGTCGCAGCTACGCTCAGCACGAGCGGGAATATGCCGTTCACCCTGAGCCCGTCGTCAGGCTCAGGACAGGCTACGCGGAGCGAAGTCGAAGGGTCAGCCAATGAATAATGATCATCAAGAAAAGCGAGATTTCTCGGTCTTTCACGAATCCTGCCGGAGTTCTTCAAGCAGTTCCGCGTCAATTTTACTCTTCACCGTGCGGCGGTCGATTTGCAGCCGTCGCGCGGTTTCTTCGTAACTGCCGGTTTGGGCGTACACCGTGGTGCAATAGCGCCGCAACAATTCGTCCGCAGTTAATGTTCCGGCGTCGAACGCCCGCGCGAACGCCTCGTGGAGCGAGGGTGGAGGCGTTTGTGATGGACGATATTCTCTACGCACGAGCACGTTCCGTACACATTGCTCTAGTTCACGAATGTTGCCCGGCCACTCATAGTCAGACCCAAGATGATCGAGAATCCACGTCTCGATCTCTTTCGCCAAAATTTCTGCTTCATCCCCCACTACTCGTCGGACGATAAACACCAACAACTCTCGCAGCATCGCTGGCGACTCGCGCAGCTGTTCCCGCAGCGATGGCGTCGTAATGAGATCGGAACACAAGCGATAGTAGAAATCCTGACGAAACTGCCCATTTCGCATGGCCTGGGCGAGGTCGCGGTTTGTCGCCGCGATGAGTTTGCCCTGGAAGCGGCGATCCGCCGCATCGCCAAGCGCCTGAAACGTGCGCGTCTGCAATACGCGTAACAGCTTGACTTGAATAGCAGCGTCCAGATCGCCGATCTCGTCGAGGAATACCGAACCAAGAGGCGGACAGACTTCGAGCCAACCGCGCCGATCTTGTAAGGCGCCGGTAAACGCGCCGCGTTTGTGACCAAAAAGTTCGGACTCGATCAAAGTCGAAGGTAAAGCGGACAAGTTGATGGCGTAAAAAGAACCGACAAAATCTTCGGTAAACGTCTGCGTCTTGGCGTCAAACGGTACGTAGCGCGACAATCCAATCGCTCTCGCCACCAATTCTTTGCCAGTGCCCGAGGGACCGCGGATAAGCGTCGTGAAG
>JBFWZL010000376.1:0-6596 GCA_050185455.1 Binatia bacterium | reverse complement strand
GGTCGGCGGTGTTGCCCGAGATGAGGGTCCGGCTCAGGGTGGCCGTGCTGGAATCATTGTACACACCACCGCCGCTGCTGCCCGCGCTATTCCCCGAGATCGTGCTGTTGCTCAGGGTGGCCGCGCTATCGATATTGTGCACCCCGCCGCCACTGTCGTACGCACTATTCCCTGAGATCGTGCTGTTGCTCAGGGTGATCGTGCCACCGCCATTGTACACACCGCCGCCGCGGACACGAGCGGTATTCCCCGAGATCGTGCTGTTGCTCAGGGTGGCCGTGCCGTAGATATTGGACACGCCGCCGCCACTGTACGCGGTATTTCCCGAGATCGTGCTGTTGCTCAGGGTAGCTGTGCCAGGGAAATTCCACACCCCGCCGCCATTTATCCCGGTATTCCCCGAGATCGTACTATTGCTCAGGGTGACCGTGCCACCGCCATTGTACACCCCGCCACCATCGTCGTATGCGCTATTCCCCGTGATCGTGCTGTCGGTCAGGGTCAGGGAGCCAAGATTGAACACGCCGCCACCGCGCCCGAAATTAGCGGTCACGCCCCCACTTAGCGTGGTCTCTTGCAGGGTCAGATTGCCACTGCTGGCGATGGCAACAATGCGAAAGTCCGCAGCCCCACTGTCTCGCGTGATCGTGCTGCCATTGCCTTCAATGGTGATTGTAGTGCGGATGACCGGCAGCCCTGTTGGGTCGTAAGTATTGTTGTTGATCGCCGTGAGCGTATGCGTACTGCTCGCAGGCAGACTGATCGTGTCCGCTCCGCTGCCCACTGTGCAGCCGCCGGTTGCCGAGTCGGTATTCGCGGCGGTGATCGCGTCAATCAGCGAGCAGCCGCCACCAACATTGATCGTCGCCGCGATCGCTTGACCTTGTCCTAACGCAAGCAACAGTGCAGCTCCAGCTAGTGAAGGAGCCAACTTCCGCTGCAACATCCGCCGGGTTCGGCGCGGCAAGGCGCGCAGTTGTTGATAGATAGTACGCCGCAAATTTGGGCAGCAGTTCGCTTTTACGGCGGATCAGCTCCTGGACCAACCACGGCGTCTTTGCCGCCGTTTCGGCCACCTGTGCGTGCCAGGCTCCGAGAAGGGAGTCTTTTCCCGAAGCCTGCTTGTAGTGGATTGACATAAAGAATCCTCCTTTTCGCTATTTGCTATTTGTGAAGTGCGGACGAGCAGATCCAAGCCGAGACCGTAAGGGAGCGGTAGAGAACCGTAGGCAGGAAGCAGTAGGCAGAGGAAAGAAAAACGCCGCTTGCTGACGCGCGCGGTCTAGTTTCAAAATATCGATACGAAGAAAAACTCAGACTGGAAAAAGACAGGTCAGAAACAGCCAATGCTAGCGACAGGAGCAGGTTCGATGAAGCAGGGAGAAGCATGTAGGCTGTTAATTCTTTTGCAATTCGTGATTCTGCATCCTATACAAAAAACGGATGAGTGCTGTCAAGCTGAGAAGAATCCTCCATTCATGAAATTTTCATTACTTTTTGGACTGCCGGAGTCATGCTCGCTTTGATGTAGAGGAAGCTACACTTTCCCTCGTATCGGTGCGAAGCACGGCTTCGCGCCAGAAAGCGCTAGCCTGGTTAGCGCACTCCAAATCCATTACCCCCCACTTCTTTCCCTGAACTCTTGCGCCACTTGTTCCATCACCCATGCCTAATCTCCCGGTTGTGTTTGTCGAAATAAATGCATGGTCGGATACCAGGGCGTGGTGTCGCCCTCCAACATCCATCACCAATCGGGGACATAGCTCAACAACGTTCATACCGACGTGAGCCATACGCCAACCCTTTCATCAAACTTCTTCACTGGTCAACGGCGAGAGGCGTTGACTTCCTTCGCCCCCTCACGTTTCATTGCCTGAACGAAAAGCTGCTCAGGAGAGCGGTCCTAGAAAGGTTATGGCAACGCTTATACTCGCTTCGGCTTCGCCACGCCGCCGACAGTTGCTCCAGGAGGCAGGAGCCGCCTTTACCGTCAGACCGAGCAACACAGAGGAGCTCGTCTTTCCTGGAGAATCTCCCGATGAGTATGCCTTACGCATAGCCCGTGAGAAGGCGCAGGAGGTTGCGCGCCACTCCACAGGAGATTGGATTTTAGGGGCGGATACCATCGTTGAAATCAATGGTCTTGTACTTGGAAAACCAAAAGACGTAGAAGATGGCGCCCGTATGCTTCGCCTCCTCTCCGGACGCACCCACCAAGTTAAAACAGCTTTCACTATTCTCGACGGTGCAGGACAAGTGAAAGCTCAACAGGTTGTTACCAGCCGCGTGACGTTCAAAGCGCTCTCAGATGAGCAGATTCGTGAGTACCTCGCCACAGGAGAGCCATTTGACAAGGCTGGCGCTTATGCCGTGCAAGGTATCGGCGCCGCGCTTGTCGACCACGTGGAGGGCTCATATACCAATGTGGTCGGATTGCCAGTCGCAGAGGTGCTTGTCGTTCTCCGGGCTCTTGGAGCCTTGTCAGCAGAGAAAGATCTTTCTGAATGATGATAGATATTGCCGCCAATTACACACGGATACGCGAACAGGTTGCTGAAGCAGAGCGGCGGAGTGGCCGTCAGCCGAATTCCGTCACCATCGTTTGCGCCGCCAAGGCCAAAGGACCAGCAGCAGTACAAGCCGCTCTCACGGCTGGAGCCACGGATATTGGTGAAAATTACGTACAGGAAGCCCAGCAGAAAATCGTCCAGGTTACGACTCCCGCCTGTTGGCACCTGATCGGCCATTTACAACGCAACAAAGCAAAGACCGCGGTTCAACTGTTCACACTGATTCATTCGCTTGATAGTGTGGCTCTCGCGCGAGAATTGCATCGACAGGGAGAAAAACAAAAGCGGGTCGTGCGGACGTTGATCGAAGTCAACCTCGGTGGAGAGACTACGAAAAGCGGTATTGCGCTTGAGGAGGTTGAGCCTCTCCTGGAAGCCGCTTCAGCCCTTTCTCATATTCAGGTCGAGGGTTTCATGACTGTTCCACCGCCAGGCTCAACCGCGGAAGCTGCGCGCCCCTATTTTCGCACCCTTGCAGAGCTACGAGATCGCTATGCGCGCTTCCAGAAAACAAATGTTCGCTTCGACGAACTGTCCATGGGCATGACGGACGATTTCCCGGTAGCGATTGAGGAAGGAGCGACGATCGTTCGCATCGGGCGGGCAATTTTTGGCGAACGGTGAGGAGCAAAAAACTATGCGAAAAATTGGCTTTCTCGGGGCCGGGAATATGGCGGGCGCACTTATTAAAGGCATGCTCTCAGCCAAACGGTATCGTCCTCAAGACATTATTGTTAGCGACATTCAGCCGGAACAATTGAGAAAAGTGAAGCGTCTGTACAAAGTGGACGGCGTCAAGAGTAACCAGATAGTTGTGCGCGAAGCCCAAACCATAGTGCTGGCGGTAAAACCGCAGATTCTTGCTCAGGTCTTGGAAGAAATCCGCCCCGAGGTCACAAAACAGAAACTCTTTATTTCTATTGCCGCTGGTGTGCCGCTACAACGCTTAGAAACCGGCTTGGGAGGCGAAGCGCGGGTCGTGCGCGTTATGCCGAACACACCCGCGCTTCTAGGAAAAGGGATAGCCGTGGTTGCTCGCGGGAGTAAGGCAAAGCCGCAGGACGAAAAACTGACTCTCACCTTGTTTCGAGGTGTTGGTGAAGCGCTAGCTGTTAAGGATGAAGCCCTCATGGACCCAGTCACCGGTTTGAGCGGCAGCGGCCCCGCATATGTGTACCTCTTCGCTGAAGCGCTCATCGCAGGGGGCGTACAAGAAGGACTGTCACCCGCGGTAGCAACGCAATTAACGTTGCAAACGCTAGAAGGAGCAGTCGCCATGCTCAAGGAAACAAAGAAAAGTCCGAAGGAGTTGAGAGATATGGTTACCTCGCCAGGGGGGACAACCCTGGCAGGCCTCTCCTGCCTGGAGGAAGGACAATTTACCACAACGGTCACTGCCGCCGTTAGTGCCGCCACCCGGCGGTCCAAAGAACTGGGACAAAGCTAGGAAGGAACAGCCACTATGTTTGTTGTTGGTAATTTTCTTGGGGCGGTCGCCTCGGTATTACAGATGCTGCTCTCCGTCTACATGTGGATCATCATTATTCGCGCCCTGATCTCGTGGGTAAATCCGGATCCGTACAATCCTATCGTCCAATTCCTCCGTTCGGCCACGGATCCGCTGCTTTATCGAATCCGCCGCTGGATACCGATTAGTTTTGGGGGCATCGACTTCTCCCCGCTCATCGCCATCGCCGGAATTCTCTTTCTGCAAAGTTTTCTCGTGCAGAGTCTGCTCGATCTTTCGAGGTCCCTCCGTTGAACCAGTCAGCCCCTTCCCCATGGCAGGACACGACGCAGGGGCTGATTCTTCATGTTCATTTGCAACCTCGGGCGGCACACAACCGTCTTGTCGGTCTTCATAATGGTTCGCTCAAGATCGCTCTCACCGCTCCGCCTGTCGATAATGCGGCAAATACAGGGCTCCTTTTGTTCCTGGCATCACTCTTACGACTCCCTAAATCTTCATTGTCTCTCCTTTCCGGAGCGAAAAGTCGAGAAAAACGCGTACGAATCTCCACTCGCACGCCAGAAATACTCATTCAATCACTAGAACAGCACCTTACACGGATTGACAAAAAAACTCAGGATGGTTAGCGTCTCTGCCAATCTCTCCTTGAGTTATTTGGGAGGAATAACTGCTATGCCTATCTACGAATACGCGTGCAAAAAGTGTGGTAATTTTGAGATCACGCAAAGAATCACAGAAGAACCGCTGAAAAAATGTCCAACTTGTGGGACGAAGGTCACCAAGCTTATTTCGTCGTCGGCCTTTCATCTGAAAGGGAGCGGATGGTATATGACCGACTACAGTAAGAATGGTGCGAAAGACGCCAGCAGTAGCAAAACGGAAGAAACAAAGTCCTCAAGTTCGGAGACAAAAGAGAGTAAGCCGACAAGTGAATCTTCTGGTTCCTCGTCCTCTTCAAAAGAGAATGCTACGGCCTGATGTAACGTTGCTCGTTACTCCAAGCAACGCTGGCATTGATCTTACCGAGGACTTTAGACGCCCCTCTTACACTCTCCTCTGGACCATGCTAGGTAGAAAAACCTGCGGTCGCATAGCTCAGTCGGCTAGAGCGCTTGCCTCACATGCAAGAGGTCCGGTGTTCGAGTCACCGTGCGACCATTGAAAAGCCCGCTTCTAGCGGGCTTTCTAGTTTCGCGCTCAGCAAAACGTTTGGTGACATTCCCTGCCTCCCTGTACGGACCCCTCTCACAGTGCGATTCCTTCTATCTGTTGAAAATAAAATGCAAAACCGTTTTGCTCACAATAAGAAAGTATGCTAAAAGTGAAAACATTCGCACTGAACGTCTAAGAAAAGGAAAACACCTCGGGCTGTGCGCAGAGGAGGAGCCTATATCATGGCAGATAAAAACTTTGGGCGCGTCATCGAAGACCGTCGGCATGACTTAGGTCTCACACAAGAGATGGTCGCCAAAAAAGTAGGAGTCAAAGCAAACTATATTGGATATCTAGAGCGCGGCATGCGCCATCCTAGTCAAAAAGTTGTGGAGCGGCTTTCGGGCGCGCTTAAACTGGATCCCCAGGAATTGTATCTGCTCGCAAATCCACGAGTTCGCTCTCTGCTAGGCAAAGGAAAAACGGCGGCTCCGGCAGGACTATCGCAATGGCAGAAATTTTTGCGAGACTCTTCCTTACAACAGAAGCAAGGACTTTCAAAACGGGAGCAAGAATCTCTGACACAACTTCGCCAGGCAGATAGAGTAGAATCAATGGCAGGGGTGCTCAAAATCATCGCGGCGCTGAGAAAAGGGTTTGGCGCCTAACCCTTTCTCTCACCCGTGCTTAGGGTAAATAAATAGCAACCAGGAGTAAACTTCCGATCCGTTTCTTCAGAGATCGATCGGACGCTCATCTTACCGCTTGTTTTTATGAGTCAACCTCTATCAAGAAAAGTGTTGAACGCTTCAAGGTTAACTGGTTCTTCACTCTGCTGAGTAGCGTTCTTCTGAGAAGAAGTCTGCTGCTGCGCTTCATTCACCTGAGGGGTGGGAACTGTGCTCGTTCTATGCATCGCACACCCGCCAATATTCCCAATAAGCCCTCCCCAGATGAGCAATATACCAGAGAAACAACGCGTCTTTTTCACGCCTCATACCGTACCCGCTCATCCATCAAGACACAACAGCCTTTGTGCCGTCATGTTTAACATAGCAGTCTTGTCTTTCGTGTTCCCCGTGGTAGCGTGCCTGCTATGCAGAGAAAAGTCTTGTGTGTCTCGCTCCTTGTATTGATCGTTCACCAACAACTTGTCTCGCTTCCTAGTGCTCAGGCGGATCAGGTCGAAATCGACCTTGGCCGAAAATTTTCTCTCGTTGCCCAAGCGCAACTTCCCCTCGTGCGCGATTACATTGTTCAACGCTACATCCAGCGTATCGGGCAACGTATTGTCGCCCATCTTGAACAGCCAGAATTCCTTTATCAGTTCGCCGTCGTGCAAGATGACAGCCTGAACGCTTTTTCCGTTCCTGGGGGCTATATCTACTTCAACTCGGGTCTCA
>JBFWZL010000375.1:0-6597 GCA_050185455.1 Binatia bacterium | reverse complement strand
CGCCTTGCTGCCGCCCCTGTCCACAAACTCGATCACTCGCTTGCGCAAATCGGCTGAACATCTCATGCCCGCATTGTAGCGCAGCCGCACCTCAAATCCTATCCATATCTATGGGCTTCACTATAGACTGGGAATCTGCCAGACAAATTGACACACCCCGCCAATGATGACGCCATACGCGAGACTCATCACCGGCTCGGTGAGCATCCCGGAAAGCCACAGGGCGCAGGGGAT
Source organism: Binatia bacterium (assembly GCA_050185455.1). Lineage (GTDB taxonomy): Bacteria > Desulfobacterota > Binatia > Bin18 > Bin18 > SYOC01. The sequence goes on along the minus strand of JBFWZL010000375.1, from coordinate 6,363 downwards.
AACAGCGAGATTAAACAATACAGGGGCAAACGCTGGAGCCGCGAAGCAGCGTAACGCGTGGAGCACACCCATCGCGAGCGCGACCCCTCCGATGCATAAAAGATACACGAACATGGCCCGCGTGAGCCTGATCGTCAGTGCAAGTTTCTCCCCTACGAACCCCGGGGCAAACAAATGCACCAAGGGGTCGGTACAAAAAAAACCGACGACCGTCAACAGCAGCAAAACGACAATTCCGATCCCCCAGAGCGCTCGCACCACCTCCATCGCTTCGACGCGCGACCTATGGGTAAGATACTCAGTGATGACAGGAACCAAAGCTGCGGTTGCCGCGCCTTCTCCAACCAAGCGGCGCAATAAGTTTGGGATGCGAAAGGCCACGAAAAATGCGTCCGTCAGCATGCCGGCTCCGAACACGGAACCGATCGCAATATCGCGCAGCAGACCGGTCACACGGCTAAGAAGGGTAAAAAAGCCGATTTGGCCGGCGGCGCGAACAATGAAATGTTCTTCGCCCTCTCGAGCTTTTCTCGGGCGCTCCGGCACAAGCCGACATTGATCGTCTCTAGTCACCATGCTACGAAGTAACAGACTGAAAGGAGAATAGAGAGTGGCTTCTTCTGAAAATAAACGATATCAGCAAAGCGTGAAGCGTCACGCACGAAACCAAGCGGCAAAGTCGCGTATTAAAACCTTGATGAAAAAAGTACAAGTCGCAGTCACGAGTGGCGATACGGCAGCGGCTGAAGCACAATTACAGACCGCCGCCAGCGCCCTGCAAAAGGCGGGGCGGAAGAGAGTTCTCCACGCAAATACCGCCTCTCGTCGCGTCGCCCGTCTTGCCCGTGCGGTTCACAAGAGTAAATCCGCTGCTCCCTCAGCGTGACTTGCCTCTAGTCGTCAGTCATCAGCGTTCAACCGCCAGCCGGAAAAGGTTCAGAGTGAGTTGAACGCTGACAGATCTCCCTTAAAAATCATCCCCGAGCCGAAAATAGACCTCTCGGGCGGCGGCGGCGAATAATCGTTCCACCGCCCTACGGCGTTGCGTCTCGGAAAATTGCACGTCGGTCAAGCCACGCAGATCTTCTGGATTCAAGGTGCCTCGTTGAAATTCCGGAGAAGTGGTCACCACAACTTGTGGAATAGCACTATAGTCAGATGTCACCCGCACATTATTCGCTTGCCACAGTACTTGACCGGAATCACGATGGGTGAGGTTAATATCGAAAATCACCGCTACCTCGTATTCGAGCACTTGGTCCCTGCGGTCAAACGACAATGGACGTAAATCCAGCCGACGCAAGACCGCATTCACAATTCCCTCCCCATCTTCAGTAACGGTAATGCCGCTGTGATTGCGGAACTCGCGCTCCAGCGCCCACTGGAACTCTTTTTCGGCTCCAACTTCTAGAGTTTCATTTTCAAATTCCGCAAAACTTACGCGGTGAACGTCCTGCGGCAAGTTGCCAGCGCCGGCAAGATGATAGCCGCAGCCGGAAAACAAAAAAACAGAAAGGCAATAGGCAGTAGGCAAAAAAACTGACAAACAAGAACGTAGGTGGAAAAAGCCCAGTCGGCAGGTTTTCTGCCATTGCGCTTTGAGCTTTACACTTTGCATTTTACACTTCACAGTTACGCCACCACAAAATTCACGAGCTTCCCGGGTACGACAACCTCGCGGTGCAAGGACTTCCCTTTCAGATACCCCTGCACTTTTTCGTGCGTGCGCGCCGCCGCCAGCGTAGCAGCTTTATCGGCGTCGGCAGGCACGTCAATGGTCGCTCGCAATTTCCCATTAACCTGAACGGCCACGGTCACGGTCTCATCTTTCACCAACTTCGGATCGAACGTCGGCCAAGGTTCATACGCAAGCGAAGCCGAGTGTCCGAGTCGTTGCCATAATTCCTCGGCAAGATGCGGTGCGAACGGGGCTAATGCTAAAACCAATCCTTTCATCAACTCACGAGGTAAACGCTCGGCTTTATACGCTTCATTGACGAACTCCATTAAAGCGCTCAACGCCGTGTTAAAACGCATCCCCTCAAGATCTTCCGTGACCTTTTTAATTTTCTTGTGATACTGTCGCGTAAGAGTTGCTTTTAAGTCTACGGGGTCGTTGACGATCTGCGGTCGGAGTTCGCCATTATCACCAAGAATAAGCGACCAGACTCGCGCTAAAAATCGCGATACACCGGCAACGGAGCGTGTGTTCCACGGTTTGACTTGCTCTAGCGGCCCCATGAACATCTCGTAGCAACGCAACGCATCAGCTCCATATTCCGCAACGACGGCATCTGGATTGATGACATTCCCACGAGACTTGGACATCTTGTCTTGTTGTGGCTCGAGTTCAAGATGCGACTCTTCCGAGTGATACGGCTTTTCATCCTGCCACTGCACCGTCTCTACGGGTGCGTAGCGAACCGAGAGATCGATAGTCGGATCGGAAGCCAACACGTAGGTCGGCTCTTCCGCTCCATCCTGAAACACCTTCTTAACTTCGTGAAAGGAATAGCGTTTACCGTTCTTATCCTCGTAATAGCGATAACTAAAGCCGAGGATCATGCCTTGGTTGACCAACCGTTGGAACGGCTCGGACGTAGACACTAACCCACAGTCATACAGTACTTGGTGCCAGAAGCGGGAGTAGAGTAGATGCAAAACGGCGTGTTCCACGCCGCCGACATAGAGATCTACCGGCATCCAATATCGCTCTTTTTCCGGGTCCCAAGGACGTTCGCTATTATGAGGATCAATAAAACGAAGAAAGTACCAACAGCTTCCAGCCCATTGCGGCATGGTGTTGGTTTCTCGCAGCGCGGGCTTCCCAGTCTTCGGATCAGTAGTTTCCACCCACCTGCGCACCGCGGCTAAGGGTGGATCTCCGGTGCCAGTCGGCCTGAAGCTCTCAACCTCGGGAAGCAAAACCGGGAGATCATCCGGGTTGAGCGGTTGCGGCTGGCCATCCACATGGAGAACTGGAAACGGTTCACCCCAATAGCGCTGGCGGCTGAACAGCCAGTCTCGCAGTTTATAGGTAACAGTCCCTTCCCCACACCTATGCTCTTCCAGCCACGCGATCATTTCTCTTTTCGCGTCGGCCACGTTGAGACCATCCAAAAAGCCGGAGTTCACGTGCGGCCCATCGCCGGGATAGGCTTCTTTCTCCATGTCGCCGCCTTGCACAACTTCAAAAATTGGCAGATTGAAACGGCGCGCGAACTCCCAATCTCGTTGGTCTCCGCCCGGCACGGCCATAATAGCGCCGGTCCCATAAGTAATGAGGACGTAATCGGCCACCCAGATGGGAATCGGTTTCCCAGTGACTGGATTGAGCGCGTACCCGCCGGTATCCACGCCGGTCTTCTCTTTGACAAGATCAGTCCGTGTGAGATCGGACTTGCGCGCGGCTTCCTGGCGATAGGTCTCGACAACCTCCTGCTGTTCCTGCGTCGTGACTCGATCAACCAAGGAATGTTCAGGAGCGAGTACACAATACGTCGCGCCAAAGAGGGTGTCTGGGCGCGTGGTAAAAACCTCAAAAAAGGCGTCTTCTCCGGGTAAAAGCGTTCCATCTTTCGCGCACAGACGAAAACGGATGCGCGCTCCTTCACTGCGACCGATCCAGTTCCGCTGCATCTCTTTGACGTTTTCCGGCCAATCCAGTTGGTCAAGACCGGCAAGCAAGCGCTCGGCATACTCCGTGATGCGTAGCATCCATTGCCGCATCGGTTTGCGAATAACGTCGTAACCGCCGCGTTCACTTTTGCCGTCAATTACTTCTTCGTTAGCGAGCACGGTCCCTAGAGCAGGGCACCAATTGACCGGCACTTCAGCCATATACGCCAAGCCACGTTCGTATAGCTTGAGAAAGATCCATTGCGTCCAACGGTAATACTCAGAATCGCACGTAGAGATTTCTCGCTCCCAGTCGTAGGAAAAGCCGAGCGACTGAATCTGACGACGAAACGTTTCAATATTGCGCGCCGTGGTGATGCGTGGGTGAGTACCGGTTTCGATTGCGTATTGTTCCGCCGGCAAGCCGAAGGCGTCCCAGCCCATCGGGTGCAGTACGTTAAAGCCCCGCATCCGTTTATAGCGCGCGAGAATGTCAGTCGCCGTATAGCCTTCCGGATGCCCAACATGTAACCCAGCAGCGCTTGGGTAAGGAAACATGTCGAGGATGTAGTATTTCGGCTTGTGCGGATCGACTTCCGCTCGAAAAGTTTTGTGCTCAAGCCAAAAGCGTTGCCACTTTGGTTCGATTTCTTGCGGCCGGTAACGAAAACGGCCGGTTTGACTGTCAATCCTCTCTTCCGTATTACTCTGTGGCTGACTCATGCGGTCGTGCTTTCTTTCCGGTAACGGTCGCAATGTTATCAAGAATGCCATTGATGAACGTGGGCGCGTCATCACCACAATAGCGGCGCGCGATCTCGATCGCTTCATTAATCGTCACGCCAGGGGAAATGAGAGGATAGGTCAAGAGTTCATATGTCCCCAAGCGTAGTAAATTGAGCTCGACTTTAGGGAGCCGTCCCAAACGCCAGTTTTCCGCCGCCTCGGCAATGAGTTTGTCGATACGCTCGCGCTCGCGCCACACGCCCTCGACCAGTTCGTTGGTGAATTCACTGACCACCGCCTGCGGCGCCAGCGTTTGCCAAAAGAGCCGCAAGACTTGTCGCGGATCACCGCCATACATCTCAAGAGCGTATAATACCTGTAGGGCGAATTCTCGCCCCTGTCGTCGCGTCGCTTTTGTTGCCATATCAATATTAAGTACTAAGCGCTGAGTGCTGAGTAGAGAAACATTTCCATTCTCAAGACTCAGGACTTTTTTTCCTCCAGCGCTTTGAGCGTGTTCACCATTTCCACGGCTGTCAGCGCGGCGTCAAATCCCTTGTTCCCGGCTTTCGCTCCGGCGCGATCAAGCGCCTGTTCAACCGAATCCGTAGTCAGCACGCCAAACGTCACCGGGAGACCATGCGTCATCATGGCTTCCCGAATGCCATTCGTCATCGCCGCGGAAACATAATCAAAATGTGGGGTATCGCCTCGGATGACGGCGCCTAAACAGATGACGGCGTCGTACCGACCACTAGCCGCCATTTTTTTGGCGAACAGCGGAATATCGAAAGCGCCCGGAACGAGCACCACGTCAAGATCTTCCTCATGAGCGCCGTGACGGCAAAGCGCATCGATCGCCCCCGCTTGTAAACGTTCCGTCACGAGGTTGTTAAATTGCGAGACCACGATGCCGAAACGGAGTCCCGTGGCGTCCAGTTTGCCGCGAATTACGCGCACCATGTTTTCCTCTTGCTTTACAGCAGGGGCTTCAACTCTGTAAACAAATGCCCTAACTTTTCTTTCTTTACCCGCAAATATTGAATATTGCCTTCATGCGGAGGCACTTCGAGCGGTTTCCGCTCCACAACCTTCACGCCATACGCTTCCAGGCCGGTAATTTTCTGAGGATTATTGGTCAACAAGCGTACCCGGGAGACTCGTAGGTCACGCAGAATTTGCGCGCCAATTCCGTAATCTCGCAGATCTTCCTTAAAGCCCAGGTGGAGATTTGCTTCTACGGTATCCAATCCTTGATCTTGAAGCGCGTAGGCGCGTATCTTATTCGCCAGCCCAATCCCGCGTCCCTCCTGATTCAGATAGATCAGTATGCCTTTGCCCTCTTCAGCGAGCAATTCCATGGCATGTCTAAGCTGATCCCCACAGTCACAACGCTCAGACCCAAAAACATCCCCAGTCAAACATTGAGAATGAAGTCGAACAGTCACCGTATCTCGCACCCCAATTTTCCCTTTTACCAAAGCTATATGTTCGTGATTATCCACGTCTGTTCGGTAAATGATCGCATGAAATTTCCCGCCAAAGGGACTCGAAATGTCCCCTTCACCGACTCGATGAACTAAGGTCTCAGTTCGCAACCGATGCGTGATGATGCTAGAAAGACTGACGATTTTCAGATTGTGCTGGCGGGCAAAATCTTCAAGGTCTTCTTTTTGAGCAATATCACCGTCATCCCGCAAAATCGTACACAAGGTCGCAGTAGGCTTCAGCCCCGCCAATCGCGTAAGGTCAACAGCCCCTTCGGACAGACCGGAGCGAGCCAATACTCCACCGCGATGCGCAACTAAGGGATGTACATGTCCCGGCATGACAATGTCTTCAGGTCCAGTATCATCTCGCACGGCGACAGTAATAGTTACCGCTCGGTCATAAGCGGAAATACCCGTCGTCACCCCAAGACGAGCTTCGATGGAAGCGCCAAAAACTCGCTGATGAGAAGGTAAATGGCCATGCCCGAGCAACGGAATACCAAGTTCCCGCAATTTCTCTTCAGTAATG
>JBFWZL010000374.1:0-6623 GCA_050185455.1 Binatia bacterium | reverse complement strand
AGACATCGCGTCCCTCCGGCTCGCTGAAATATGTCACAATATCCCAGTATGCCGTTGTGGCGTCGTCTTGCCATGCCTGTCCTCTTTCCACTCGGTCAGAGCACTTCCAAAACCCTACCCCTGAAAGAGAGGATGGCCTCCGTGCAGCGCTGACGCGCCCGCACGGAGGTTTGGTTTCAGCGTCGTCCATACTCAACTCACTTCCAATACACGGTTCATCGCGCCGAATTCGTTTGGCGCGCATTTGGGACAGCCCCGATATTCGTGCTCGCAGCACCCCTGGCCACCCACGATGAACTTGAATTCATGGCGTCCGGCTGATCGGCAGCGGTAAGCATCCACAGTTCCTGCTCGGCTAAGTCGTCCTCTCAGTCTGGACCTCACACGAAGGCCAAGGGTACCCGGCGGACTGGAGAAGCGAAGCCTTACCGAGTTCCGCTAGCCGCCAGGATGCCGGGCGTCGTCAGACCCGACGACTACTTGTCCATCCCCTCCATCATGCCCTTGCCACCCATCATACCCTTGCCACCCATCATGCCTTTGCCACCCATCATGCCCTTGCCACCCTCCATCATCTTTCCGTCCATCATCATCATCTGGCCTTCCTGCATGCGCATCTCTTTCCCGTCCTTCATCTTCATTGTGCCGTCAGGCATGACCGTGCTGCCATCGGTCATCGTCATCTCGTGGTCCATTGGCCCCGTCGCCTTGCCGTCCTTCATCATCATCATCTTGCCATCCTTCATCATGACGCCAGCCATCTCGGCGGCCTCAACGTGGGCGGCAAGGAAAGATACGTACAAGAGCGCAACAACTGCGAGCGTAACGGTTTTGTACTTCGTCATGGCTTTCTCCTCCATTTTCTCTCTCTGTGTGGTGCGGATAAATTGCCCCGGACAACGTGGGAACTGGCGCGGCAAGGCGGGCCGCGCCCGCCTCGGAGGGACGTCGGATCGACCTCCTCGCCCGGTTGCCACAGTCCGACGGCCGATCGCGACGCCGTCTCTGGAGACGCGTTGTGACCGTCATGCTGGGCGCCGGCCCGACGGGCGATCGTCGGCGCGATCCTGTCGATCGTGCCTGCCAACACCGTCCTGAGAAAACCTTGCCGCCGTTCGTCCATTCCTCGTCCTTTTTAGTGATGCTTGTGGAACCCGACGTTCACGATGTCGTTCCAACCGGTCGTGTTGTGGCACTCGAAACACTCGTCCACACGCGCGTGCTCCTTGCCGGTGAGCTTCAGCGAGACCATCGAGAAGTGACCCATGAGATGACTCGGAGGCAGCCTTTGGAACATGAATGAAAAAGCATCGGACAACATTCTACTTTCTTAAAAGCAAGAACTTCCTGATTTCGTTTTCTTGTTTTTGTGAATCACTCCTCTCCATTTACAGGTAGGCATTCGTGACATATTGCTGCACCATGCGATGGGTATTGAAATAGGACGCGTTCAGGGCGATGGCGTGTCGCATAATCCCGATCCAACGCGCACGATCCCGGTAATAGAGAGGCGCGATCACGTCGCGCAATTTCTGGTAGAGATCCTGCGCATCTTGTTGATTCACTGCGTCATCGGCGGCGGGTGCGGCCTCGCGCGCGCCGATCGACCAACCGGTCACCCCCTCAATGTGACCTTCAATCCACCAACCATCCAGGATACTGAAACTCGGCACCCCATTGTGCGCCGCTTTCATGCCAGACGTGCCCGAGGCCTCCAGCGGTCGTTGCGGGGTGTTGAGCCACAGGTCTACACCGGCAATGAGGTGCTTGGCCAACTCCATATCGTAGTCCTCCAGGTATACCACCGCGATTTGATCCCGCACCTGCCGCGCCACCGCAAAAAGATGCCGGATCACTGCCTTCCCAGGCTCATCTTTCGGGTGAGCTTTGCCGGCAAAGACGAACTGCAAAGGGCCAACGTGCTGCGCAATGTCCAGGAGGCGCTGCACATCGGCGAACAGCAAATCCGCCCGTTTGTAGAGGGTCGCTCTGCGCGCGAAACCGATGGTCAGGGCGTCAGGGGCCAGCGACTGGTGGCCGCGCTCCTTAATAAACGTGAGGAGGTGGGTTTTGGCCGCCACATGGGCGTCCCAAATCTCGTGAGCAGGAATGCTGATGGCGTGTCTCAGCATGGAGGGATCATTCCCCCACCCTGGGATATGTCGGTCGTAGAGCGTTTTGAAACTGTCACAGGTCCACGTCCGAGAGTGAACCCCGTTGGTAATGTGGTGAATAGGATAGCCGGGGAACATCGCTTGCGTGACTTCTTCATGCTTCCGCGCCACCCCATTCACATAGCGGCTAAGGTTGAGCCCCAGCCTGGTCATGTTCAAGCGGTCCTGCCCAGCCAGCATCTGCAAGACGGGGAGAGGGACGGCTGACCCCAGCAGGCGCTGCACCAAATCATATCCGAATTGATCGTGCCCAGCCGGCACCGGCGTGTGAGTGGTGAACACACACTGCTCTCTTACGCCGGTGAAATCCCAATCAGTCGATTCGCTTGCCCGGTTGGCGTGTAGCAATTCCAGCGTGAGCAAGCTGGCGTGACCTTCGTTCATATGGAATTTTTGGACGCCATCGTATCCTAACGCTCGCAGCATCCGGACTCCGCCGACGCCAAGCACAATCTCTTGGGCCAACCGGTAGCGCTCATCACCACCGTATAAAGAATCGGTCAGCGTACGGTCACCGTCCGTGTTATTCTCTACGTCGGTGTCGAGGAGGAGCAAGGGGATTACATAGCCGCTCACGCCGACAATGTCGTATTGCCAGGCGCGCATCCGCACAGGGCGCTGTTCAATGTCGACGTGCGCGGTCTCCGGCAATAGTCGTAAGAACTGAGCAGGATCCCACTGCGCGGGCAGTTCCCGTTGTCCACCACCTTCGTCTAACTGCTGAGTGAAATACCCTTTACGATACAGTAAGCTTACCGCCACGACAGGAATACGGAGATCGGCGCAGGATTTCAGCGTATCGCCCGCCAACACGCCCAGGCCGCCGCTGTAGGTCGGCATGCGCGCACCGACCGCGACCTCCATGGAAAAGTAGGCGATGCGCCGATTGCCCTTGGCCTCTTCATAACTTGGAGTGGCAAGCGCTTCACGATAACGCTCCGGGGAGGCCAGAAACTGGCTCCGGCAGAATTCCGAGCAAAACGAGACAGACTGACCATTATGCGACGTTGTCAGACCTGCGTCGGGTTGCACGGTCATTCCACAGACTGGATCTTTCAAGGGAGTGCTCATTCTTTCTCTCCTTTTCGCCGCTGCGTTAGCTGCTGACCTCAGGAGGTGACGTATCGCGTTGGCGTTGCTACAAATCGCGTCCGGCACCCCTCGGAGCAAAATACGTACTCGCGGTCCTTGAATGTCGCGGTGAAGACATGGGAGCCTTCGCCGAGCGCCATACCGCACACCAGGTCACGCCGCGCCGAAGCGCTCACCGGTCCGTGCTGGATTGGGCGTGCCCGCGCTAGGTCGAGCAGTAGGGACAGTTCGTTTAGCAGCAGTCGAGGCAGCAGGAAGTGCTCGCGCACCCGTTCCCGTCCGCGTTCTCCCAAGGCTTTGGCGTGCTGTGGATCTTGCAACAGACGAATAAGTGCCGCCGCACATTCCTCCACGCTATCGACCAGCATGCCCCCGACATCGTCGGCCATTTGCAACGGAATTCCACCCGCCCGGCCGGCGACCACTGGCGTGCCCTTCCACAAGGCTTCCGACACCACCAACCCGAACCCTTCACGGATGGACTTTTGCACGATCACATCGGAGAGCCGCTGGAAGGCGTTCACCTCGATATTGCCCACGCCTGTCAGATTGGTGAAGATATGAATCAGCGGATCAGTCGCGCTCTCCGCCTCGATCCGCCGATACACCTCCCACCCTTCCGGGTCGTCTAACGCCATCGAGCCAACCAAGGCGAGTTGGACCTGAGGTATTTCCTGTTTCACTAATTTATAAGCGGCGATGACCCCAAGGGGGTCCTTCCACGGGTCGAACCGCGAGACTTGCGTGATGAGCGGACGAGTCAGGCGCACGCCGATCCAATCCAACACCTGGCGGGCCGTACTCTCCGCCAGCAGGAGATTTTTGGGGCTCAACGGGTCGATCGCCGGCGGGATAATCTCTACTCGGGTGATGGGAAGATCAGGCGGAGCGAACTCTGCCATCGTGAAGACCGCCGCATCGTACTCCGACAAGTAGCCGCGCAGGAAGTGCCAGATTTCCAGGTTGGGCTGCGCGGTATCGATGTGACAGCGCCACACCCAACGGCTGGTCCCTTTGCCGTGCAACGGGAGCACGGCGGCGGGCTGCGGGTCATGGATGAAGATAAAATCGTAGTTCTCTTCCAACAACCGCGCATTATGCTCGGCGTTGGCCAGATAGGTTGCTTGTTGCGCTGCGCTCAAGCCTTGCGCTCCTCCTTGCAAGCCGTTGTGCATGGTCTTGGTCACCTGGAAGAATGCGTCATCGCCGCTGATGATTTTCCAATCGGCGATCAGGCCGAGGTCATTCAAGAGCGGGACCACGGAGCGCAATAACTCCGAGACGCCGCCTCCATAGGGCGTGGCATTGATATGGAGAATGCGCGCCCCGCGGAGATCCCTTGCGCAGCGACCCAACTCGTCGAGTATCGCATCCGGCGCCACCCCACGGTATGCGGCCAGCGAACGTTCGCCAACGTCAACGGTTTCCAGCATAGTTGTTGCTCCTTGTCTTGATTGGAAAAGAAATCTCAGTGTCGGAAGCGGAGTGTGCGGTCCCCGGCCTGAGCTCCGCAAGAAAGAGCGTCCCCGCATTCCACTCCTTCACGATGAGGTCGGGGTCGAGTTTCCGCAGATCGTTTACGATGTCCCGTTCATACGCCCAACAGGTCGTGCGCCTCAAAAGGAACGTGATCAGCGGGTTCACCCAGCGCCACCCCCCGTGAAATAGACGCCCGTCGCAGACGACCAACCGCCCGCCAATTTTGGTCACGCGGAGCGCCTCGCGCAGACACGCCGGATACCCTGGAATCGCGCTCATACCAAAGACACACAGCACGCCGGCAAAAACGCCGTCGCGAAAAGGGAGGGCTGCCGCGTCCCCCTGGATGAAATGCAGGTTCTCCCACTTGTGCTCCACCGCACTCTGCTGCGCGACCTCGAGCATCTCCGGCGTGTAGTCGAGTGCAAAAAGTGTCATGCATGGGCCAACGATCTGTTCCACATATAGGAGATCGCGTCCCGTTCCGCAGGCGATTTCTAGGATCTTCCCCTCTTGCACGGAAGCGAGATGTTCCACCGCCCGGCGGCGTAGGCTCTCTTCTGTCTTTCCTCCCAGGGACACGAGGCGGCACAGAAAAGCGTAGAACCGGGGGTAGCGGCCCCAAAAGCCGTAGGTCCGCTTCACCTGGTCGAGAGTCGGACCTTGGTGACCTTCTTTTTTTCGCTGGATCTCCATAAAAATGTTCACCACTTGGCTGTACTGTTCGTTAGCTTCTCCGCGAGAGCAGGATGATTCCGATCAACACGACTAACAACGAAGCCCAGAGCACGATCGCAAGGCGGGTTGCCTTCTTTGCTTTGTCTGCTTCCCACCAGGTTCTTGGCCGGATGCCTTGGATCAAGAACGTGATTACCCCCGCCAGATTCACGCAGATCACATTGGTAAGCACTAACATTAGAGCGCCTCCAGCCTCCGGCCAGTGTCCCTGCCCAAGCAACATCCCCACGGTGATTAGGGGTGGGAGCAAGGCGACTGCCACCATCACTCCGATTAGGGAGGTCGGCACTCCAGTCGTAAACGACAGCGCGCCAGCGACTCCTGAGGCCAGGGCAAGGACGACATCCCCCAAGCTCACTGTGGTTCTGGAGGCGATCTCCTGAGCTTGCGGATTGACATGAAAAGCAAACCCCGCCAACAGTGAAAACACAAAGGCCGTGAGCACCCCAACCACACCCGCCTTCAGGGCGCGCAAGGCTAAGTCTGTATCCCCTAACGTAGTCGCCAGCGACAGCGCCACATTTGGCCCGAGGAGTGGGGCGATGACCATCGCGCCGATGATCACTGTCATATTGTCATGGATGAGCCCCACGGCGGCGACGATGGCGGAGAGAATGACAAGAGTGAAGTATATCCAGGAGAGATCGATAGTCTCAGTAATATGGGCGTACAATTCTTCGCGGCTAATACGAGCAACCTGATTTTCTGAGTCCTGTGCAAACTGGGCTTCTGTTTGTGTGGACGCTGCTTCCTCGGGCTGCTCTGGCCGGGGCAGGGACGCTTCCACTGGCAGGAGTATGATACGAAAACCCTTCGCTAGTGAAAAATGTTTATCCAACAGGTCGAGCACTGCCTCGCCCGCTTCGACGGGGAACAGCACTTTGACCAGCAGCTGTTGGTTCCACAAGGACTCCTGCCAGACACCCAAGACGTCCTGCCCTTGTAGGACATGGTGGGCTTTCTGGCCTTGTTCCTCAGGCAGGATCATTTCTAGTAAACGAAGCGCCATCTACGTCTTCCTCTCAAGCGATCGTCTCAGCGCGGCTTAGCGCCACACGGCCTCTTGTATCGTCATCGTCTTTTTCTCTCGGGGTCGACAGCCAATCGACTCCTCCCGTTCGTGCGCAGCGTGTCCGGAGG
>JBFWZL010000373.1:0-6639 GCA_050185455.1 Binatia bacterium | reverse complement strand
CTGTCCTACCGCACCGAATCTGTGCCGGCTGTGGCTATTACCGAGGGAGGCAAGTGATCGAGATTGGGGAGGAAGAATAATCTTCTTGCTATAGATTCGGTAGCATGCGACCACAGTTATCTTGTACCGATTTTCTCTTTGTTCCTTTCCGGTCCGACACAAGCTTTAGCGCCTCATCATGTATATCGCTGTTGACGCCATGGGGGGGGACCATGCCCCTCAGGCAGTGGTCGAGGGCGCGCTTCTTGCCGCCCAAGAGTACGGAATCGCTGTGCTCTTGGTCGGGGACCAGGAGCAGATCCTCCATGAGCTGACGCGTATCGGGGGAAAGGAATCGTCTTTAGTGGCGATTCGGCATGCGACCGAAATTGTTGAAATGGGAGAATCACCAGTTGCCGTGTTGCGACGTAAACGGGACTCTTCTCTGCAGATCGCTTTTCAAGCGGTGAAAGCGGGAGAGGCTGGAGCCGTCGTCAGCGCAGGTAACACAGGAGCCGTCCTGGCCTTGGCGGTGACTATCCTGGGAAACCTTTCCAGAGTCGATCGGCCGGCGATCGTAACTGCCATTCCAGCCGTACACGGGTATACCTATCTCCTTGATGCTGGAGCCAATATCGACTGCAAACCCCTCCATTTCGTCCAGTTCGCGATCATGGGAGAAGTGTATGCGCGCATTGCGCGTGGAGTGCCATCGCCTCGGGTCGGCGTGCTCAGCAATGGTGAAGAGGATTCCAAAGGGACGGACACGACACGCGCCGCACATGCGATCCTCAAGAAACTCCCGCTCCGTTATGTGGGTTATGTGGAAGGGCGGGACCTGAACAATGGAAAAGTCGATGTTGTTGTGACCGACGGCTTTACCGGGAATGTCGCGCTCAAAACCATGGAAGGGTTTGCGAGTTTTCTTACCGGACAATTGCGCTCGTTGTTCACGGCTCGATGGCGGAATAAATTGGCCTATCTCCTCATTCGCCGTTCGTTCGACAGTTTACGGGCCACGCTGGATCCTTCAGAGGTTGGTGGAGCGCCCTTGCTTGGAACCGATGGGTTGGCAATTATCGCTCATGGCGCTTCTTCGCCAAAGGCTATCAAGAACGCCATTCGCGTTGCCGACCAATCTGTGCGAGGGGGAGTGACCCACCAGATTGTCGACAGTTTGCATGCCCTTCCGGAAATGATGCTCGCCCTGCCTGATTTGAAACGCGGGCGTAATTTTTGGACGCAAATCAAAGAGCGTTTTCGTCACTCTCGTGATACGCATGACCATCCGCAGGCGACAGAGCCTCCAGTGGAAGAGGAGAAACCATCATGAGTCATTCTCTAGCGTTGCTCTTTCCCGGACAAGGGTCCCAAACCGCTGGCATGGGAAAAGCTCTTGCACAACAGTTTCCTATGGCTGCCAAGGTATTTGTCGAAGCCGATGAAGCGGTGGGATTCAAGCTTTCCGCCTTATGTTTTGATGGGCCAGACGAGGAATTGAAGCTGACCGCGAATGCGCAACCCGCTATTGTTGCTACGAGTATTGCAGCGTTACGGGTGCTGGAGCATGAAACGGGGGTGCGGCCAGCTCTCGTTGCCGGTCACAGCCTAGGAGAATATTCAGCACTTGTGGCTGCTGGTGCACTGACGTTGTCCGACGCTGTGCGTGTTGTGCGTGAACGCGGTTGTCTGATGCAAGAAGCAGTGCCAGTGGGAGTCGGCTCCATGGCGGCGCTTTTTGGTCTAACACCTGAAGAGGTTACGCAGGTTTGCGTCGAGGCCGCGCAAGGCCAAATAGTCTCTCCGGCTAACCTGAACGGCGGGGGGCAGGTAGTCATTGCGGGGCATACTGACGCCGTGCGCCGAGCGGTTACCGTGGCAAAGGGGCGTGGCGCTAAACGCGCCGTGGAACTCTCCGTCAGTGCTCCGTTTCATTGTTCGCTCATGGCTCCCGTTGCTGAAGGTCTTGCACGTGTCTTGGCCCCGGTCTCGGTGTTGCCCTTGACCGTCGGGGTGCTTGCTAATGTGACCGCTGCGGTGAACCACGATTCGTCGCGTGTAAAAGATCTGCTTGTGCAACAAGTCACAGCTCCCGTTCGTTGGGAGGAAAGCATGATGAAACTTCGAGAGCTAGGGTATGGGGCCGCGCTCGAGGTAGGGCCGGGAAAAGTTCTTGCTGGCTTACTCAAGCGTATTGTAGCAGACCTGCCGTGTGTGTCTTTCGGTGATCCATCGGGGTTGGCTGAAGTGAAGGGAGCAATAGCGTGAGTGCTGGGCTGCAAGGTCAGGTGGCGCTCGTAACCGGAGCTTCGCGTGGTATTGGTCGCGCCATTGCCGAACGGCTTGCGCGCGAAGGCGCACTCGTGTTGGTTAATTACGTTCAGCAACAGGCAGCCGCCGAGGAGACCTGCACCGCGATTGCCGCGAGTGGAGGGCAAGCTGCACCGTGTCGCTTCGATATTGCTAACGGTGCGGAAGTAACCACGGCCATTCAGGAGGCAGTCGAACGCTACGGTAAGATTGATGTATTAGTGAATAATGCGGGTTTGTCGATCGATAATCTTTTGCTGCGCCTTAAAGAAGAGGAATGGGATCGTGTCATTAATGTGAATCTGAAAGGCGCTTTTCTGTGTACGAAAGCGGTGGTGCGGTCCATGCTGAAACAAAAGGGTGGACGGATCATTAATCTAACCTCAGTGGTGGCGCAGACTGGAAATGCTGGACAATCTGCTTATACGACGGCAAAGGCTGGCCTCATTGGGTTTACGAAAACGATGGCGAAAGAGCTGGCGTCTCGTTCAATTACTGTTAACGCAGTGGCTCCGGGATTCATTGAGACGGATATGACCGGGTCCTTGCCAGATCAGGTCAAATCAGGATATCTGAGCCTTATTCCTGCTGGCCGATGGGGGACCACAGCGGAAGTTGCTGAATTGGTGACGTTTCTGGCAGGCCCGTTGGCGGGATACATCACTGGTCAGGTCATCAATGTTAACGGTGGCATGTACATGTAATTATGGATGAAGGAGCCTCATGATAAGTCCAGACTAATGCAAGGAAAGCCTGGATAAATGAGAGAGGAGGACTACGGTTATGGCAGCGTCGGTTGAAGCCCGTGTAAAAGAGATCATTTGTGAACAACTCGGGGTGAGTGAAGAAGAAGTTATTCCGACGGCGTCGTTCATCGAGGATCTTGGGGCCGACTCCCTGGATCTGGTTGAATTAGTTATGGCGTTGGAAGAGGAATATGACATGGAAATCTCGGACGAGGATGCGGAAAAGATTCGCACTGTCCAGGATGTGCTTAAATATATTGATAGCCGTAAATAGGCTGTCCGCTTGGACGAGCGGTAACCGGCATTTCTTCCTGGAGAATCGCAGTGGCTTCTTCTTCGAGGTCCTGCGATTCTCTGTTTATAGGCTTCTCCTCTGTAACCGTCTCTTTTTCACGGAGAATCTGCATGACTAGCATGCTTGTTCAGCAGGATCCTGAGATCTACGCTGCCATTCAAAAAGAAATCGAACGACAAGAATATAACCTCGAACTCATCGCATCAGAAAATGTGGTGAGTCCATCGGTGCTTGAAGCTCAAGGGTCGGTGCTCACGAACAAATATGCGGAGGGATATCCTGGGAAACGATACTATGGCGGTTGCGAGTACGTCGATGTTGTCGAACAACTAGCTATTGATCGAGCGAAAACCCTCTTTGGCGCTGAACACGTTAATGTTCAACCGCACTCAGGGGCCCAGGCGAACATGGCCGCCTACTTCTCTCAGTTACAACCAGGCGACACCATTCTCAGTATGAATCTATCCCATGGTGGGCATCTGACTCATGGAAGTCCGGTCAATTTTTCCGGAAAATTTTTCCATGTTATCCCCTACGGAGTGCGAGAATCCGATCAGCGTATCGATTATGAGGAGGTAGCCGCGCTTGCCCGCCAGCATAAGCCGAAAATGATCGTTGCCGGTCATAGCGCCTATCCACGACAGATTGACGCCGCGCCGTTCCGGAAAATCGCTGACGAAATTGGAGCCATGGTCATGGTGGATATCGCTCACTTTGCCGGACTTGTCGCGGTGGGGCTCCACCCGTCTCCTCTTCCCTATGCTGAACTTGTGACTACCACGACTCATAAGACCTTACGTGGGCCGCGTGGCGGTATGATTATGTGTAAACAAGATTTCGCTAAGAGCGTAGACTCCTCGGTATTTCCGGGTAACCAAGGCGGACCGTTAATGCATGTGATTGCGGCGAAGGCCGTGGCGTTCAAGGAGGCCTTGTCTCCAGAGTTCAAAACCTATCAACAGCAGATTTTGACGAACGCCAAAGCCTTGTCTGAGGGATTACTCAAAAAAGGCTTTCGGTTGGTCTCAGGTGGAACCGATAATCACCTGATGTTGCTTGATCTGCGTGGGACTGAATTGACAGGAAAAGTTGCTCAAGAAACACTCGACAAAGCGCGCATTACGGCTAATAAGAATGCGATTCCCTTTGACACTCGTTCTCCGTTCGTCACGAGCGGAGTGCGCCTTGGAACCCCCGCAGTGACGAGCCGCGGCATGAAAGAAGCGGAAATGGAAACGATTGCCGACTTGATCTTTCGGGCGTTACAGAAAGTCGGTGATGAAAAAGCGTTGGCGTTGATTGGCGACGAAGTGCGGGAGTTGTGCCGCCGATTTCCTATTGCGCGAAAGTAAAGGTTTAACGTTCAAAATTTAACGGTCAAGGCTCATAGGCGCGAAGGAACCAGGGGTTGGGGATTGGACCTGCCCCCTCCAAGCCCCCAAGTCTCAAGTCTCTAGACCCTATGATATGAAGTGCCCCTTCTGTTCACATATAGAGAACCGGGTCATTGATTCGCGCCTCAGTCGAGAAGGTGATGTGACGCGTCGTCGACGCGAGTGCGCACGCTGTGAGCGTCGCTTCACGACCTATGAGCGAGTGGAAGAGATTCTTCCTCTAGTGGTGAAGAAAGACGGTCGTCGGGAAACCTATGATCGGCTCAAAATTATTGCCGGTCTCAGAAAAGCGTGTGAGAAGCGACCTGTCAGTGTATCCACTATTGAGGAAGCTGCTGATCGCATTGAGCGGTTCCTACAGAGCCTTGGTGATAAAGAGGTGTCAAGCGCGGTCATTGGCGAAGAAGTCATGCGTCAACTATACGAGCTCGACAAAGTTGCGTACGTGCGGTTCGCGTCAGTGTATCGCTCATTTCAAGATCTTGACGCCTTTATGCAAGAACTGAAGGACCTCATTGAGGAACGTAGTAGCGGAGAGGAGCGACTTGTTCGGCAACGGTCCAGTCGTCGTGGCCGGTAACCACCCATGGATCAACTCAAACAAGATGAAATCTTTATGCAGCGAGCCTTAGACTTGGCCGCGAGAGCTGTGGGGCGCACGAGTCCGAATCCTGTTGTTGGCGCAGTCATCGTGCGCGAGGGTCGTGTGATCGGGGAAGGGTTTCATCATCGAGCTGGATTGCCGCATGCCGAGATCGAAGCGCTGAGAAAAGTAAGAGGTTCGACAAAAGGCGCCACGTTATATGTGAATCTTGAACCATGTTCACACCATGGACGCACTCCACCGTGCGCCGAGGCCGTGCTCGAAGCTGAACTCAAGCGAGTGGTTGTTGGGATGGTTGATCCGAACCCGTTGGTGCGGGGGCGAGGAATCCGCCGTCTTCGTCGTGTGGGTGTTGAAGTGCAGACTGGCGTGCTCCGAGAGCGTTGTGAGCGGCTCAACGAAGATTTTGCCATTTTTGTTCAGACTGGAAGACCGATGGTGACGCTGAAACTCGCGGCGTCGCTTGATGGTCGTATTGCAACCGCGAACGGTGATTCCCAGTGGATCAGCGGAGCATTATCGCGTCGTCTCGTGCATGAGATGCGTAATCGTGTTGATGCGATCCTTGTCGGGGCAGGGACCGTACGTGCTGACGATCCCCAATTAACTTGTCGGATTCGTGGCGGGAGAGATCCGTTGCGTGTGATTTTGGATGGTCGCTTGTCGATTAGTCCGACGGCGCGTGTGTGTACGCAAACGTCTTCCGCGAAGACGCTAGTGGTCACTACGGAAAACAACAGACTCAAGCGCAAGCGCGACGAGCTGGAGAAAATAGGAGTCGAGGTGCTCCGTCTAGCGGGAGAGCAGGGACGCGTGCATTTCTTACCGCTCTTGCAAGAACTGGGACGTCGTGGGTTGAAGCACCTCATGATTGAGGGAGGAGGACAGGTCGCCGCGGCTGCATTGAAAGAGAGCGTGATTGATAAAGTCTTATTTTTCTACGGTCCAAAGCTACTTGGAGGAGAGGGGATGCCTATGGTCGGCCCGCTCGGTGTAGACCGGGTTGCCGCTGGGCTGAAACTTCATACAATAGAGCTACATCGATTGAGCGATGATGTGCTGGTAAGTGGATATATTTGCAAAGAGAGAAGGTAACCATGGCGATTATTGGAGCCCCCGTTGAAGAAGCGCTACAAGATCTGCGGGAGGGAAAGTTGGTCATTCTGGTGGATGACCAAAGCGAACAAGGGGAAGCCGACCTGTGTCTTGCCGCTGAGCTGACTACGCCTGCTGGCGTAAATTTTATGGCAACCCACGGCCGGGGTCTTGTCTGTCTCGCCATTACTGAAGAGAAATTGCGGGAACTTGGTA
>JBFWZL010000372.1:0-6645 GCA_050185455.1 Binatia bacterium | reverse complement strand
GTGTGCTCTTCCGATCTTTTGCCCAACCTCTACAATTTTGTGTGTATTTTGATGAATTATAGAGAAGTGTGGGGCTTCCTGCTAACAAAAATAGCTAATTCGTAGGGGGGAGGAGGAACAGCATCAGGATATCCATCTGACAGTTTAGGGAAATATTGAGTTTGGAAACGTGGCCACCCTGGAGGAGGCTCTTTCTCTTCATGTTTCCAGACTGCCTCAAAAGGACAATCTAAACTTTTTTGGAGAGCAGACATGAGAGCATCTGCGTAGGCATTGCCAGTGGCATAGTACACACAGATGCCAGGATGGGTGTAGAGATTAGGCTCTCTCACATGTCCTGCTTCAACTCTCCATCCTGCCTTTTGAAAGATCCCACAAATCGTTTCTGCAAGGTCAATACAATCCAGAAGGGCAAGCGCAAAAATCCGCACCCGTCGTTCTTGAAGAGGGAAATGCTCGCTGTCTGTTATGAGGGAGAAAAATGTATCCTGCTGCTTTTGGGTAAGCGGTTGCCATATCGTTGCTTTTTGCTGAGCGAATTCTAACCTTACAGCATCAAGTTCGTGGCGTAGTGCTTCGGGTGATGCTTGTTCGGCAAGTTCTCGCCCTTCTCGTTCTTCTTTCCACGCAAGAAATGTGGCAATAAATACCGCAAAGAGAAGGATGGACACTGCCCATGTAAAGGTAGTAATAGAAACTGTAGACAAAAATTCGTCTAATTGTCTTTGGTGTTCTAGCTCAAGAAATGGCCTCACCAATCCCGGAATGAGAAAAATAACGCTTCCAATAATCCCAGACATCAGCACAACCCAATGCTTAATAACTGCAAAGAGATATTGACAGAAGCGCCGAACTAGCATCGAACCTGAAACCCAAACGGGTATTCACTCCATAAAGTGATCGGGCAGAATTATCCCCCTTTTCTCTTAGTCCGTCAAGTATGTTATTACCAATGGCTTTGCTGTGACTGCCGCCGGTTATCGTCATGTACTCCAGGTCGGCGGTCTGGCCCAGACGATTCGCACGATCCTTGCTGATCTCGACACGCGCGATCTCGCAAACCTGGCTGACCGCGGTCGGCGTGTACGTGAGGCGCTCCTTGCCACGCCCTTCCCAGACGATTTACAGCAAGAGATTACGGCGGCGTACGCCACACTGTGCGCACAGTATGGAGCGGAGACCGATGTGGCCGTGCGCTCGAGCGCGACCGCGGAAGATCTGCCTGACGCCAGCTTTGCTGGACAGCAAGAGTCTTTCCTGAACGTGCGGGGAGCGCGTGCTCTGCTCGATGCGTGCCAGCAGTGTGTGGCGTCGCTGTTCACCGACCGGGCGATGTCCTACCGGGTCGATAAAGGCTTCGATCATTTCGCGGTCGCTTTATCGATCGGTGTACAGCGGATGGTGCGCTCGGACCTTGGCGCGGCGGGGGTGCTCTTCACCCTCGACACAGAGAGCGGCTTTCCCGGCGTTGTCCTGATCAATAGCGCCTACGGCCTGGGGGAGAGCGTTGTCAAAGGACGGGTCGATCCTGACGAATTCTTCGTGTTTAAACCCACGCTCAAGCAAAACTTTCGTCCGATTCTCAAACGCACGGTCGGGGCCAAACAGGAAAAGCTCATTTATGCCACACGCGGTGGGCGCTCCACGCGCATCGTGCCGGTACCGACCGAGGAGCGCGAACGTGTGAGCCTCAGTGATGATGAGGTGCTCATGCTTGCCCGTTGGGGCTGTCTCATTGAGGAGCACTATTCGATCAAAGCAGGTCGGCCCATGCCTATGGATATCGAGTGGGCCAGAGACGGCACGACTGGCGAACTGTTCATTGTGCAGGCCCGTCCCGAGACGGTGCATGCGCTGGCGCGCAAGAACACCCTAGATACCTATCGCCTGCAAGAACGCGGATCAGTACTCCTGACGGGCAAGAGTGTCGGCGAGAAAATCGGCGCCGGCCCAGTGCGACTCCTTAAGGATGTCAAGGAGCTACAGAAGTTCCAGCCAGGCGAGGTGCTGGTGGCGGACATGACCGACCCGGACTGGGAGCCGACCATGAAGATGGCGGCGGCGATTATTACGAATCGCGGCGGTCGCACCTGTCACGCGGCGATCGTCAGCCGGGAGATCGGCGTTCCCTGCGTTGTTGGTACTGAGAAGGCAACCGCAGTCCTGCACGATGGTCAGCCGGTCACGGTTTCCTGCGCCGAAGGTGAGGTCGGTGTGGTGTACGAAGGTCTCCGCGCGTTCACTCGGCAGATGCTCGACGTTGGCAACCTCCCGCGACCTCACACCAAGGTCATGATCAACGTGGGGAATCCTGATCAGGCGTTCACCTTGTCGTTCTTGCCGAATGAGGGAGTAGGATTGGCGCGTGAGGAGTTCATCATCTCGAGCGCGATCCAGATTCATCCGCTGGCGTTGGTCCATTTTGATGCCTTGCCTGCGGGACCGGAAAAAGAGCAGATCGCGCGCTTGACCCGTCAGTATCCTCATAAACCGGACTATTTCGTGGACCGTCTTGCCGAAGGGGTCGGGCAGATTGCCGCCGCATTCTATCCGAAAGATGTCATCGTGCGGCTCTCCGATTTTAAGACCAACGAGTATGCTGGTCTACTCGGCGGGGCCGGATTTGAGCCCAAAGAGGAAAATCCCATGATCGGCTTTCGTGGCGCCTCACGCTACGGTGACCCCCGCTATCGCGAAGGGTTTCTTTTGGAATGTCGCGCCATGAAAAAGGTGCGGGAGGAGATGGGCCTCACGAACGTCAAACTTATGATTCCCTTCTGCCGCACGGTGGAAGAAGGGAAGAACGTCTTGGCGGTGATGGCTGAAGCGGGGCTGCGACGGAACGAGAACGGCTTGGAAATTTATGTCATGTGCGAGATCCCTGCGAATGTCATCCTTACTGAGGAGTTCGCGCAGATTTTTGATGGCTTCTCGATTGGCTCCAACGACTTGACCCAACTGACACTTGGGCTCGATCGCGACTCGGCGATCGTGGCGCACCTGTTTGACGAACGGAACCCAGCGGTGTTGCGACTGATTGCAGACGTGATCCGACGGGCGCATGCCTGTGGCCGCAAGGTGGGGATCTGCGGTCAGGCGCCGAGTGACTATCCGGAGTTTGCTCGCTTTCTGGTCCGGTGCGGCATCGACAGCATCTCGTTGAATCCGGATACGGTGCTCAAGACCACGCAGGACATCGTGGAGATGGAGCGACGAAGCGCCGAACCGCGGGTGGCGGCAGAGTGAAGAAGGCGCGACAGCAGACCACGGAAGAACGGAGGAATCTTTTATGACAGAGCCATCGACAACTGAACACGTGTTAGTAGCAATCAAAACGGAAGAGGAAGGACGGGCATTCTATCTTCAAGCGGCGGGCAAAGCTTCTCATCCGCTAGCGCGGGACACGTTCGCCGCCCTGGCGGCGGACGAAGAACATCACCTCCGTTCTCTCAAGGACGTCTATACCCGAATCCACTACATCGGAGCCGAAGACCAGGTATGGGAGCAGCCGGTGGTAACTGAGGCTGGGGTGGAAACGCAGGATCTGCCGCGGCGCATAAAGACGATCTTCTCTAAAGCGCTCAAGCGTGCAGACACGCAGGTGAAGCCGGATACGCAGTTGCTCGAAATCTACACGATGGCTACCAACTTTGAACGTGCGGGGATTGAGTTTTACGGCGAGTTGGCTGAGGAAGAGAACGATCCGCGCGCCAAACAGTTCTATGCCGCGCTCCAGGAGATGGAGCAACACCACCTCACGCTCCAAGAGAACTCCCTCCAGCTCCTGGAGAACCCGGCCCAATGGTTCTCGCAGCAGGAGCGCTGGATGATCGAGGGGTAGGACGATGCTGGACATACGTTGGCATGGTCGAGGTGGGCAAGGCACAAAGACCGCCGTACTCTTACTTGCGGAGTCCGTCATTATGGGGGGAAGCTATGTGCAGGGCTTCTCTGAGTATGGCCCTGAGCGCATGGGCGCGCCGGTCATCGGGTTTAATCGCATCGACAGTAAACCCATCCGGCTCCACTGCCCCATCAGCGAGCCGCACGTGGTCGTCGTTTTGGACGAGTCGCTGTTGGAAACTGTGGCGGTGACCGCAGGACTGCGGGCAGGCGGGACTGTCTTAGTCAACACGACGGGAAACCCGCACGATATCCGCGCGCGGCTCTCTCTATCTGACGGCAACGTCTACAGCGTGGATGCAACCGGTATCGCACTCGAGACGATCGGTCGGCCCATTCCCAATACCGTCATGATAGGAGCCCTCATCCACCTCACGAACGTGATGACGTGTGAAGCGTTTGAGCAGAGCTTTGCCCAGAAATTTGCTCACCTCTATGCCCGCCCTCTGCTGGAGAGCAATGCGAAAGCCGTGCGCCGGGCATTTACCGAAGTGAAGGGAGCATCATGAACACGGAAGGCGAGAGACCGAGGGAGAAAATAAAGGCGCTGCGGAACTGGGACGAGATCGCCTGCGGTGGGACCATTCTTGAGCCAGGCAGTGCATCTGCCTACGACACCGGTTCTTGGCGGCTGCTCAAACCTACCCTGCACGAGGATCGCTGTGTCCACTGTCTCTTTTGTTGGCTGTACTGTCCGGACGGCGCGATCGTGGTGCACGACGGCAAGATGGTGGGGTTTGACTACAACCACTGCAAGGGCTGCGGTCTGTGCGAGAAAGTGTGTCCGGAGAAGGCCAACGCCATCGAGATGGTGTGGGAAAGGAAAGAAGCTGTATGACCGTACGGGCACTGACAGGCAATGAAGCGGCGGCGGAAGCGATGCGCCAGATCAATCCGGACGTGGTCGCCGCCTATCCCATCACGCCACAAACCGAACTGATGCACGCGTTTTCCACCGTCGTGGCCGACGGCGCGGTCAACACCGAGTTCGTGTTGGTGGAATCCGAGCATAGCGCCCTCTCGGCGGTCGTCGGCGCCGCGGCGGCCGGTGCGCGGGCGATGACGGCCACGAGCTCCCAAGGGTTAGCCTATATGTTTGAGGTGTTGCACATCGCCTCAGGGTTGCGACTCCCTATTGTCATGGCCGTCGCCAACCGGGCGCTGTCTGCGCCGATTAACATCCATTGCGACCACTCCGACTCCATGAGCTGCCGGGACACCGGCTGGCTCCAGCTCTACTGCGAAAATCCCCAAGAAGTGTACGACAACCTGCTCATGGCCGTGCGCATCGCCGAACATCCGGACGTACTGCTCCCCGTGATGGTCTGTTTTGATGGGTTTATCGTCAGCCACACCATGGAACGAGTCGAGGTCTTGGAGGATGAAGCCGTGCAGCGGTTTGTCGGTGAGTGTGCGCCTGCGCGTTTCCTGCTGGACCTGGATCATCCCGTGACCGTCGGTCCGCTCTATCTCCCCGACCATTACTTTGAGCATAAGGTACAAGAGGCGCGGGCGCAGGTCGCGGCCAGGCCGGTGATCGCCGCGGCGGCGGCGGAATTCGCCCAGCTGACAGGCCGGCGCTATGAGGAGGTGGAGTGCTACCGCATGGAGGATGCGGAACGCGCGCTTGTGCTGCTCGGTTCGACTGCCGGCACAGCGAAAGAGGTCGTGGATGACCTGCGAGCGCGGGGAGAGAAAGTGGGGCTGGTCAAAGTCCGAGTCTTTCGTCCATTTCCGGATCGGACAATTGCCGAGGCGCTGGCGCACGTCCACGCCGTGGCGGTGCTCGACCGGGCGATTGCCTTCGGTACTGCCGGGGGTCAGCTGGGCGGCGAGATACGCGCGGCACTCTACGGTTGGGAAAGGCCCCCATTGTATGTCAATGACATCTATGGGCTCGGTGGGCGCGACATCAACCCACCGCAGATCGCTGAGATTTTCCACCACCTGGCCTCCGCCCTCGAGAGCGGTCGGATGGTAGAAGACACGCAGTATCTGGGCGTCCGCCAGGGAGATCAGCTGAAGACGCTCCCGGCTACAGAGATGAGGTGATCCATGGCGAGTCTCAAACAGATCGCTCAGGCGCATGGAGAAGAATTGATCGGCGGCCATCGCGCCTGCACCGGCTGCCTCCCTATGGTGGCGTTAAAGCAGGCGCTAATGGGGGTGGATTTCCCGGTAGTTGTTGGCGGAGCGACGGGCTGTATGGAGGTGGTCACCACTATTTACCCCAACACTGCCTGGAAGACGCCCTACATTCACAATGCCTTTGCCAATGCCGCAGCCACCATGAGCGGGGTCGAAGCCGCGTACCGGGCGCTCAAGCGGCGCGGGAAGATCGACAAAACCGTGAAGTTTGTGGTCTTTGGGGGAGATGGCGGCAGCTACGACATTGGACTGCAATCGCTGTCTGGCGCCATGGAACAGGGGCACAATCTGCTCTACATCTGCTACGACAACGAAGGCTACATGAACACCGGTGTCCAGCGCTCCAGCGCCACTCCGTTTGGCGCCTGGACGAACACCTCGCCGGACGGCCGCGTTCAGCACGGCAAGAGCCGTCTCCATAAAAACCTCACTGAGATCATGATTGCCCATGATCTCCCGTATGTGGCTCAGGCGTGTATCAGCCACTGGAAGGATTATCTGCATAAAGTGGAGAAGGCGGTCCGCACAGAGGGGCCTACGTTTATCAATGTGCTCGCGCCCTGCACGCTGGGGTGGAAGTTTCCGCCAGAGCAA
>JBFWZL010000371.1:0-6667 GCA_050185455.1 Binatia bacterium | reverse complement strand
GTATCTCGTTCCTCTCTCATAGGGCTTGTCTTCCAAACAGGCAAAGGACACCCGCGAAAGACCGCTCAAGTAAATCTCAGGAATACTCTCTATTACTACAAGAAGATTTAACAACGCCCAGCTGCAATCGGCAACACCTCGCTGGCTCCTTTTCGATTAAATTCCGATAAAAAAAGGCTTGGACTCTAAAGCGCAAAGCGCGTAGAGTTCAATTCACCGAGACATTTTCTCCTTATTTTAGACCCGCCTATGCCTTTTTTCTTAAGGGCGTAACAAGTGAACAAAATGTTCATTCCGCCTGAACACGAGCGTCGCTTTTCTTCAGTTGTATTAGCGCACGTCAACTTGACAGACCCTGACAACCCTCTAGAATCCCGTCAAATCTCTGTGGACGTAAAAGGCCCCCGTCTTTTATGGATCGTCACCGCCAGCTTGCACTATTCAAACAAATATTCACAGTGCTTAATGGTATCCGGCCCGGACTGCCCGTCCCTACGGATGGTGAGCGTGGCCCCTGAGGAGCTAGTACGCTTCCGGAGAGTGATGCGGATGGAGAGGAAGATTTAGCCATTATGCAGCGGCTCTATGACCTCATCGTCCACCGGCCTAAAAGCGTCCTCCTCCTTATCCTGCTGCTCACGGGATTTTTCGCCAACCACGCACAGCAGATTCGTCTAGACAGTTCGATCGAAAGCCTGCTGCCACGGAACGATCCCGAAAAGACGTACTATGACGGGGTGCGCCGACAGTTCGGCAGTGACGAAATTGGAGTGATCGGCGTCATCGCCGACAATATTTATACCCCACAGGTTCTGGGGAAAATCAAACGGTTGACGGAAGCTATTAGCCAGATCCCTGAAGTAAAGAGCGTTATTAGTCTCACCAATGCTCCAGACATCATCACCAGTGTGGCCAGAGAATCCTCCGTTCTCGTGCCGGACGTCAATGCAACGCACGCGGCTTTGGAAGAACTGAAGGAGAAGCTTGCAGAGCAACCCATCTATCTTAAAAACTTGGTCTCGGCGGACGGGCGAGCCGCAGCAATTAACATTTTCTTTGAGAATCTTGACGACGATGAATTCTTCCGTCGCGGCATTGACGACCATATTCAGGCACTGGTTGCTAAAGAAAACGGCCCTGAGCAGCTTTACTATACTGGGCTTCCTCACTTCAAGGTGTATTCCACCCGAGCCATGTGGAGCGACCTCACACTGTTCGTACCACTCACGTTGATTTTGACCATTATCGTGCTGTTTCTCAGCTTTCGTTCGCTGCGTGGGGTATTGCTCCCCACCCTTACCGTGGTCGTCAGTTTGACTTGGACTTTAGGCATTATGGTGCTGGCGGGCAGCAGCTTGAGCTTAGGCAACATGGCGTTACCCCCATTAGTGCTCGTACTCGGGACAGCCTACTCGTTACACGTCGTCGCCGAGTACTATGAACTCGCTCGACCCGGTCACGCAGTCAGTCAAATCGTGCAGGAAACGTTACGCACGACTATGATGCCAATGTTTATCACCGCCCTGACCACCGTCTTGGGGTTCCTTTCGTTGGGTGTCAATCGGATTGTCAGCATTCGTGAGCTTGGTCTCTATGGTTCAGTGGGCATTACTATCGCATTTCTCCTTTCAGTAGTTCTTGTGCCGGCGCTGCTCGTATTGTTACCGCTCCCAGCCAGACGAACGGAAACATTTTCCCCAAAAATCAGCGCCGCCCTACGCACGTTCGCATTGTTCTCCAGTCGCCATCGCCGTGTGGTCATTACCGTTGGTCTTCTCATCGCCTTCTTCTCTCTTTGGCGAGGTTCTGGCATTCACGTCGGTTCCGACTTTCAGTCTTTTTTCCGCGAGACGGACCCTATTCGCCAGGCGACGGACGCGATCAATCGTTCGCTAGTCGGCAGCATGACATTCTACGTCGTCATAGAGGGAAAAGAGAAAGACATTGTTAAAAAATGGGACAGCTTGTGGAGAATTAAAAACCTCCAGCTCTATATTGACTCCCTGCCCGGCGTGGAGAAGACGGTTTCTTTCGTCGATTACTGTGAACTGCTTGATCGCGGCATTCAGGAAATTCCCTTGGAACCCCCAGAAGGAGAAATAATCGAACCTCCTCTCCCTGAGGTCAAAACCACCTTCTGGGCGAATCCGGAGCAACTAAAAGGAGTGATGCGCCTTGTCTTTTTAAACGCTGACAGTGTGGCGAGTGTCGTCAATCACCCGAACTATACACGCACGACCATCCTCGTTCGCACTTCGCTTTCACGTTCGAGCGATATCGCTTCTCTTGTGGAACAGATTGAGACGTTCGCTGGGAGTCATTTTCCCCCTGAGTTAAGCGTCCACCCTACAGGGAATTTGATCCTCCTCACCCGCACGACTGGCGACATTATCAGCGGACAAATCCAAAGCCTGGCGCTCACCGCGGTTGTTATCTTTATCCTCATGGCGGCCATGTTTCTCTCCACTCGGGTTGGACTTATTGCTATGGTTCCGAACGTCTTCCCCCTGTGCGTCTTCTTTGGCCTCATGGAAATCACCGGCGCTGAACTCAACTTCGGCACGAATATCATTGCTTCGATCGCGCTAGGGGTCGCCGTGGATGACACTATTCACATCATGACGCGCTTGAGTTCCACCGTGCGCACGACCTCTGATCAAGAGCAGGCCTTGTTGGAAACGCTGTCCACGGTCGGCAAACCAGCGCTGTACGCCTCCCTCATCCTCTTCCTCGGTTTCCTCACGCTTTGCTTTTCGACGTTCGTTCCCATTCGCGAGTTTGGCTTTCTCTCCGCTACTACTATCATCATCGGTCTGGTTGGAGAGATTGCGCTGTTACCTGCTTTAGTGGCGACGACCCCGATTATCACCCTCTGGGACCTCTTGTATGTTAAATTAGGAAAGGATCCCCATAAGACGATTGGTCTCTTCGCCAACCTCAGACCATCGCAGGCCAAAATTGTGGCGCTCATGGGAGAACTCAAGACTTTTCCGCGCGGGCAGGCAATTATCCGCCCTGGTGAGGTAAGCAGCGCCATGTTTGTCATAATTAGCGGACGGGCTGAGGTGCGAGTCAACGAGGCAGGCCAGTTCCGACCGCTGTGGGAGGTGCACAGAGGCGATGTGTTTGGCGTCACCAGCCTGATGCGCAGCGAAGAGCGCCTCACCGAAGTTATCGCGCTGGAAGATGTAGAAGTGTTAGCAATGGATGAACGTTTTCGCGCCCGAGTGTGGCGTTATCCGCGCATCGCGGCGCGAGTTTTTTTTAATCTCTCGACGATGCTTCTCGACCGCCTCCAGTATACGATCCAACGAGCGCCTGCAGGTCAGAGAGCGCAACGTTCATAAACACGCGAAGGAGTTCCATGCAGCAAAGAAAGAAAGGGGATCACTTGAGTATGCCGGTAGTTCGTCGCATTGATTTCGGTGAGTTCGGTTCCGTCATGCCCGCTTTCGCCGGCATGACACGGTCACTGTTTCTCCATTATTCTTACCGTAGTGAATTATTAGTCTTGATAACGGCTTTGATACTTAACGTTTTCGGCAACCGTCTAACCTGGGCTGAACCGAAACCTGGAGAATTTTTAAATCAGAAGAACTGGCAAGAAGCGAAAGGCTTAATACCGGACGCCATACTACAGCGTTTTCAAGACGGCGGCTACGAAGCAAAAGTCATCACCCTCCCCAATACTCTCGCTTGGGGGAGTAAATTCAAATCCGCGTCAGAAACCAATGCCGGCAAGTTCGCGATTGACGAGGAGGACTCGCTCATTGCTGTCGACACCAAGGCCTATCCCACGTTTCTCTATGGGCATCCTTTTCCGCAGATCGACCCGCACGATCCACAGGCGGCGGCAAAAGTAATCTACAATTTCTCATATACTCTCATGCAAGCAGATGATGCAGATCGCTTTAGCAAGCTGAGCTGGGTGCAACCCACGGCATTCGAGCGTGACGCCGAGTTTCAAGGACAGCTGCTCTTTTACGGTTCTCGCTTCTCCGGCCCGATACCAAACGAGGACGCCGCTCTGCGTAAGGGGATCATCGCCGGATTTTCTCCCACGGATATTTACGGAGTGGTGACTTTAGAGTGGGTCTACCTTGATCCGAAGCGTTGGAATTCCCTTTGGGCGTACGTTCCGGAATTCAGACGCGTGCGGTCAGTTCCAGCCTTCGGCGGTTCGGAAAGTCTCTTCGGGTCGGAACTCGCCCACGATGACCCGTACCTCTTCTCCGGCAAGGTGCAATATTTCACCTGGAAACTCATCGGCGCTCAGGATGCGCTGGTTCCCTACACCCTCCCCAACCCGAAGACTCTCCAACAAGGCGACAAAGGCTACCTGTTGGGTGATTCTCAAGATCCTCTTATCATGGGCTGGGAGAAAGAAGGGTGGGAAAGAAAGGCCTGGTGGCCGACGAATTACAACCTGGTTAAGAGACCCGTGTGGGTGATTGAAGCCACCGCCAAGGATTCGCAATACGCCTACGGCCGCCAGATCTTATGGATCGACCGAGAACTATACATCGCCTATTACAAAGAAGCCTATAACCGAGCAGGGCAACTTTGGCGGATGTTATTGAACTCAGTGTCGGTGGCGCGGACTTCTGGGGGAGACTTCTCCGTGGCCCAGCCAGATTTCACGCTCTCGGTGAATGAACTACAGAACAACGCGACGGTAGAGCAGCCGTTCAAACAGGGGCAGCCGCTCGCTTTCGGGGTAGGTCTGTCAAGCGAACACTTTACTACTAACGATATCCTTAAACGCGGGAGGTAATACGGATTCTATATGATGCTTATCCATTTCTGTATGCTTCGACTCCGCTGCCGTAGCAGCTATGCTCAACACGAGCAGTGGTATTTTGTTCACCCTGAATCCCTCATAGCGCTACGCGTGAGTCACAACCGCAAAAATACGAAGACTCAGCCGGTATCAGGGCGGGGGGCGCCCTGACAAGCTAAGACCGTGGTTACAAGTGGCGCCACGGCAGCCCGCCCCTGAGTATGGTTCCGGTCCCAGCTGAGTCGAAGAGTGGAGGCAGGGCTCTCGGTGAAGCCTGATCCCCTTGAGCAGCGTAGCCGTGTAGCGGCGAAGTCGAAGGACGGTGAGCTTCGGCTTCACTTCGTTACGTTCAGCTCGAACGGAGAAAGAGGGCAAAATTACATCGAAAGGAAACGTCATTCGTCATGCAACATACAACGGAGGTCCACAATGTCTATGCACTATCATGCGGAAGTCATTGGTTCTCTTCTGCGGCCTGAATATTTGAAAGAGGCGCGCAAACAGTGGGAGGCGGGCCAGCTCTCCACTGGAG
Organism: Binatia bacterium; assembly: GCA_050185455.1. Lineage (GTDB taxonomy): Bacteria > Desulfobacterota > Binatia > Bin18 > Bin18 > SYOC01. The sequence goes on along the minus strand of JBFWZL010000371.1, from coordinate 1,355 downwards.
CGTTTAAGCGGGTCGAGGACCGCGCGGTAGATGAGATGATTGCGCTACAGGAGCAATGCGGGGTGGACGTTGTCACCGACGGAGAAATGCGACGTACGCACTTTATCGCGCCGCTGACTGATGTCATTACTGGCGTCAAATCAATTCCGGCGTTCAAGCGTGTATGGAAAAAACCTCATGAACAGGGCGTGAAGGGAGAAGAAACCGAAATTCAGGTCCAGTATGCAGTGGTGGAGAAGATTCAGCGTATACGTTCATTGACCGCCGAGGAATTTGCCTACACACGTGGACGAGCGAAAAAACCGCTCAAGGTCACGCTGCCGAGCCCTCTCATGCTGACGCTACGCTGGTCACCCGAATTTTCGCGCAATGCCTATCCTGACCCCTTTAGCCTGTTTGCCGACGCCGCCGCCATTGTTAAACAGGAAGCGCAAGAGCTGGCGGCGCTTGGGTGTGAGTATATCCAGATCGACGCGCCTGAACTCGGCATGTTGTGCGACCCAGAGCGCAGTCTCCAGGACTTCGCCGATCGTGGCATGGACCCTAACCGCCTCTTAACCGAAGGAATTGATATCCTCAACTCAGTGGCTGATATCGCGGGCGTCACCTTCGCGCTTCATGTTTGTCGCGGCAACAATAAGGGCTATTACGTCGGCGAGGGCGGCTATGAAGCTATAGCGAAAAAGGTTTTTCCCCGAGCAAAGAACTATTCCCGTTTCCTCTTGGAGTACGATGACTGGCGTTCGGGCTCGTTTGCACCACTACGAGAGATTCCCACAGACAAAGAGGTTGTCCTGGGTTTGATCTCCAGCAAAAGCGTAGAGTCAGAACCGTTTGACGCCGTCGCAAAGAGAATCGAGGAAGCGAGCCGTTATTTTCCGTACGAAAAACTAGGGCTCTCAACGCAATGCGGCTTTGGCACGGTGTGGGAAGGCAACCCCATACCAGAGTCGACGCAGACAGCCAAGTTGCGGCTAGTGGCTGATATCGCACGGCGCGTGTGGCCTGGGTCCTGATTATCCTCGCCGACTCTCATGAGCCGAATACCGAAGGAAGTTTTGTCGGTCCATATACTTGGTAGGAGCCTCGATAAATGAACAGCCAGGCGCGTATCCTATTGGACGCGCACCCGAGCCGCTCGACTAACGAATGAATCCGCAAATCGACGTGAATCAAATTTGGGATATTGCCGTCATTGGCGCTGGGGCTGCTGGCCTCGCCGCCGGAATCTTCGCTGCCGAGACGACGCAAGCTGTGAGCCATGCCCCCCGGATCGTATTGCTCGACTCCGCCAATAAACTTGGAGCAAAGATTTTAGTGTCTGGGGGTGGGCGATGTTACGTGACGCATCACGA
>JBFWZL010000370.1:0-6668 GCA_050185455.1 Binatia bacterium | reverse complement strand
GTTCGGCCATCGCAGTCTCCTCTCCTTCGTCGGTAGATGTCAACCCCATGCCATCTTACCACGCAGCGGAGACTGCGACTTCTTTCACGAATTCAGGATGTTAGCACCTTAGCTTCATGCCTATGCCGGGCCGGGGACGCCGGTCGAGACGGCGTGCCGCGTGCGGCACGCCACTGGCGAGTACCGCTGGCTGCGCCTGCGCGAGACCATCTGTACCCGGAGTCCAGACGGCGCGCCGCACGAGCTGCTCGGGACGGCGCAGGATATCACCGACCGCAAGCGGATCGTGAAACTCCTGCAAGACCAGACCATCCGCTACGCGGACATCGGACCACGACTCAAGCAATTCCGCGAGAGTTTGGCCATGACGCAGCAGGAGTTTGGCCAGCACTTCGGCGACTATGACCAGAAACAGATCAGCAGTTATGAGCGCGGCCAGGTGGAGCTGCCGTTGGCCTTGTTGTTGAACATTCGGGCCCAAGGATACCCCTTGGAGGCGATTCTCGGCGCCGGGAGCACGACGGTGCTCGACGACACGATCGCCTATTTGTCGGCCAGCCACCGCGACCAGGCGGTCGCCCGCCAACTCGCGGACACGATGCTCCAGCTCTTGGACCGGAACGTTGCCGGCATTGAACGCGTCCTCCGCGAGTTCGATCGTCCTCCCAAACCTGTCACCGGCAGTCAGAAAACCGTTCTCGATACGCTCGTCACCCTTGCTAAAACCTTGCTGTAACCCGTTGCGTTTATTGATGCTGCCGTAGGATAGTGGCAGCGGTGTGGATCGACGCAGTCGCCTAGAAACTTATTAGACTATACTCAACAAACACTTGTCCAAAAATTATTATCCAAGCATCAGTACTAAATTTCGGCGTTGTTTTAGGAAGTTATAATAGAAGAAGATTTGAAATAATTTGATTTTGAGTATAGTCAATATATGTAAAATATTCGTTCATATCAGAACCAAAATAAAGCCTCCAAGGCGTCTCTGAAAATCAATAACTTACGCTCCTAAGGGGACTACCCATCCAACCGCAGCCTCTATGGCGGCCAGGCTCGTTTACAGCTTGCGTTGTACAGTCAAGAAAGTAACGAAAGTGGCGCACGCGTCTTCATACCTCATTGCGGCGACTGGCGTGGCCTGGTCCACTTCGCGCATGAACTGCAGCACGCTGATCGTCACGCCTTGCGCCTGGAGCAGTTGATGCGCCTGGACAGAGACGTCTGCCAAGTGCTGTCGCGAGTAGCTTGGATATTTCCCGACCAGGCTATCGAGCACGTGGCGGGCCGCATCGACTGCAGGATCGTTGGGGGCGACGGCACGGCCCGTGTCAATCGTCGCAAGGAATTCTTCAAGTGACCGTGCTGGTGGCTTTGTAGTGGGACAGTCGTTCCAGCAGGACATCAACTTCCGTTCGGGCTCCATTTGGATGTAGTCTTCGCCGTACATACTTCACATATTGTGCATGTTACAATGGGCAAGGTTTACAGGGTCGCCGTTGCTGGTAAAAAGAAGAGGATACGTTCGAGCCGCTCTCGTGACTGGGCAAATCGCCCTGGCAAAAAGAGATCTGTGGTCTTGCCGAAGATCTCTGCCCTTGGCAGGCCGGGTATCTCGGCAAATTTCTGGTTGACCGCCACAAAGCGAGCCTGCCGGTCAAGAATAAAGATACCGTCATTAGCATGCGCAAAGAGTTGAGCAAACCGCGCCTGTTCGGTTTGCAGGGCCCGCTCAATCGTCGTGAGAATAAAGGTGTACCCGCCGTGCTGATAGCCCTTGACATTGAGGGCCAACAGGGTGCCATCGGCATGGCGACGATAGCCTGGGATGGCGACCTCAAATGCGACCCCGTCCTGGTGCAGGCGGTCAAAATGGTCGAGGAGGTTCTGGCTCTTGAGGGTCTCGTAAAAAAAGGCGCGATAATTTTTGCCGACCAGCTCGTCGCACGTGAGGCGAGAGTTCTCGCACTGCGTGGGATTGATGTAAACGATGATCCCTTCCCGGTCGATGGCGCATACACCGAGTAGAGTCGGTTTCAAAAAATCGGCCAGGACTTGGGGAAATGCTGATGACACGTTCACTCCTCCCCTCGCGACGGGCAGCGCCCTTGCATCCCTGCCCTCTCGTATCGGCCTCTCTGTTGCCACATGGAGCCAGCTTCGCAGTCGTAGATGGAGAGGCTTGGTCACCCCGCAGAGCTGAGCGCTGAGCGTCTATTGCAACATCGCCTCCCACCCTCTGCAGTACAGCTCGGCGTGTAACGGCGTGCCCACGTTTCCACGGGGAATTCCTCTCAGCAAAGAGTCCAGCCTGTTACTCCTTGATTTTCTTTATCTCTTCGATAATGGCAGGGACGATCTGCGCGTAGTCTCCTGTGACCCCGAACCGCGCAAACTGAAAGATCGCCGCATTCGCGTCCGGATTGATGGCCACGAGGGTTTTTGCGCCAGCGCAGCCTGCCATGTGCTGACTGGCCCCTGAGATGCCCACCGCAATGTACAGGCTCGGCGTCACCACCTTGCCGGTGAGGCCGATTTGCCGTGCGTGCGGATACCATCCCAGGTCGCACGCCGCGCGGCTGGCGCCGACCGCGGCACCCAAGACCTTCGCCAGTTCTTCGATCACCCGGAAGCCCTCAGGACCATTGAGCCCACGTCCTCCTGCAACCACGACATCCGCATCTTCCAACCGCACCCCTTCGCCGGACATCCGCTCTCGGCCGACAATGCGCGTGCACACTATGGAGGAGGCCAGTTCAAGTGAAACAGAGACGATCTCCCCAGTCCGGCTCGTGTCCGGCGCCAGCGGGTCCTGCGATTTCGCTCGTATGGTGGCAACCACTGGTCGAGTGTTACAAGACACCACGGCCCGGGCGTTGCCGCCAAAACACGGACGCGTCAATAACAACTTGTCATCGTCTGCAACTGCTTCCACGCAGTCCATCACCGCCGCTGTTTTCAACCGGAACGCCAGCCGCGGCGCCAGATCCGCTCCGTTCGGCGTATGACCGAGCACGATCACCGCAGGACAGGCTGCGCGAGCAATGTTCTCTACCGCCGGGAGCCAGGCATCACCCTGATATTCGGCCAGCAACGCATGGTTCGCCATATACACCCGGTCAGCACCCTGGGGGACGCACGTTGCGGCGGCGTCAGTGCTCCCGTCACCCAACACCGCCGCGGACACTGGTCCGCCCAGCGTGTCCGCCAAACGTCGAGCCAATCCTAATAATTCAGCCGTCAGACCTGTCACTTTTCCATCGACAAGTTCGGCGATCACCAACACGCCAGATTCGTTCGTCATGGGTTCAGCTTCCCTCTCAGTCACCGCTTACAGGACTCGCAGTTCCTGCAGGCGGCGCAGCAAATTCGCTGCCTGCTCCTGGGGAGACTCGCCGGTAATAAATTCGCACTGGTTTTCCTTGACCGGGACAAATAACCGCTCGACGGTCAGATGCGCGCCTGAAGCGCCCACCTGGGAAGGGTCCAGGCCGAGATCGGCAGCTGCCCACACCGTCGCTTTCTTGCGGGCCGCGCGCATGACCTGGCGAAGATTCGCAGAGCGTGGTTCTCCAAGTTCATTGGAGATCGTGACCACCGCTGGCAGGGGCGCTTCGACGGTCTCGAAACCGTCCTGCAGAACGCGCTCTACCCGCACCGTCCGACCATCCACCTGTACGTCTTTGGCGAAGGTAAGAGCCGGAACATCAAGCAGCTCGGCGATGCCCAAGCCAACAACCCCAGCATCCCAGTCCGCCGCTTGGCGTCCAGTAAGAATAAGGTCATACTCTCCAACTTTTTTGATCGCCTCTGTCAGCGCGAGGGCAGTCGTGTAGCCATCCGCCCCCTCAAAAGCTGGATCGGCCAACAAGATTGCCTCATCCGCGCCCATGGCTAGACCATGCTTGAGTACCTCACGCGCCGACTCAGGACCTAAACTGACAACCGTGATCTTTACGTCTCCCAGCACGTCCCGAATCCGCAGCGCCGCTTCTATGGCCTGCTCATCAAAAGGACTCATGACCAGCGGCATATTGGGAGCGGGAAGTACGCATTGAGTCGCTTCATCGACCTTGAACAGATGAGCCGGTGTTTCCGGATTAGGAATTTGTTTGACACAGACGATGACGTGCACACGACCTCCCATTCAGGCTACCGGCCATAGGGAAGGCTCAAACAGTTTTCCCTATAGCCTGCCTATCCTATGCCTCACCACTTACCGCACCTCTACCTCAACCGGAATAATCCCATCGAAGTGTTTGCGCTGGTAGTTCCACTTGATCTGCGGCTGTCGCCGCCCCTCTTCATCCGTCGCCCGCGCCTTGAGGGTGTACCGCCCCGGCTTGTCCACTTCCCACAGGTACGACCACCGCCGCCAGAGCCACTTTTCGCCCGGCTCTTCCACATGCGCGTCTTGCCATGTCTCGCCGTTATCCGTGCTGACCTCCACGCGTGTGATCATCCCCGCCCCACTCCACGAGAGTCCGCGAATCAGGTGCGCCCCGCGTGACAACGGAGACTCTTCTTCCAGCGGACTGAGAATGTGAGTTTTCACACCGAGTGCGGTACACATCTCCTTGTTCGGACTCTCCGGCGAGTCAGCAAAGACAAAATACTCGGTCTGATAATACGGAGTTGGCATGTGGTCCATGACTTCAATCTCTTCGATCCACTTGACCCACCAATTTCCCGACCAGCCCGGTACCACCAACCGCACCGGCGCGCCATGCACGTGTTGCAGATATTCCCCGTTTTGCGCCCATGCGAGGATGGTGTCCGGGTGCAGAGCCTTTTGTAACGGCAGCGCTTTTTCGTAGTTGATGATCCCCGGATCAACGATGTCGATATCCGTGCGTCCGGCCGACAAGTATTGGACAATCGGGTCCGGCTTCCCGGTATCAAATCCCTGGGAGCGGATGCTCACGGCGGAGGACTTCAACCCAGCCTTCTTCAACACCTCCGCCAGTGGCACGCCGGTAAATTCCCCGGCACTGACCAAACAGGTGGACGGAATCGCTTCCGTAATGTCGCTTAGGGCGGGTTTCTTGCTACCCTCTCGCAATTTGATCAGCGCTTGCATATCCATCTTGCTGGCGAGCGAGGGTTTCTTGCCGCCATCCCGCAGGTAGTTGAAGAACTCGGTATCATTGCCCGCGCATTCCGTGACCGCGCGCACCGTGCGGCCCGGCAACTTGCGCAGATCCTCTAGCATCAACTTCAGGGGGCGGTCGACCGCTCCGCCGATCGACAGTTCCCAATCATCGGGGTGAATCGGGTCGGGCATCTGCAGTTGCGCCACCACGTAATACGAATCGAGGGGCGTAATCAGCCCTTCGGTTTCGAGTATCGGGGTCCGACCAAAGATTACCCGGCCCTGGCTGTCTTTGCCTTCCATCAGGCGCGGACGCTTGCGGTCCGGCCACCCCCAAATCCAATCGCCTTCAACTTCTCGTGGCATATTTCACCTCTCTCTTCACGTAAAGTAAGCGTTCAGCTATCAGCTTTCAGTAGTCAGCCAGACAGGAAAACACAGCAAAGGGTGGCCATCTTCTGACACAAACCAGAGTGCCCAAGGTGCCTCTCTCCTTGTGTTTGCTGAAAGCTGACGGCTGACGGCTGAACGCTGACCTCTGCTCTTCCGCGGTTACTCAGCGAGCAGTTTTTCCACCTGTTTTTCCACTATGGTCCCCTTAAAGAAGTTGGGATTCATGTCGGTCCACATTCTGGCGGGATTGACGAAGACGAAGTCGCGGAAATTGTCCTCCGTGATCTTCCCCTCCTCCACTAACTCGTACGCTTCTTCGGTCACTTCCGTCATGTCCGGTACGTCCCAATGGCCAATGTCCGAACTGAACACGGCCTTGAGTTTGGCCCCAAACGGATTGATCGCGGTGTTAAAGGCGCTGGCGTTCAGCGGATCATCCGCCTCGCAGCCAAAGTAAAAGTTGGGTACGAACAGATTCTTGATGTCTTCGGGTCTCTCAATCCCACAGCGCCACCAGTCATCAATCGTTGCCGGGTCTTCCTGCGTGCCTGCCAACATCCCTCCGGCCGCGCCTTGCCGCAGGTGCTCCAACTTGCCTTCCACCATCTTGCCGCCATAGCGTTGAAAGAGATCCACCAGTTGTTCCTGGTTGAGATTGGCTGGGTTGTAGTTCTCCATGGCCTTGCCGTTGCGTTTCACCCAGTGCCCGATCATGTCGGCATACAGGCTACTCGCCCACCCGACGCCACATTCTAAGAAGCCAAAGCGCAAGGAGGGGAAACGACGTGTGACCCCACCAAAGAACAACGCTTTGCATAACGCCTCTCCGGCCGCGGCGAAATGGCCGATGTGGTTATACATGTAGTTGGAGATCGACGTGCGGCTGCCCCAGCCCATGGCTGCGGAATGAAATGTCGGCGTGACTTTCAACTCGATACACTTGGCCCACACCGGGTCGTAGTCGTACTCGCTCTCGAGACAGAAGGTGTCGAGCCAGGTAGCATAACGGGCGGCCTGCGGCGCGGTACGCGCGACTGCCGGAATCGGGCGTAACACATGCCCAGCCATCATGACTGCCTTGAATCCAAGCGTCTTGACCGCGTATTCCAACTCTTCGATCGCTTCCTGCGGTGTGTGCATGGGAATCACCGCCACCGGGACCATGCGGTCGCTGTACTCACGA
>JBFWZL010000369.1:0-6691 GCA_050185455.1 Binatia bacterium | reverse complement strand
ACGATCGACGAGCGTGGCCATGGGCGGTCAGATAAGCCCCAGCAAGGATACGCTATTAAAGAAATGGCGGCGGACGTCGTCGCGGTTCTCGATACACTGCAGATCCCCAAAGCCGTGTTTGTAGGCAACTCCATCGGCGGCATGATCACCATGCAGCTTAATTTGGACGCACCAGACCGCGTTGTAGGAAATGTCATCGTGAGCAGCGGCACAAACCTGGCGGCAGGCATGCCGCCCGAAGCCGCTCAGGCATTCCAAAAGGATCTCATTGGCGCGTTTAGCGGTCTGATCGACGGCGCGCTCTCGGCCAAATCCAAACGCGAGAAGCCGGAACTCGGCGACATGCTGAAAGGGCAGTTCATCGTTGATGAAAATTTCCCCAAACATGTGTTCCTTGCCGCAGCAGGCGATCCCAACGGTGTTTTCAACTGGAACATTGCCGATCGCCTGAAAGACATCAAGAAGCCAACGCTCGTGCTCGCCGGAGAAGAAGATCAGGCTACGCCCGTTGCCGCCAATAAATTTCTGGCCGACAACATCCCCAATGCGCAACTGAAAGTCCTCAAAGATGTGGGCCATTTTTATGAAGTCGAACAGCCGGACGCATTCAACCGCGACTTGCAACAGTTTCTGAAACAAGTGACAGCTTAGGCGTCGAAAGTCAAAAGCTAAAAGTCTAGTCCAGAACAGGCGGAAAAGCCGCTGCTCAAGGTAGTCTCTCCGCCTGTTTTCCCTTCGTGTCTGTTCTTTTTTCTCCAGTCTCCTTTCTACTTTCCGTCCTCTGCATTTGAATTGTTGCCCTTTCTGCTCCGCGCCTAGTCTTTCGCTCTCGCCTCATTTATGTATGGTTTGAAAGACGCCTGAGTGGCTGCGGAGGAATTGGGCATGAGCGAGACGTCGTTGACGACGATGATTCTAGAACGGGCGGATCGGTACGGCGCGAAACGAGTCTTGACGTATAAACGCGGAAAGCAATGGGAAGACCTATCGTGGCGAACATTCGGCGAGCGTATCGTTCGCGCGGCCAAGGGACTCTCCGCGCTCGGTTTCCGCGCGGGTGATCGGTTAGCGATCCTTGCCGAGAACCGTCCAGAGTGGCCGATCATCGATCTTGCGTGCCTTTATCTTGGCGGGATTGATGTGCCGTTGTATCTGACGAGCACTCACAAGGATGTCACCTATATTTTGCGGGACGCCGGAGTCTCTTTTATTGCGGTTTCGGGCCGTGACCAACTTGCCAAAGTACTCAAGATCGCTGGGGACTTGCCGACATTAACGCATTTGCTTCTTCTCGATGAAGGACCAAAAGACGAAACCCGTCTGGGCCAAATTCCGGCGCTCAGCATTGAGGGGTTGTACGCACAAGGGGAACAGTATGCTCACGCCTCGCAACCGGTAGTCGATCCCGGTCTTGCTACAATCATCTACACCTCTGGCACCACGGGAGTTCCCAAAGGCGTCATGCTGACTCACACGAACATGCTCACTAATACCCAAGACGCGACAAGCCTCCTCCCCCTCTCAGACAATGATGTGAGCATTTCATTCCTTCCCTTGTCGCACGGGTTCGAGCGCACGGCGGGGCTGTACACCCTGCTTCGCGCCGGCGTCATCATCGCCTATGGAGGGGGAACTGTTACCCTCACGAAAGATTTGGGAGAAGTGCGGCCAACCGTTTTGTGTTGCGTGCCGCGTGTCCTTGAGCTCGTTTACCGCCGCCTGTTAAGCGAACGCGAGGACGCTAGCATTCTGAAGCGAAAAGTGTTGGATTGGGCGCTCAGTGTGGGACGAACAGTCGGAACGTATCGGGTCTCCCAGCGATCTCTACCGATTGGCGCCAAATTTCAGTATGCCATTGCCGACCGACTCGTTTTTCAGAAATTACGCGCCGCACTCGGCGGTCGCGTACGCTTTTTGATCTCCGGGGGAGCGCCGCTCAACGCGGAAGTCGCCCGTTTCTTCTACGGCGCAGGTATCGCCGTGTATGAAGGATACGGTTTGACCGAGGCCGGTCCGGTGGTGTCATGCAACCTCCCCGGTCGCACGAAGCTAGGCACTGTCGGTCCTGCTTTGCCTCAAGTTGAGGTCAAAATCGCAGAGGATAGCGAAATTTGTGTACGTGGACCAAATGTCATGCGTGGTTATTACAATCGCGCGCAGGATACCGCTCTGGTCATCGACACCGAAGGCTGGCTGCATACCGGCGATATAGGAGAAATCGATACCGAAGGCTTTATCACGATTACCGATCGGAAGAAGGATCTGATTATCACTTCGGAAGGAGAGAACATTGCACCTCAACACGTCGAAGGCTTGCTCAAGCAAGATCCCTTGATCGAGGAAGCCTGTCTAATTGGCGACAAGCGCCCGTATTTAACCGTCCTTCTCGTGCCGAATCGCGTCTTACTCGAAGCGCTGGCGCGCAAATATGGCGTGACCGAAGACTGGCCGGCGGTGTTGGAGCGTAGTGAATTTCGCGCGCTCTTTCGTCGCCGTCTCGACGAAGTCAACCGTTCGTTGCCGTTGTCCTCTCGCGTGCGCAAATTCGCTCTTTTGACGGAGCCGTTTTCTCAGGAACGCGAGGAACTTACGCCTACGCTCAAGATTAAACGACGGGTCGTCATGGAAACTCGTCGCGTTCAGATTGACGCGCTGTATCGTCCAGGCGGCGTGCCTGGGGAAAGCGGTTCGCTAAATTAGCCGGAAGGAGAGGAGACCTGCATGATCGGAGAGACAGCTGCGCCTGACGCCCTCACCCCTCTTATAAACCAGGTGGAAACCGTCGACAATTTGGACATTCTCCTTGAAGTGTTGCCGGAACCTATTCGCACGGCGCTCATGCACGAATCAGACCTGCCCCACTTACTGGAAGTCGTCCTTGATCTTGGTCGCCTGCCAGAAGCGCGTTATACGAACAAAACCGTCTATCTGCGGGAGGTCCCTATCAGCCGGGATGACTTGCAATTTCTCGTTACCCGCGTCGGCGTTTTTACTCATGATAATCGCGCCGGCATTCCACGCACGTTACATCGAATTTCGGCCATCCGTAACCGCACCGGCGACGTCATTGGTTTAACTTGCCGCGTCGGACGCGCGGTTTTTGGCACGGTTGACATAGTTAAAGACAAAGTCACGGAAGATCAGAAGAGTATTTTGCTCCTTGGTCCGCCGGGAGTAGGAAAAACGACCCTGCTGCGCGAGATCGCTCGCGTCTTGGCGGATGAACACGAGAAACGCGTAATCGTTGTCGATACGTCAAATGAAATCGCTGGAGACGGCGATATTCCCCACCCGGCCATTGGCCGGGCGCGACGCATGCAAGTGCCGTCCCCGGACTTCCAACATCAGGTCATGATCGAAGCGGTGGAAAACCACATGCCAGAAGTCATCGTGGTGGACGAAATCGGCACCGAAGCCGAAGCCCTCGCCGCGCGCACCATCGCCGAACGCGGCGTTCGCCTCGTTGCTACCGCACACGGCAGCGCTCTCGAAAACCTGATCCAAAACCCGACGCTTGCAGATCTGATCGGCGGCATTCAGTCGGTCACCTTGGGCGATATCGAGGCCCGGCGGCGTGGCACACAAAAAACCGTACTGGAGCGCAAAGCGCCGCCGACCTTTGACGTGCTCATTGAGATCCACGACCGACATCGGTTCGCGATCCATCCTGAGGTGGCCAAAGCCGTCGACGGTTTCCTCCGAGGACATTTGCCAAAGGCGGAAATGCGCACCCGACTCGCGGACGGCCATGTCGAGATTCAGCAACCGGAGCCGGAATCTTTCCCTTTCCAGGAAAGAGGAGAACGTCCGGAACGTCGCAAGGTGCTACGTATTTTTCCTTACGGCATCAATCGTCACCGCCTTGAACAAGCGATTCACGAGCTGGAAGCGCCCGCGCGCCTCGTCACCCAAGCCGATCAGGCTGATGTTATTTTGATGGCGAGGGGACAAGTCAAACGACAACCCCGAGAGTTGCGTATGCTTATCGAAAACGGAACGCAGCTCTACACCTTACGAAGTGACACGTTCGCCCAAGTGGCAAAAAGTCTCCGCGAACTCCTCGTGGAGGCTTTCCCTGAGGACCGTGCAGCGCTTACCGAAGCGGAAGCCGCCATCAACGAAGTGCTGGAACACAACAAGCCGGTTGAACTGGCGCCACAACGACCCCGACTCCGCCGCCTCCAACATGAACTCGTGAAGCATTATGGTCTTCTGTCAAAAAGCGAAGGGGAAGAGCCATTTCGACGTTTGGTCGTATATCCAGCGTAGAGCAGCTGTTTATCTTGGAGCACCCTGCCCTCCGCCTGTCACCGTCAACGACAACATCGGCAGAGAAAAAGTCGGCAGGTAGGTTACTTTGAATTGACGTTCTTCAAGGAGTTGCGATTCAAGATACGGAGCGGCGCCGCTTTCCGCCACTGCGCGCTCAAGCACTTGCTCAATCCAACGCAGGATGGGGCCGCTTTCATTGGTGAGAAGCTGCATCAAGGCTCCCAAATATGCACGGCTGCTAGCGCTTGCAAACTTACCTTTCTCAATGGAAATCCACAGAACCACGACGCCGAGATTGCCTGGGCTCCCGGCGGTTTGCACAATGCCGGCATTCTCGGGCAGTTTCGCTTCTAGGGTTCCTTGATCACTACCCGGACGGGGAGCAAAGGAAACGGGGCCATTCACTTTTCCTAGAGCATTCTCGAGTTCTGAAAGAGAAATGCCCAAATATGAAGGGGGATATTGAGCAAGGACGGAAGAGGGATTGACGGCTAGAAAAGCCAGGACGAGGAGCAAGAGAGCGACGACACAAGCAACAAACGTAACGAAGGGGAGGCGGCCTTGCGGACTGGAGAATGCGGATTTCGGAGCAGTATGGTGTCGCCTTTCGCGCTTCGCACTCCGCATCCCGCAATCTCCAAGCGAAAATCTCCTAGCCCAACCTTTTCTCATCAGGGAGAGCGGAGAAAAATTCCTCACACCCCAATCACCATCGCTACGGTCGTCGTCCCTGAGCCACCGATGTTGAGCGTAGCAATCTTCTTAGCCCCATCGATTTGATACTCACCAGCCTGACCAGCAACTTGCTTAAAAGCATCCAACGCTTGGCGCGTGCCCGTGGCGCCAACCGGGTGACCGCAGCCGATGAGGCCGCCACTGGCGTTGATCGGCAATTTGCCGCCGAATTCAATCACCCCCTCTTCTATCACTTTCCACGATTCTCCCGGTTTCGTGATGCCGAAATGGTCGATCGCCATGTATTCAGACGTGGTAAAGCAGTCGTGAGTTTCGATGCCTTGCACGCCCCAGACATCGGCAATGCTGGCGCGACGGAATGCGTCCTGAATCGCCTGTCGGGTATGCGGCAATACATACGGTTGATTCTTGCTCTCAGCCACTTTCGTATCGAAGCGCATCGGCGCCGTATGGTGTCCCCACCCTAGAATACGAGGGAGTTGCTCCAACTTGAGCCCACGACGCGCAGCATACTGGCGGGCAAAGCTCTCCGACGCCAGCAATAAGGAAGTCGCGCCGTCAGTCACTTGTGAACAGTCGCGCACCTTGAGGCGGCCAGCAACGGGATTGGCATATTTACCGGAGGTTAAGTTCTGCGTCTCATTCGTAAACCAGCCGCGAGTTTGCGCCTGCGGATTACGTCGAGCGTTGGAAAAATTGATCTCCGCAATACGGGCCAGATGTTCATCCTTGAGACCGAAGCGTTTCTCATACTCGTCGCCGAGCCGACCAAACAATTTCGGGAAGGGAAATTCGACGCCTTTCGCCTCCTGATCATACCAAGCCGCCGTACCTAAGAAGTCACCGCCCGTCGCAGGATCAACCGTCTTCATTTGTTCCACGCCGATGACCAGGGCAACATTGTAACGACCGGCTTCGATTTCCGCCGACGCCATCATGATTGAGACGCTGCCAGAAGCACAGGCAGCTTCGTGCCGCGAGGTCGGGATGCCGGACAGCGCGGGATCGATCTCTCCCAAGAACCCGCCGAGATGTCCTTGCTTACAGTACAGCTCCGCCGCGAAATTTCCGACATGCGCGACTTCAACTTCTTGTGGATCGATGCCGGTGGCAGTCAGTCCGCCACTCACGGCTTCCTGCATCATCCCGACCACATCTTTTCCTTCTTTCATCCAGTTGCGGGCGAAATCCGTCTGATATCCCCCAAGAATATACACCGGTGCAGTCATAGCCTTTCCTCCTCCCGCACCGACCGAAGCGCGGCGCGCGGGCAAGCAAATTTTCCGCCGTTCGGAATTGTTCTTGTCCTATCCTGTCACCGTCAAGAGGTCAACGAGATGAAGTTTCCGTTTCCAGCCACCAACGACTCATAGCCAACTCGATAGCGTCAAACGGCTCAGCACGGACAATTTCATTATCTCCATGCATATCAGCCACAACCCAATGTCGCCCCTCTAGCCGATACACCTCCAACATGCGTTGTAGTGGATCAACCAGCCAGATATGGCCAACCTGTTCACGAGCGTAAATGGGCATTTTGCGGACACGGTCAATGCGCCCAGTGGAAGGAGAGACGACTTCACACACCCAGTCTGGCGCTTGGGCAAAATACGGCATGTCACGGAGCACCGGCATGCGTTCTCGTCGCCATCCGGCGAGGTCCGGCACGAGAATATCTGCGTCGAGTGGCAGTTCAGGTTCATATAGAATCCACCAACCGCCA
>JBFWZL010000368.1:0-6703 GCA_050185455.1 Binatia bacterium | reverse complement strand
CAAGGGTTCGTTTTTGACACCAATGACGGATCCGACCCCTTCAGCACGCCCGGAAAAGAAATGCTGCTTTTCCAGGAAATCCCTTCTGTGTATGGAGCCTCTAAATATCAACAGAAAGTGACCGAGGCCCCTTCTTCTGTCACCATCGTGACCAGCGATGAAATCAAAAAATACGGCTATCGCTCACTCGGAGATATTCTACAGAGCGTTAACGGTTTTTCCGTGACGAATGATCGGAATTACAGTTTTCTTGGCGTCCGCGGGTTTAACCGTCCTGGAGATTATAATAGCCGTGTCCTCCTTTTGATCGATGGACACCGCCTCAACGACAACATGTATGACCAGGCCGCCATCGGCGCCGACGCGCCTCTTGATGTTGATCTCATTGATCGTGTGGAAATTATCCGTGGACCCAGCTCTTCTCTCTATGGAGCCAATGCGTTTTTCGGGGTGATTAACGTCCTGACGAAACGCGGACGTGACATCAAAGGAGTGGAGGTTTCGACGGAGGCTGGCAGTTATGACGCTTATAAAGGCCGCTTCACCTATGGTGATCGTTTCCAGAACGGTCTCGAATTCCTCATTTCCGGCTCTTTTTTTGATAGCGCTGGTCACGACCGGCTTTTCTATAAAGAGTTCGATGAACCAGCGACGAATAATGGAGTTGCGCGTAACGTTGACGGTGGACGCTATTATCACTTGTTCACCCGCTCATCGCTGACGGATGTGACATTTCAGGGAGGGTACACCTATCGAAGCAAACATATCCCGACTGGATCGTTTGGCGCGGTGTTTAACTCCAGGCAAAACCAAACCTACGATGAGCGCGGCTACGTCGATCTTAACTACGAGCATGAATTCGCCCGGCAGCTCAGTCTGAACGCCCGGCTTCACTATGATCGTTTCTATTATCATGGGGATTATCTCTTTGATGTGTCAGAAAATGACCTCCCATCATTCGTGCTGAACAAGGAAGCCGCGATTGGCGAATGGTGGGGAACCGAGATGCAACTGAGCAAAAGATTGTGGGAGCGACACAAGCTGACTATCGGTGGTGAGTATCGCGACAATTTCCATCAGTCGCAACGTAGTCACGACGTCGATCCGTTCTTTCCCTACTTGAAAGATAGCCGCAGTTCGCGAGTCTGGGCGTTTTATCTGCAAGACGAATATGCAATTCGAGAGAACCTGATCCTGAATGTTGGCGTACGGCACGATCATTATGACTCATTTGGGGGTACTACGAATCCGAGATTGGCGCTTATCTATAATCTGAAAAACACCAATATCAAGCTGCTATATGGAGAAGCCTTCCGCGCGCCTAATACGTGGGAGATGTTTTATGACGTCCCTAGCTTCGGTCTTGCCGGGAATCCGCGATTACGACCTGAAACGATCAAAACATACGAAGTAGTGTTGGAACGCTCAGTGGGTAACCGTTTCCGCGTCGCTGCTAGCGGTTATTACTACACTATTGACGATCTGATCAGTCAGATGTTTGATCCCGACCTCGAACGATTGAAATTTGACAACGCCGATTCGATAGAGGCGAAAGGCATTGAGCTTGATGTCGAAGGAAAATGGCGCGCCTTCTTTGAGGGCCGCTTGAGTTACGCTGTACAAGAGGCAACAGACGCAAAGACTGGGAAACTGCTCACCAACTCGCCGCAGCACATGGTGAAGCTCAATTTGCTTGCGCCGCTGTTGCGTGATCGTTTGTTTGCTGGACTTGAGATCCGTTATCTGAGCGCTCGTCGAACGCTTTCTGGCAAACACGCGAGAGATTTTTTCATCACAAATTTGACGATATTTAGTCAAAACTGGCTCGATAGAGTCGAGTTCTCAGGTAGCATTCGCAACTTCTTTGACAAACGATACGGTGACCCAGGCTCCGGTGAGCATCGTCAGGACATCATTGAGCAGGATGGTCGCACGTTTTGGCTCAAACTCAAATACGCTTTCTGAGCAAAGTGGTGGACGAAGGTGGGGAAGATTTTCGTCGGTCTTACCGTGCTACTTACCCTGTGTGGAGCTTTTGGGCTGGACAGGAAGGGAGAGGTCGTAACCGCGGCAGAGTTCCGTATTGCCGTGGTGACAAGTCAAGAAGCTCCACCCTACCAAGAAATCATTACCGGAGCGCGCCATTATCTTGAGAGCCGGGGGGTCAAGGCCGTCTGGACGATACATGCGTTGCGCGGAGACGCGACGAAAGCGGCCATGGTTGCGGAAGCCCTAAAAAGTGACGGGGCAGATTTGTTGCTGACCTTAGGGTCTCTAGCAACGCGAGCCATTGTCCGAGTGCAGCCGGCGTTGCCGCTGCTTGCTTCTCTGGTCGTGACTACCGAAGAACTTACGGGGGCCACGAACGCCACCGCTGTCGTGCTTGAATTTTCCGTTGAGACACAGTTGTACTGGTTGCGGCGGCTTTTGCCTCACCAGCAACGGATTGGCGTATTATTCAATTTGCATGAGAACCAACGCTTGGTTGCGGCCGCGACTCGGGTCGCCGCGACTCTGGGTTTGACCCTCTTCCCTTACGAAGTCAGTACGCCTCAGGACTTGCCCGCCGCCTTAGA
The DNA here is from genome assembly GCA_050185455.1 of Binatia bacterium. Lineage (GTDB taxonomy): Bacteria > Desulfobacterota > Binatia > Bin18 > Bin18 > SYOC01. Next base: position 4,127 of record JBFWZL010000368.1, on the reverse strand, counting down.
CGCTGTCGCCAAACGAGCTGATGTGTTGTGGAGCATACCTGACCAAACCGTCTTATCTCCGGAGACGGCGGAACATCTCCTGACTTTCTCGTTCCGCAATCGTATTCCCTTTACCGGACTCTCTGCGGCGTGGGTAAAAGCTGGAGCTTTATATGCCTTGGATCGTGATTATGGGGACATTGGGGCGCAGTGCGGAGAATTAGCGGAAAAGATTTTGCGAGGAACGCCTGCGAACTCTCTGCCGCCAGTCGGTCCACGCCGACTTCTGTATTCTGTGAATCTCAAAACCGCGAGCCACATGAAATTGGATATTCCTGAAGATTTGCTTGCGGGCGCCCAACAAGTTTTTCGCTAAAGCGCCGATCTCAACCTATGAAAATAGCGCCATGAAACTTGCCACAAAGTTCAACTTGCTGACGATCACCTTCATTCTCGCGACGTCGTTGTGCATTGGGGCTTTTGTCATTGAGGATGAAAAACGAGAAGAGCACCAAGATCTGCTGCATAACGGGCTCACGACTGCCGCCATGTTGGCGCAAAACAGCGTTTACGCCATCTACACCGAAAATCAAGACGCGCTGCAACAGGTAGTGAAGAGTTCAAGTTCCCATGACGCTATTGTCTACGCCGCCATCCTGAACAAAGAAAAGCGCGTCTTGGTGGAGAAGACGCGCTTGCCGTCTTTTTCCCTCTCGTCCGTTGTCGACGCTCTTGCAAACCGGGAAGGGGTTGATGTCCGTCTCGATGAGCTAGTGAGTGAAGCGGATGGAAACGCCTATAGCGTGATCCTTGCGCCAGTGGTCAGTCAACCGTCGGACGCCTCCGCCGCTCTGTTCTCTGAACTCGGAGAGTCTCAACACGTGCGTACGATTGGCTATGTAGCGCTGGCCCTGAGTCAAGATGGTCCTCGTCAACGTGCACAAGACTTCTTTCTTTCGATCGCGCTGTTCACCTCGGTCCTGCTCCTGAGTGGGATTGCGCTTACGTTCTTGACCACGCGCCGAATCACGGCGCCGGTGCAGCGCCTGGCGCAGGCAACGCGCGAACTCGCTGGGGGTAATTTTGCCGAACAGGTCAGGATTACCAGCCAAGACGAAGTGGGCGAACTGACCCAAGCCTTTAATGATATGACCGTGCAGTTACGCGACTATCGCCAACAGGTCGAGCACTATCAACAGTCCTTGGAAGAACAGGTGGCGCAGCGGACGCATGAGTTGCAGCAGACGATCGAGCGCGCCTATGCCTTGGCGGAGCAGGCGGAAGCAGCGAACCGCGCCAAGTCTCAGTTTCTTGCCAATATGAGTCACGAAATTCGCACGCCAATGAACGGCGTCCTTGGCATGGCGGAACTGTTGCGTGATACGCCGCTTGACGCGACCCAACAACGCTTTGCCGAGACCATCTATCGCTCTGGAGAGAATCTTCTCAGTATTATCAACGATATTCTCGATTTCTCAAAGATTGAGGCTGGTAAGTTGGAACTCGATTCAGTTGATTTTGACTTGCGTCTACTAATTGAGGAAGTAGTCGCACTTCTGGCGGAGCGCGCTCAGAAAAAAGGGTTGGCGCTTGCCTGTCAGATTGACGATGACGTCCCGTCCATTTTGCGCGGCGATCCTCATCGGCTCCGGCAGGTTCTCATGAATTTGGTGGGGAACGGTCTCAAATTTACCACGCAAGGCGAAGTGGTGGTTACAGTCAAGAAGACGGAAAACAGTAAGCAGAAAGGAGTTAACGGTGAGCAAGCGCTAGATAACGGCCTACTATCTACCGCCTGCTGCCTACTCGAATTTGCCGTGCGTGACACTGGCATCGGCATCGCACCAGAGATACAAGCCAGACTATTCCAGCCTTTTACTCAGGCTGACGGATCGATGACGCGCAGGTATGGAGGAACCGGATTAGGGCTGACGATCGCCAAGCAGCTGGTCCAATTGATGGAGGGAGAGATTGGCGTGCAAAGCATTCCCAGTGTCGGCTCCACATTTTGGTTTACCGCTCGTCTGGAACCAAGTTCCGCTGTGTTAGAGCGCTCGGAAGAACGGATACCCGCGCCGCCTGCTCAGGATCTGACAGGAGCGTCCTTGAACTATCCAGCTCGCGTGCTTGTGGTCGAGGATAACCCCGTTAATCAGGAAGTAGCGCGGAGAATGGCGGAGGGATTTGGCTGTCAGGTGGACGTTGCATCCAACGGTCGAGAGGCGCTGGCCGCTCTTGAACCGTCAGCCTACGACTTGGTGTTGATGGACTGTCAGATGCCGGACATGGACGGGCTCGAAGCGACAATAGAGATTCGCCGCCGCGAATCTGAAAGGAACGCGGAACAGAGTCAGCATCCAGCATTATCTCGCCTCCCCATCGTCGCTCTCACTGCCCATGCGATGGTAGGTGATCGTGAACAGTGTCTAGCCGTGGGAATGGACGATTATCTCAGCAAACCCTTTACTCAAGAACAGCTTGGCGTTGTATTTTCCCGCTGGCTGCCGAGGAGCGCCACCACTGCTCAGCTGGAAACCCATCTTCAACAAAGCGACGATGGAACGGCTTTCTCTCTCGACTATAAGCTTTCGTCCACGATCCCGGCGAATCTTAATGTTTCGGCTGACGAACCTTCGAGCCTGGATCGGAAAGCTCTCGATAACATTCGATTGTTACAAACGCCGGGAGAGCCGGATGTATTATCGCAAGTGATTCGACACTACTGTGCGACGGCGCCGCAACTCCTGCAGGCCGCCCACGATGCTATGACGCGACACGATGCCGACGCGCTTCTCCATGCCGCTCACAGCCTCAAGTCCGCAAGCGCTAATCTTGGCGTGACGAGGATTGCAACTTTGAGTCAACAGCTTGAAGCGATGGCGAAGGCGAAATCCTTTGCTGGCGCCGAACATTTGGTTATGGAAGCTGCGTCGGCATACGAGACCGCGTCTGCCGCGCTGATGCAAGAATGGAGTGGTGAGAATGAGAACGCTCTCGACCCGGCGCTGGAAGAACAACGGGTTGTGCTTGTTGTCGATGACGACGACGTGACAAGGTTGCTCATGCGTCGAGCACTCGAAGGCGCGAGTTTTGTTGTGGAAGAGGCAGGAAGCGGAGCGCAGGCAATTGCGATTTTCCCGCGGCTCCGTCCTGCCATGGTCCTACTGGATGTGATGATGCCGGAGATGGATGGCTTCACGACATGTCAGACCTTGCGTGGTCTTCCCGGTGGGGAACATATCCCAGTCCTCATGGTGACCGGCCTTGATGATATAACCTCGATCAATCGCGCTTATGAGGCTGGCGCTACTGATTTCATTACGAAACCCATCACGTGGCCTTTGCTCAGCTATCGCGTACGTTACATGTTGCGTGCGAGCCGTGCTTTTGCACAGGCTCGCTCCAGTAAAGAGCATGCCCACCAAGAGGCCCACATTTCCTCGACGCTTTTACGTGTGGGACGACAATTGATTTCATCCCTTGATTCTTCCGCGATCCTTAACCGGCTCTGCCAACTGACGGCTGAGGCGCTAGAGTGCGCATGCAGCTTAACCCTCCTGTGGGAAGCTGATGAAGAGGCCTATGTTCCGCTAGCCAGTTGGGGGGTGGCGGAAGAGCAGCAGGAAGGGCTAAAAGCTTTGCGGATTCCACGCTCTGTTTTACTCGATTTACTTAACGGGTTCGCTGTTGACGACGTGATCTGGCAAACGCGAGAAGAATCCGGCGCTTTACTGCCTCTCCCGTTTCTGGAGCATTTGCAGCTTACCTCGTGTCTCTGTTTGGCGTTGCGGCAGGGGGAAGAGTTGATAGGTATACACATCGCCGGGCAGCGAGACTCTTCTCTTTCTTTTAGCGCTCAACATGAGCGCCTGGCGGCTGGCATTGCCCAGCTCGCCTCGATGGCGATGCAGAACGCCCGTTGGCTTGAGCAGGTCGAGCAGGCCAACCGCTTGAAGAGCGAATTCCTGGCGACCATGTCCCACGAGTTGCGCACGCCCTTAAACATTATCATCGGTTATCAAGAAATGTTGCTTGATGAACAACATGGTCACCTGACGCCCCAGCAAGTCAGCATTCTGCACCGCCTCGGCCACAGTGCCCGGCAGCTACACGAACTCATTGGCGCTCTGCTGGATGTGAGTCGTCTC
>JBFWZL010000367.1:0-6710 GCA_050185455.1 Binatia bacterium | reverse complement strand
TGTTTCTCGGTCTACTTACCGGTTGTGAGCGAAAGTGGAGAGAAACGAGGCTGAAGCGTCGCCGTGCCGACAAGCGCACGGTCGCCGTTGGCGTTTTCAACCACCAGGTCACAGTGAATCGTCATGAGTCCGTCGTGTTCATCTTTCTGTGTGACTGTCCCCAAGCAGGTTAAAGCGTCGCCGTGTCGCACCGGAGAACGGAAACTGATATTAAACGTCTGCAACCGCCAACCAGGAAAATGCTCGGTCAGCATGCGGGCCAGAAAGGTCGCGCTGAGCGGCCCTGGCACGATCACGTGGTGGAAGCCTCGTTGTTGCGCTATCTCTGGATTGATGAACCGCTGATCGACCATCCGCACTACTGAGGCATAGCGTTGGATATCCTCCATAGTTGGAGCATACGTCAGCGGTCCAATTTCGTCGCCGATCTCTATTTCAGCAAATGCCTTCGCGATAAGTTCGTTCATCGGACAACTCACATGGTATTACCTGTCCAGTAGAAAGTGAAAAGTCAAAAGAAGAAACCGACGGCGCTAGTTCACTTGTTACTCGTCATTCGTTACTTTTTATTGACTAGATCTTCTTCTCCGGTGACCGCACCATGCGGCGCTCGCGCATCAACACGACTGGATTTCCAGCTGCATCTCGGATCAGCATCTCACGCACGAGGACGCCAAGCGGACCGCTGCGCCCGGTTTTTTCGTACACATCAGTAATTTTTACCGACACCGCATACGTCCGCCCGGCGTAGATCTCATCATAGAACTCGAACTCTTGTCCGGCGTTCAGGCTGACTAATCCCGGACCGATCTCGGCATCGGGTAGCGCTCGTTCGCCACGAATTTTCATGCAGAACAATGGCGGCGCGAGGCAATCCGCATAGCCCGCTTGTTGGGCCGCTGAAGGATCAACGTACAGAGGGTTTGCGTCGCCAATGGCCTCGGCAAACGCACGAATCTCCTCCGCCGTCACCGAGAACTCGCCGATAGACATCTCTTTGCCCAATAATTCTGGATCAAGCTTAATCATCGCCTGCCCCTACTCGCTCAATGGGATGAAGCCCATCGCCATCACCAAGCCGAAGAAGATTAACGCGACGCCGGTTGCTTTTCCCATTTCGACTCCGCGGGGAATAATCTTCTCTACAAATATAACAATGGTCAAAAGCCCCATCCATACAAGATTCATTGTGCCCATGACAAAGAGCACGACCATCAGACTCCAGCAACAACCGAGACAATACGCACCGTGATGCAACCCCATACGAAAAGCGCCAACCGTCCCATCGCGCCAGCTTGTCAGCAAAAATCCCATCGGAGAACGACACTGCGACAGGCAAAGATATTTGAAAGGGGTTAATTGGTACATACCCGCGCCCACTAACGTGAGCCCACCAATCACCATCCCGTATGTCCGCACAGCTGGAATCTGCTCAGGAAGCGATTGAATCGCCATATCCGCCGCATAACCGACGCCGCCGGTAAAAGTCCAGAGGGCGACATACCCAGCAACGAACATCCACGCTGGAGCAAACGGCGATCCTTGTTCACGCTTTTTCCGGGCAATCGTTTGAAAAAGCCCCACGATCGGCGTCATGGCCGGCAACATCATGGCGACCATCATGACGCCCCACAGTATGACGTATAGAAGAGCATTACTCATAGAGAACGGCGTCCCCATCGTCATGCTACATGTGACCATGCCAAGCCCCATGCCGCCAGCTTGATAGACCGTCCCGGCCCAGGCAATAGCGGAAAGGACGACGAGGGCGGCAAGAATCCAGAGATGTTCGCGAGCAATCACAAGCAGAAAGGTGTTGGGTTCTAGAGATTGGAGGTTGGGGACAAGGGGCGCATTGAGGAAAAGACACGGGAGAAAAATTATCTTTGCCTTCCCTAGCACCCAACCCCTAACCCCCCGAATTATTATTCGGCAATCTTCTCGTAAAACTCCAACACCGGAGCGCCGTCGAGTAACGCGCCAAGGTTCACGCCAAGTTCGCCGAGATGTTTGCGATGCGCGGAAAAGGCAGCGTCATCCACATACTCTTCGTAGAACATGAAGACGCGCGGATTGTCCTTGGCTTTGCAGAACGTATAGGCACGATTTCCAGCCTCTTTGCGGACTTCAGGCACGACCTTTTTCATCGTGTCTTCGAATTCCTGCTCTTTCCCGGCTTTAACAGTTAATTTCGCGGTCAATGTCACCATACGGAGATCCTCCTTATGACAATAGCTTTCCCTCCTTTTGCCTGAGTAGGCCGGGCTTCGCAACTCCAGGGAAGCCCGATGACAACGGTTAGCTACGATAGCAGGAAGCCTGTCAGCGACTACCTCGCAATTTGACTCGGGGGGAATGGCGAACGTATGTACCGGACGAACCGTACCGGAAAATTGTCTACATTCGCCAATCCAGGAGGAGTAACACGTGGTCGCCTAATCACACCGAGAAACGGAGCCGGCTATGAGCTTACACGCATGCCTCGCTCTGCCCCGCAGCGCTCAGGAAGGATGGCGCGCCTGATTTTGCTTTGCACTCTTACTCTGCAATCTTTTCGTAAAATTCCAGCTCCGGCTTGCCATCGAGAATGGCGGCCAGGTTGACCCCCAATTCACCGAGATGCTTCCGGTGCGCGGCGACCGCCGCATCGTCCACATACTCTTCGAAGAACATAAATACGCGCGGATCGCTCTTTGATTTGCAGAACGTATAGGCGCGGTTGCCGGCTTCCTTACGGACTTCAGGCACGACCTTTTTCATCGTCTCTTCAAACTGGCTCTCTCCTCCAGCTTTAACGGTCAGCTTAGCGGTGAATGTAATCATACGAATATCCTCCTTCTTTGGCGGTAGACATTCCTCCTTTTGCCTGAGCCGCCCTGCTTTAGCAACTCCAGCGAGTGGAGAAGTAAAGGTAGAGAACAGCAAGCAACTCATGCTCGCTCACCCGATTTTACTAAAATTCAGAGCGGATAATCTGGTCAGAGCCCTGGGAGCCAAGCCGGAAGACGAAGGTCCAAGAAGGAAGCTACAAACAGACGTTTCTCCTCTCAGAGAGTTTGACTTGCAAAAGGTGGAATTTCCCGACGCTTGGTTAAAACGTCTTGATGCACGTGCGGTAGATTTCTTCAAGGCCAACTTGCGAAAAGCCAGTCTGCGGGAAGCATTTCTCTCAAAAGCGGTGTTCTACGAAACTAATTTGCAGGAGGCTATTTTGTGCGGGGCGGATCTTACCGAAGCGAATCTCAGCAATGCAAACTTGCACAAAGCGGACCTGCGAGACGCGGATTTGCGCCAGGCAAATTTTCGTCAGGCGTGTTTAACAGAAGTGAAGCTCAATGGCGCAAAAGTAGCAGGGGCGGATGTACGTGAAGTACAGTGGGGAATGAATCCGGACGGATACGTTGATGTTTCGCCAAGCGGCGACGGTTCACAAATGAAGACGGTGCGGGCTTGGATCCAGTAAACTTCCAGGGCAGCCACCTGGGATTACCCCAACATTTGCTCGGAGAAACTACGCTAAATTTATGTGGTTCCAACGTAGTTGTTGCCTCTCACTTCAATAGTTCACGCAACGCCTTGTGTGGATCATGAGTGATCGGTGCGCCATGGTTGAAGCAAAGAATAGAAAACGACAGATTCAAGAGTCGTTGCACGCTCGCGCGTGTTTCGGCAGGATCGTCGTGAAACTCCGGAGGCACAAAGTCCAGCTTACCTTTTCCATGCATTAACAGATCCGGACAGAAAAACACGCCTGGTTCGCGGGCGAGCAGAAATCCATAGTGCACTGGTTCCGGTCCCGGCGTGCGAATTGCACGTAAACCGCCCGGTAACACGTCGCCAGCGCGATAGAACACATCTGCTGCTTCATCCATGGGTCGCACCCCTTCTGGCGCGTACACCTTCACACCAAATTGTTTCCGATAACGCCAGGCTGAGCGTTGATGACACTTTGCGGTCAGGCAGATCGCGTCAATGGTTCCCAGACGGCTCAGCGCCGCTTCATCTATGGGTAATGGATCAATGAGCACGACACGACCGTTTGTAACAACCGCATGCGCGTCACTCTCGGAATCAATGCGGTCGTCATACACGAACCAACGCCATACGCCTGGCGTGACTTCTTGCGCTTGTTGCGCAACCGTTTGTGGTTCCGACATTGGCGCTTCCTCCTTTAATTGGCGAATCGTTCATCTTTCTCACGAGCGACGACCCCTCTACGAATCGCTCACAAGCCATACAACGCCCTGGCGTTGTCGTCATAAATTTTTCTTCGCGCCTCAGGGCTAATCCGTTCATCCTGCTTGAGCCGCTGGAGCGCTTCAAGTTCAGAAGATGAATCAGTATGGCTGTAATCCGTGCCTATAACCAAATTATCTTCCCCCACGTACTTGATAATATGCGGGAGATCATCATTGGTCTGGCATGCGACATACATGCGATTGTCTCGTAGGATATTCTGCTTCAAGGGTTTTCCGCGTCTCTCGAACCTTCTTGTCAAATCGTGGATCAGGTGCGGCAACCATTGGGCGCTGAGTTCGATGAAGCCAAACCGTAGCTTGGGAAACAGGTCAGGTATACCGTGAAACACCAGTGAATGAAAAGCGCTGAAGCCGGCCAACTTAAACTGCGAGAACCCAGGCTCTCCAGCGAAGAGAGCCATCATGTCAGGATTGCCATTGCCGGTATGCACGCAAATAGGAATGTCCAGGCGACTTGCCTCTTCGTACAGTGGGAAAAAGTAGGGGTCCTTGAGGAGGCGATTACCGCACTCGACTCCACGCATGAACACGGCGCAAGCGCCGTGTTGTTTTGCCGTCGTGAGTTCTTCTAACGCTTTCTCCATACGCAGGAGAGGTAAAACGGCGGCCCAACGGAAACGCCCTTTCCCTTTTTTCCAGACCTCGGCCATCCAGCGGTTGTAGCTTTTGCGCAGAGCGCTCTCGACTTCCGGGCGCTGGGTAACCGGCGCAATAAAGAGCGTGGGGTAGAGCACCTGCATGTCAATGCCTAATTCGTCCATGAGTCGCAAGCGCGCTTCGATATCGAGCATCTCGCAGGAACCGACAGGCAAAGTCGGTACTTTGTCTATCGGAAACACTCTGCCATCGATCAACCAAAACTCCTGTCCTTGACCTGGTGACGCGGCCGGAGTAAGCCACACCGGTTTGAATCGTAAATCTTCTTCATCCATGTAGTTCCATGTACAGTCAGTTTCGATGACATGGGCGTCTGCATCGATGGTCAACACAGGTCTTTCCTTCCTTCCCACGAAAACTCTTGCTGATGTGCTCCACATAGCCGTGCCAGCTGTTTCTGATGGAGCTGCTCTCTGACTAACTCCAGAATACGAGACACCGAACGCGCCATGGTGACTTCTTGCGTGACGAGTCGATGTCCCTCGTTCGCGATGCGTTCCCGCTCGTAATCGTGGGTAAGATAATAGGCGATCATCTCCGGTAGATCTTCAATGGCTGCACTAATGTAATGTTTCCCTGGCACATAGGGAGCCGGGTTGTAAATAGGCTCGGAGATCACCAGCGCCCTATTCGCCATTCCCAATATCAAGCGAGTATCGGGCAATTGGCCAGGTCCTCGCGAAATGTTGAGAAAAATCTTCGTTCGGTTCAACAAACGGGTTCGATCCTCTCCCCAGCAGGTGGGATCAAACCGACTACCCATTGTCAGCAGATCGACGCCGCCGCGCCGCAGATGCTTGATAATTCTTTTACGACGTGGAATGTCGAGAGTGCCCAAGAAAAGCACATCAATATCGCGAGGAAGCCCCATATCATAACCGCGGGACGGATCATAACCGAGTGGAGCCCAGTAAGCAGAAATATCTCGTTCAATCAGGAATTCGTAACGATCCAGTGTCGGAGCTAGCAATAAGTCAGGAAGCCCTTTGCGGGCAAGAGCGCACAGCCGAAAGTAATTGGTATAGACATCGGTCGCGTACACTTTGCGGCGGAGAATCGCGACTATTTCCCGCACGTGGAGACGCGGCCACGGAAGCCCCGCCCCTTTGGGAGGAGGAAGCAATTCGGTATGCCAAAGAAGCACAAAAGGACGTTCAGATCGAGGCGTGGAGGTTAATTGCCGACAGATCAGCGGGAAGCGATTAACGTTTCCTAACATCCACACGACGCCATCGGCTCTCAGGTCCAACGGCCCATCACTTACCTGCGTAACGCGATGTCCCGCCTCTTCCAGGACCAAGGTAACCGCGCGCATGATGTTGCCGCGAAAACGGGACCAAGTACCTTGACAGAGTGTGATGGCAAGATTCCGCATCTTGTCTATGATCCATTCAATCTACCGACGGTCTCGTAGCCAGCGCTGTACTCGGGAGCGTCTTCGAGATACACCATGGAGTCATACCCAAGCAGCTTGAAGAGTCGGTTTTGCGCGGACAGTAACACAAGCGGCTCCGTCGAATCGGTATTGTAATGCTGATGAACAGTATTCTGCGGCACATAGAGAAGGTTACCAGCGGCAAAATCCCATCGACTTGGCTCTTTAGCGATGCGCGCCTGATATCGGTCATCGATTTCAGCTTCCACGTCCCAATGCAAGCTATAGCCATGACCAGAGAGCACATACACCACTTCGTCCGCCATGTGCCAGTGTTTCGCTGAACGGCTCCCTACGGGGATTTCCTGTGGGTAGATATCCACGCTGAATACTCTCACGTCTGTCCGTTGACAGGAAGA
>JBFWZL010000366.1:0-6718 GCA_050185455.1 Binatia bacterium | reverse complement strand
TAACTCTTACTTCCCTTGACACTGCCGCGAAAATTAAATAACTGACTAGTCAGTTATTTAATGTGACATGAGCTTCATGCCGATTTTCACCAAATCTCGCACTCCACGCTGGCAACGGCGTCCGGAACACCGGCCTGAAGAAATCGCCGCCGCCGCACTCCGGGTGTTCACTAAATGCGGGCTCCACCAAACCACCTTGGATGACGTGGCAAAGGAAGCTGGCGTCAGTAAAGGCACGATTTACCTCTATTTCAAAAGCAAGGAAGAATTGTTTATTGCCGCTGCGCAACGAGTCGTTCCCACTCCCGAGGAATTGCCGCTCGGAAAAACTCCTCGCACGATGACGGAAAAGGAACTCGTCAACCTTTTACGCGAGGTGGCGCACACCATGTACCGTCGCTTCTGCACTCCTGCGTATCGCGCGTTCTTTTCCTTGATGGCGGCCGAAACGTTACGTCACCCAGAGTGGGGACAACTCTATTTCGAGAAGATTGTGCTTGCCCAAAATCACCGCTTCGCCGAATTACTCCAGCAGGCAGCGACGAGAGGAGCAATTCGACGGGTTGACCTCCTGTTAGCGGCCCGAGCGTTTCTCGGGATGTTCCTCACCATGGCGCTCACCCAAGAACATCTCGGCGGCAAGCATCTTACTCCGTTTTCCGAGCAACATATCGTTGATTCTCTCATTGATATCTTCCTCTATGGGATAAGGCCAAGGAAGGAGATGGAAGTATGAAAAAATTGCCAGTTCTACTGCTTATCTTCCTCGCGGCGGGAGCGGGAGCCTGGTGGTACTCCCATCCCCGACCTGCAGCGCAACTCTTTTTTACTGGCTTCGTCGAAGGAGAAGAAAAGGTCATTAAAAGTGAGATCAGCGGTCGAGTCATGAACGTCACGTTCACCGATGGCGCTCGCGTCACGCAAGGGGAGGTGTTAGCCGAGGTCGACGCCCGCGATTATCAATCTCAAGTGACTCAGCAGGAACTCAATATGACTTTGCTCAAGGCGAAAATCCAACAAGCGGAAACCCAGCTCGCGTTGGCGCGGGACACCTACCCTACACAGCTACGCGCCGCAAAAAGTACTCTCGCCAAATCCGCTGCCGATCTGGAATTTGCCGAAAAAGAATTTGTTCGTCAGAAAGAACTCCTGGAGACCGAATATCTCAGCCAACAACGCTTCGACCAGGCAAAGAAACAGCTTGACGTGGCGCGTTCTTCGCTTGCCCATGAGCGAGAAGCAGTTGCGAATGCGGAAGCCAACCTCCGGCAGATTCAACTCGCGCAAGAAACCATAGAAGTCCTGGCACGCCAGCTCGCAGTTGAAACCGAGCGACAGAAGCAGATGCACATCATTCTGGAGAAATACACGATCCGCTCGCCATGCGAGTGCACGGTGCAAACACGATTAATTCGTGCGGGTGAGTACGTCACCCCCGGCGTTGGCGTTGCTACGTTACTTGATCCGCTCGATAAATATGTGCGTATTTATGTCCCCGTCCCAGATCTCGGCAAAGTGCATCTGGGAGATCGCGTGCTAATTGAACCCGATGCTCTTCCTGGTGAACATTTCCCTGGCGAGATCAGTTTCATTGAAGATATCGCACAGTTTACCCCCAAAAATATTGAGATTCGCAGCGACCGCATCACCCAAGTGTTCGCCACGAAAGTTCGCATCCTTGACCGAGTCGAACACTTGAAACCCGGCATGGAGGGAACGGTCATTTTGGACGGTCAGTCGCCAACCACCACCACCGCCTCTCCAGCGTCACCAACCCCATCCTAACTGTTGAGGACGGCCTAGCCCAGTTGCCATGTTATGACAGCGCCGATTATTTCACTGGTGAACCTTCGTAAGCGCTTCAACTCCACGGTGGCGCTCGACGGGATTACGCTCGCCATTGAGCGCCCTTGTATCTTTGGCGTCGTGGGACCCGATGGCGCCGGCAAAACAACCCTGCTCCGCATCCTCGTCGGACTTCTGGAGTTTGAGGCGGAGAGCGCCACCGTCCTCGGATATTCCATCGACTCGCAAACTCGCGCCATCAAAGAGAGACTCGGCTATGTCCCGCAAACCTTCAGCCTGTACCTCGACCTGAGCGTTCAGCAGAATCTCGAATTCTTCGCGGATGTCCATGGCATACCACGGCGTGTTTTTCGTCAGCGTTCAGCCGAACTCCTTACTATTGCCCAGCTTGATAAGTTTTCAACCTTCCTCGCCTCTTCGCTTTCGGGCGGCATGAAGCAAAAACTCTCGCTCATTTGCGCCTTGCTTCATCAACCGCAGGTCTTGATTCTAGACGAGCCTAATAATGGAGTAGACCTTATCGCTCGCGGGGAAATGTGGGCGATTTTACAACAACTGCGGGACGTCACAGTCGTAATGTCCACCGGTTATCTCGACGAAGCCGAACGTTGTGATGCCGTGGCGTATCTCTATCGCGGTCGCATACGCGTCCAGGGCGCCCCGAAAGACATCAAAGCCCGGTTTCCTCGGAAGGCGTATCGTCTCCTTGGAGACCCCGACCCTGAACTGCTGGCATACCTCCGGCGCGCGCCTTGGGTGTATCGCGCGCGGGTAGTGGGAGAACACATCACAGTGGAAACCTCGCTCGCCCGTTCGGAGTTTCAAGCTGCTTTACAGACGCTACAGAGAGAAGGAATGAACATAGAGCCGATAATGCCGACGTTAGAAATGGTGTTCACGGAGTTTACTGAACAGGCCGAACGAGAAGCAGTCGATCGCGAGCAGCACGGCTCCGCTTAAAGCAGGCTACTATGACCGACAACACCGCCATGATCAAAGTCGAGAACCTCACACGTCAGTTCGGAACTTTTACCGCGGTGGATCACATCACTTTCCAAGTGCAGCGTGGCGAAGTGTTCGGCTTTCTTGGTTCGAACGGCTCAGGAAAATCTACGACAATTCGCATGTTGTGCGGGCTGCTCGCACCCACCGAAGGAACCGCTCAAGTCGCAGGACTTGATATTCGCACCCAGGCGCATCAAATTAGCTCACGCATCGGTTACATGTCACAAAAAGTGTCTCTCTATGCCAATCTCACGGTACAAGAAAATGTGACCTTCTTTGGCGGTCTGTATAGTCTTCCGTCCGCCACAATCGCGACAAGACAAAGCGAATTGTTTCCACGCCTCGGTCTCACTGGGCAAGAACAAGCAATAGTTCGAGCGTTGCCAAGCGGCATTAAACAACGTATCGCGTTGGCCTGCTCGCTGCTCCACGATCCTGATATCGTCTTTTTGGATGAACCGACAGCGGGAGTGGACCTGATCAACCGCCAGGTTTTTTGGGATCTGATTCGCGAATTGGCGGCTGAGGGCAAGACGCTGTTCGTCACCACCCATTACTTAGATGAGATGGAGAATGCACATCACGTTGGCTTTATTGATCAAGGACAATTGATCGGCTTTGATACCCCTCTGGGTCTGAAAATTGCCTTTATCGGAGGGTATCGCGTGCGACTGCTGCATGACGATCCCCAGGTGCTGCACAATGCCCACACGTCTCTCCAGGCGGCAGGTTATACCAGCACCATAGACGAGCATGGCAATGTATTTCTCCTTCTGGAGGAACATGGCAAACCCCGATTAGAGCAATTGCGCCACGAGCTTCATATGTTGAGCCCGACGTTGGACTACACTGCCGAGCTTCCGTCCATTGAGGAGGTGTTTGCGGGTAAGATTCGTCAACGGCAAATCGTCCAGGAGACGCAGTCGTGAACGCTTTTCAGCAGAGGCTCGGTCGTCTGCGCATCTTGCTCTGGCGCGAATTCGTTGAATTACGTCGTGATCGCTTCACTCTCAACATTATGATTCTCATCCCGGTGTTTCAGATCACACTCATGGCGTATGCCATTACCACGGACTTTGATCATCTTCCGCTCTGTGTGCTGGATCGCTCGCAGACGCGGGAAAGTCGACAACTACTAAGCGATATCAGCGCTACGCACTACTTTACTATTACGTCCTTGCACGACCTTGACCAAGTCGATGCATTCTTTGGCCGCCAAGATTGCCGCGCCACGCTCTTGGTTCCCCCTGACTTCAGCGAATTGATCCTGAACCGGAGAGAAGTCCGACTAGGCTTGCTGCTCGATGCCTCAGACACAACGCTTGCTAGCAGCACCGAAGGATTCCTGACCGCCATCGCCCGATCATTCTACACTCATACTCGGCTGGAACGCTCACCACTCACGGAACGCAACTTACGACCAGAAGCGGTGAGTGAGGTCGTCTCACGAACGCGGGTGCTGTTTAACCCCACCCTTTCAAGCACGGCTTACACAATTCCCGGCCTGCTTGGCATGATCTGTATGTTCTTGACCGTGTTGATCACCGCACTTTCCCTGGTGCGAGAACGAGACACTGGCACGCTTGAACAATTACTCGTGACTCCCGTCTCTCCGATTGAAGTGGTGTTGGGAAAAATCTTGCCCTTCGGCATCGTCGCCATGGCAGCCATTGTCGGAAGTATTTTTTTTAGCTGGCTGATTTTCGATGTCTATCCCGTTGGCAATGTCTGGCTGCTGTTGACTGCGACACCAATCTTCTTGCTGGTCGGCCTTGCTATGGGGCTGCTGATCTCCAGCCTTGCTCGCTCATCGGTCGATGCGTTAGAGCGGAGCATTCTGATTATGGTGCCGCAAATGATGCTCTCCGACTTCCTTTTCCCTTTAGCGTTAATGGCGCTGCCGTTCCGCATTATTGGCGAGCTCATTCCTCTCACACATTACCTGCGTATTACTCGTGGTGTGTATATGAAGGGTCAAGGTTTTCAGGACCTCTGGCCGGAAATCGCGATTCTCTGTGTCTTCCTGCTGCTTATTGTCCTACGCGCATCGCGGACGATTAAACGAAACGACTGAGAGGAGAGGAAGCGATGCGGTTACGCAATATGCTGGCGATGGCGCGAAAAGAGGGGCGGACTATGCGGCGAGATCATGGACTTCTCGCTGCGATTCTCGTCCAACCGGTGCTGTATCTCGTGTTATTCGGTCTGGCCATCACCAATGAAGTCAATAACGCCGCCTGGGTCGTGTATGACCAGTCACAGACCGCGCTGTCGCGTCAGCTCGTCTCCGATTTAACCTCGCTCACTGCGTTACGCGAACCGGAGTTTGTATTCAGCGAAGATGAAGTCGTCCGGTTTTTACGTCAAGAAGATGTCCTGGCGGGTGTCGTCATTCCCTGGAATTTTGATGACAAATTGGAGCGCAACCAGGCGACGCCTATTCAAATTCTTCTTAATGGCGCACAGACAGCAAGCGCTTTACGCCTGGGCAATTATATTACCCAAGCCGCAAGCATGTTCTCATTGACTCACTTGCCAACACGGGATCGGAGCGAGCAAAAATTTTCTACTCCGCGCATTACGCTGGAGAAGCGGTATTGGTACAACCCCGGTTTGCAAGATCGCTTTGGGCTCCTCTCGGCGATGCCAGCCAATATGCTGACGCAAATCTGCCTGATGATCGCGGCAGTAGGGTTAGTAGGGGAACGCGAGCGGGGCACGTTCGAGCAACTTCTCGCAACGCCGTTGTCGCTTGCAGAAATTATGATAGGCAAAATGATTCCCTATGTAGGAATCGGTTTCCTCTCACTGACTATTCTGCAAACCGGCAGCTATGTTTTTTATGGCATCGCGGTCAAAGGCAGTCTTCTTTTACTCGCCTTCACCGCCCTCGTTTTTATGTTCGCCACTATGGCGTTTGGCGTGTTCTTCTCCGCTCGGGCGCGGCATATACAGCAAGCAATCTTTCTGGGGTTCTTCGTCATGTTCCCTTCGATTATGATCACCGGCATTTTAGTCCCGACGGATAACTACCCACCCTTTATCAGCGCGCTCTCGCATTGCTTGCCGGCACGATACTTCGCGCATGCACTCCATGCCATCATCCTCAAGGGCTCCGGTTTTGCGGAGGTGCAAAAAGATCTACTCTTTCTGGCAGGCTTTTTCGTAGTCTTTTTAGCCGCGGCAGTGAAAGTCACGAAGCCGAAGCTAGGGTAAGGGCAAAGAAAGTCATCAAAGGAAAAGCGATTTTTCTTCGACGAACAACAGGTGACAGAGCGGCCTCTGGACCGCTCCGCCCTGCTGTCTAATGAATTTTGACAAACAAGTTTGGTAATACCAAGGTAGAGATAGGAGTGCCACAGGCAGCTTACTGCCCGTGCTCACCGTCGCACTGGCGAACAAGTCGCCAGTGGCACACTATCTTCCAGTTGCCGATTTTGACCGGCAAATTTTATTAGGAGGGTTACTGCACCTTGAGTTCGGCGCGACGGTTCATCGCCCGACCTTCAGGGTTGTCCCGACCATTCCTCATGTTATCGGCGATCGGCTCTCCCTCACCTTTACCCACCGTCTCGAGACGGCTGGCGTCGACACCACGAGACACTAGGTATTGCTTCACGGATTTCGCGCGCCGCTCAGACAATCTCTGGTTGTATGCATCCGAGCCTATGGAATCCGTATGACCTTCGATCGTCACGTTGACGTTCGGATTGTCTTTCAGAATCTGAGCCGCCTCGTCGAGGACGGGGACAAATTCGCTCTTGATATTAGACTTATCGATGTCAAAGTTGATGCCACGAAGCACAATTCTCTTGGATTCTCTCGGCGCAGGAGCGGGCGGGGGTGGCGGCGGCGGTGCTTCTGCACGTGGCGGCGGCGGGGGCGGCGGCGGGGGCGGCTCCGGTGG
>JBFWZL010000365.1:0-6712 GCA_050185455.1 Binatia bacterium | reverse complement strand
AACGAGCGCTTTCCGCGCAGAACCAAGTTGCCATTTTCGATGGTGACGACAATGTCTTTTTCCCGCACTCCAGGTACATCTGCTTCCAGAATGAATCCTGAAGCGTCTTCATATAGGTCGAGTTGCGGCACCCACGCTGTTTCTTGAGAGCGGGAGATTCCCCAAGGGCGATAGATCAATTCATCGAACAGCCGATCTACTTCTTGAGAAAGCTGCTGGAATGGGGCGGGTAACCATGGGTCTTTGTTTGCCATCTCTCTTTCCCTCTCTTAGGGCAATTCAAAATGAAATGCGTCCGGTCGTATAGTTAGTACCGAACACGGCGCGGTGCGCAAGACCTGTTCGGCCACGCTACCTAGTAGCATATGAGCAATACCTGTACGACCGTGAGTACCGATAACGATCAGGTCCGCACCAATCTCGACCGCGCTATCCGCTACAGTTTGTGCGGCGCGGCCTTCACGTGTCTGTTTCTCCCATGCGAGTCCATCGCCCAGCGGAAGATCGTGCAAGAACTCCTCCCAGTCCGGCTCTAATTCTTCCGGTTTAATGGGAGGAATCAGCACGGCTTCCGAGCCGTACGCGGCTGGATAGATATACTGGATGTCGAGGACATGGAGAAACACCGCGCGTCCGCCAGATGCACGCACCAGAGTGAGCGCTTCTTGTGCAGCCTGTTTGGCGCACGCGGAAAAATCCGTGGGAATGAGTACTGTCTTTGGTCCCGCTGGGAGGCTCCGTTTCGCGATCAACACCGGAACTAACGCTTTGCGCAGCACGCGCTCGCCTGTGCTGCCCAGAAAACGCCCCTCGCTACGAGCAGAAGAACCAACGACGATGACCTCACCTTTCCACTCCTTGCAGACTGAGATCAATTCAACAAAAGGCTTTCCGCTATGGACATCGACTTCAGCCTTGACTTTGGAAAAATCTTGCTGCTGAATGCGCTCGGTGAGTTGGACGCGCAGCTTCTGAGAGACTTCTTCAAGTAACTTCTGGGCCGGGACCGTCGGAAACCGCATCTTCACATAAAGCGGGTAGGGCTCGATCACGTGGAGCAGATACAATAACGCTTGGGACTGTTCTGCAAGCACAAGCGCTGCCTGTACGGCAAGTTCTCCATCCGGAGTAGGAGTATAACCGACAACAATCCGACGAAGCTGACTCATGAAATTACTCCTTCGTGCTCACGAGAGCGGTCGTGCATTTTTGTCCTAGAACAGAGCAACTCCCGTACCAGTGGCGGAGAGGAGCATCTCTTCTCTTTTTTGTGTTGATTTTCTTGATTGTAGGAATAAAGGTGAAAAAGGAAATTTTGTGTTCGACGCGTCAAGATGTGAATACACAACGATAAGAGACGATGGGAGTACGGCGCACTGCACCCCCTATCACTCTATTTAAGAACGCAAGGTTAAAACTGGGCAGGACGCGCGACGAATGACTGTTTCGGCCACACTGCCAAGAAAAAAACGTTGCGCCCCGCTACGGCCATGAGTGCCTATCACAATCAGATCAACTTTTAAGGTTTCTGCCTGCTGTAAAATATGTTCAGCGGCTTCTCCCTCCTCACAGTGAATCCGTAAGGGAACCGTTGTTTCTTGGGTTCCCGCGATTTCTTTGATGCGCTTGCGCGCCTTTTGAGTAATGCGCTTGATGCTCTCTGGCGGTGCGAATCCACGTTCGTACAAGACGTCGAGTACGTGAGGCGTGGGGATAATGTGACAGGCGTGTACCTCCGCTCCCACCAGTTGCGCTAGCTTGAGCGCATAGATGAGCGCAGTCTCTGACAGTGGGGAGAAGTCAACCGGGACTAGGACTCGTTTCCACGGTAACGCATTTGTGAGTTGGGAAGGGAAGCGGGGTGTTGTTTCCGCCATCTAAGACTCCTCTCTACTTTTCGGGAGATTACGGATCATGGCCTTTGGTTGCATATTGTTCGATTTCGCTTAGCACAGCCGCTACCGCGTGCAAGGCGCTTTCCTCGGTTAACAAGCCAACGAGGATTCCGTCTTCGACCACGGGGAGAGCGTGTCTTCCTGATCGAGCGAAGAGTTGCAGCGCTTCTCGCAAAGGAGTGTCCGGCGTAACGATTGGGGGATGAAGCGTCATGACTCCCCCGACCCGTATTTGCTCAAGGAGTTCATCCGCCTGCTTTTCTGCTAGGATGAGCGTACTTGTTGGACAATGTCGCCACATGTCGTGCTCATTCAGAATGCCAACAAGCTTGCCGTCGTCCATAACCAGCAACTCCTCAACGTTTGCCGTTCGTATGAGCGTACGCGCACGACGCAGACTGTCTTTGGGCCCAATCGTGAGAGGGGAGCCCTGCATCCAGGGTCGTACATTGAGAACTGTCATTCGCGTCCTCCCTGAAGAGATAGAGCACGCGACATGCCAGACAAACAGGGGAAAAAGAAGCGGAAGTCCGGCGAAATTTTCCGGCAGATGAGAAGAAACGCGGTCGCTTCTTCTCGCCGTTGCGAAGAAGCGAGATTTAGTGGGCATCAAGCGGGATGCTCAGGTCATCCATTTTTCGATAGAGTGAAGAAAGACTCAGCCCCAGGAGTTCAGCTGTGCGTTTTTTGTCGCCCTCCGTCTTTTTCAAGACTGTCTCGATATGGCTCCGTTCGTACGACTGTATAGCCTCCTTCAGGTTGTCGCTTGTGGTTAACGTGGAGGGGGTCGGCGCGGATTCACCGCGCGGCAAGTCGGATAGACTAATCCATTCTCCGTTGCCCAAGATCATTGCCCGCTCCAGTACGTTATCCAGTTCTCGGACATTGCCTTTCCAAGAGAGCGACATCAACTGCTTCATGGTGGCGTTGTCTACCCCTTTATAGGTTTTTTTCATCTCACGGTTATGACGTTGAACTAAATAATCCACTAGTAAGGGAACATCTTCTCGTCGTTCTCGAAGGGGTAAAATATGAAGTTCGATCACATTGAGACGATAGTACAGGTCCTCACGAAAGCGTCCCTCTTCGACTTCTTGTTTGAGGTCGCGATTAGTGGCGGCAATGATGCGGATGTCGATTTTCACCGGCGTTGTAGCGCCGATGGGCAACACTTCTCGTTCTTCAATGGCGCGGAGCAGTTTCGGCTGCAAAGTGAGCGGCATTTCGCCGATTTCGTCGAGGAAGATCGTCCCGCCGCGGGCGCGCTGGAAAAGCCCTTCTTGGGAGCCGACTGCGCCAGTAAAAGAGCCCTTCGTATGTCCGAAGAGTTGGCTCTCAAGCAGCGTTTCGGGGATGGCGCTGCAGTTCACAGGGAGAAACACGTGATCCTTTTGTAAGCTATGGGCGTGAATCAACCGGGCAATGACTTCTTTCCCGACGCCGCTCTCACCGGTGATCAATACTGTCGCGTTGGTAGGCGCCACCTTTTTGGTCAATTCAAACAGCTCTTGCATGGCAGGGCTTCGTCCTACCATGCCTTCAAAGTTGAAGTGCTTGGACACCTCACGGCGAAGAAGTTGGATCTCCCACGCCTGGCGTTTATGTTCGAGTAGGCGACGCACGCGGTGCAAGACATCATCGATCAATATCGGCTTCAGCAGGTAATCTTGCGCTCCCAGACGTAGAGCTTCGACAACTGTTTCCACCGAGGCGTAGGCGGTCATCAACAGCACCATCGTTTGCGGATAGCGGTCACGTACGGTCCGCAGCACCTCAAGGCCGTCAACTCCAGGCATCTTCAGGTCGGAAAGAACGACATCGATCTCAACTTCTTCCAAGACATCTAGAGCAGCTTGGCCATTAGCGGCCTCATAAACTCGGTAGCCTTCTTCGCGTAGCACCTCGGCGATACTTTGTCGTGCGAGCACTTCGTCGTCGGCGACAAGGATGGTCCCCGCCATACTCATAGCGTCCCCTTTTTCGCTGTTTTGTGGAAAAATTTCATTTGGGGAAAAATTGAGGTAGCACAAGCAATGCCGTGGCAAAAATGTTGGAGGAAGGTCTCCGGGAAATTATTATTTCTTAATTTTAGGAAAAATCCATCCAATTTTCCCATAAAAGAGAAAAATTAGTCTTCGAGGATCGCGCGCAGTGCGGTGCGCCATCCAGCGGAAGCAAAGCGTGCTTCCAGGCCAAATTCCTTCAGTTCTTCCGGCCACGGCATACGGGTCAATTTCCAGCCACCATTGCGGTCGTCGCCTGCTGGGCGGGGTTCTGTCATCCGTTCGACTAAAAGAGCAGGAAGATCCAAATTTCGCGCGATCTGTTGGACGAACTTATCTTTACTGATGTGAGGCATGCGTTGTTGTGTGACACAAAGCCGCAAATGGGGCAACGCCGCTCTTGTACTCCCAGGACTGGACATGGTATCGCCTCGTGAGAGTCAGATACAAAAATGCAAAAGTAAGGAGGTGTGTTATGAGTGTCGAGAACGAAAAAATCGTGACTGAGTTTTGCAAATCGCTAGAGAGTGGAAACATGACCACTCTCGTATCATACTTGTCCGTGGACGTGGTGTATCACAATATTCCGTGGAAGCCGGTGACTGGGCATGCGGGAGTGCGGCAAGTGTTAGGGCCGTTCCTAGAAGGGCCGGGCCGCGCCACGGTCAAAATGAATATCAAGAACACCACCTCGTCCGGCAATACTGTGATGAACGAACGGCTGGAAGAGTGGACCAAAGGAACGGTAAAACTGGACTTGCCAGTGCTAGGTGTTTTTGAGCTCAAAGATGGAAAAATCACCCACTGGCGGGATTACTTTGATGCGAACACCTCGCAACCGTTAACCGAGGCGATCCAGAAAGGATAACCTCGATTGAGAGAAAAGACTCTTTTTGACAAAAGGCTCTTGTTTAACGGCCAAAGAGTTTATCCAGGCCTTTGCGCAAGAGCTGTTCCTTCAGGTCTTCTTGCCGCGGCTTTTGAGAGGCCGGAGGCGCGGCGGTAGAACTTTCGTCTTCTGCAGGCGGAGATGGCTGCGGAGAGGGAAGAATTTTTCTCAATACACGCTTTTCCAGTTCCTCCGCGCCTCTCCGCAGGGCGGCGCGTTGCAGCAGACGACCGACATACGCCAGGTCTGGCTGTGGACGCACTTGTGGTAGTGTTCCGGCTAGCGCAAAAGGAATCTCCACTCGATTCTGCTCGTTGACAATGTACTTTGCCCCCTTTACGTCATCGGCAATGTCCGTGGAGAGCTTTTGTGACAAGATGAGCTGCGCCCGCAGGTCGAGCTGCTGATCAAAGTCGACCCATCCCTTTCCTTGCATCGTATAATCGGCGGCGGAAATCTGCAGGTCATCAATATTCATTTTACTGTTATTGAACGTGAATGTACTGTACAGCTTATCAAATGTGGTGTTCTGTGTCGCGAAAATTTCGGGATAACGATCTCGCACGCGGGGAGAGACCAAAAGCGAAAGACCAGGAAGGCCGGTGACGCCAGAGAGGACACCTTCAGCGATATTCACGTTGAGCAGGGCTCCTTGGGATACCTCTGCCCGTCCCTGTCCATGAAGAGAAGGCTTCAGTTCTTCCCATCCCTGACCGCTGCCGCTGAGTGCGAGATCAAGGTTGGCCTGACCTTCAATATGTTGGGGGGCAGTGGTCAGCGTCGAGCGAAAGAGCTCCGTGAGGTTGACGCCGCGGATCTGAGAAGTCAAAGAGAATTCCGGGGGAGTCTGTTGGAATGCATACCGTCCCTTTCCCTGCACGGACCCGCCGAATGCTTGCAGGCTTGCGTTCTCAATATTGACTACTTGCGCTTCCATAGAGACAGCTGTGTGGAAATTGCTGTAGGCGACCTGAGAGAGCACGCCCTGAGCAGAGGAAAGGTCGCCCTTGTACATCAGTGAACTCTTATCCATGCGTATCCGGCCCTCGTTTTTGACCTCTTTTAACACCGTAGCGTTTTTGCCTGCTGCAGTGCTTGCCTGTAGGTCCGCCAGGTGCAGTTCAGGTGCGGATAGACGGTAATCTAGAGCAAAGGGTGTAAATTTCTCTACGCGTCCATCAAGGCGAACCAGAGAATTCCCCATACGCAAAGAGGTCTCTTTGAAGTCGGCTCCTTGACCCGTGAATGCCACTGTTGCGTTCAAGTTTGTTACCGGGGTTGGTAGTTGCGGCGCCTTTGCCGTGACTTGGTTGAGGGTGAGAGAACCGTTGATCTGGGGAATTTGCCCTTTTGCCACCGGACCCTGAAGGTGGGCATGTACCTCGAGGGTTCCACCGAGGTCATAGTCTTTTGCCAGAGGCAGAAGGTCCTCCCAGCCAGCTAGGGTTGTAGGGTTCGCATCAATTTTGAGATCCAGCGAGGGGGTTTTTCCTATGTCGATCTTGCCGCTGCTGGTGAGTTCAAGGGTGTGGAGCTGGATGGTTGTTTTTTGCAGAGCGATCATTTGGGAAGTCACCCGAGCATTTGTAGAAATGATAAACGGAGTCCCTTGAGGTTTCTGGAAACGATCGCCGAGACGTATGGCGCCTTCATTAGCTTCTACAGTTCCGGTGAGGGCGAGATCCTGCACTGTTCCCTCCACCTGCGCTTTGAGCGACAGTGGACCATCAGCGCTGAAGTCCGGCGGCAAGGCCGCCGCCACGGGAGCGAAGCGCACCAGCTGGGCTAGCGCGATTGGTACGAGTTCGACATCACCCTGCAGAGAAAGATCTTTCAGGGCTGTTCCTAACGGTCCCACGCGCCCGACAATCTTCACATTCGGTTTGCTGGCGGTAAACACCGCGGTCGTCAATTCAACGTTGGAA
>JBFWZL010000364.1:0-6760 GCA_050185455.1 Binatia bacterium | reverse complement strand
CTCCAAACAACAGTCAAGCAAGCGAAACGGTTTGGATATCCAACGAGAACGTTGGTGATCTTCGATGGTGATCGGGGCGCGCATGATCGCTTTCGGGTTCAGACTCGCATGATAGCGGTGCGCGACGGCAATCTCCGCAAAGGCTTTCGTTGTCGCGCCGGTGTCGCGGAAATAACGCATGGCGGACATGCCAAACCACTGCGCCGGTGTCGTCCATCCCCAGTGCATATAAAATTGTTGATCTCCCGCGGCCTGCGTTGGCGGCACGGGTCCACTTGGCGCTTGTCCACCCATGCGACGACCAGAGCGTCCATTCATGGAACGAAAGATCACAATAGTCTTACAGTAGCCGGCTTCAAGCAAACCAATGGCGTGACCGACCAAGGCTTCCGTGCTTGAACCGCCGCCAAAAATATCAAGCGAGTAATTTAAGCGAATGCCCAATGACGTCGACACATGATTTGACGAAGTGGAATCACCCGCTTGATAGCTCGTCATGCCATCGATATCACGCGGCTCCAGACCAGCGTCAGCCATCGCTTTCTTGACGGCCTCGCACGCCATTGACAATGTCGTACGATTCGAGGGCCGCATGTGCGGCGTCTCGCCGACGCCAACAATGCAATATTTGTCAGTAAGATTTCCCATCCTTGCGCCTCCTGTTTTTTTAGAGCTCTCAGATATCAGCTCCGCCAAGCAGAATCAGAGAAACTGTGAACCGGCGAAGAAAGCCCTCACCTTTCTCTTTGTCCCTAATTCTCCTCGTCTCCGATTCTCTGTTTCTTTCTCAGGTCGCCATTTGCCTTTTAATCTCCGCGATAAACTCCCGCGACCGCCCGGAATCTTGCCGTTCCGGCGAGCCGAGGCCAATCACGACGCGATTCAGCACGCCTTTGTAGCGCGCAGCGAGCTTCTGAGCGATTTCATCATACGTACCGACGATCGCCAGCTCCTCCAGCATTTCGTCGGTAATTTCTTGCGGCATACCGGCCCAATCGCCTTTCGCGGCTTTCGCGCTCAACTTAAAGCAAGTCTCTCCCCAACCATGCGCGTCAAGCACGCCTTTATAGGTGCGGGTCGAGGCGTAAAAGGACACTTGTTGCTTTACCGGACCTTTCGCTTTCTCGACTTCATCACGTGTTGCGCCGCTGGCGATAAACGTTCCGGTGATCAATGAGAGATCTTCGCGCTTACGGCCCGTCTTTGCCAATCCCTTTTCCAAATTTGGCAGTACGGTTTCTTGAATGTACTTAGCCGAATGGAATCCGTGAATATAAAATCCCTCGCACAGCTCACCGGCAAGCTGGCAAATTAACGAATTCAAACCGGAAATGAAGATGGGAATCTGCGGATGCTCGATCGGTCCAGGATTAAAGAAGGGAGTCATCAACGTAAACTGGTAGAACTCACCAATAAATTCCAGTTTGGTGTTGTTCTGCCAGCAATCCCAAATCGCGCGCAGCGACAAGATCACCTCGCGCAGTCGTTTCACCGGCGAGACCCATTTCACGCTGAAGCGACGCTCGTTGTGGCCTTTCACCTGGGTGCCAAGCCCCAGAATGAACCGACCTTTCGAGTTGGTCTGTAGATCCCAGCAAATGTTCGCCAGCATCATCGGGCTACGAGGAAAAACGATCGCCACTCCCGTGCCCAGGTTGATCCGTTGCGTCTCACGCGCGGCAACCACTAATGGAAAGAATGGATCATGGCTGGTCTCCGCGCTCCACAAGCCGTCAAACCCTAGCTCCTCCGCCTGGCGCGCGGTTTGTGCCGCGGCATCAAAGGTTGATGGGAAGAATGCGGTGTCAACTTTCATGGACGCTCTCCTTATCAAGGGCATATAGCCCGCTCTCTTTGGTCGCTCTATGGAAAAACCCTCTTGCCATCCGCTATAGAGCGTACGCAGTACGCGAGCCATAGAGTGAGCGAAGCGAACGAGCCTTCTGCTATAGGCTGCAGGCTAATAGCTTCTTGGCATCCCTAAGACGTGCTCCGCCACGTAATTCAGCACCATGTTGTTCGACACCGGTGCAATCGAAAAAAGGCGGCACTCCCGAAATTTGCGTTCGACATCGTACTCGGCGGCAAAGCCATAACCGCCATGCGTGTCGAGCGCGGCATTGCCCGCCGCCCAGGCGGCCTGAGCGCAAAGCAGTTTAGCCATGTTCGCTTCGGGGCCACACGGCTCGCCGGCATCGAACATTTCAGCGGCGCGAAAACGCATGAGGTCCGCCGCTTCGGTCTGGGCATACGCTTGCGCAATGGGAAACTGAATTCCCTGGTTTTGGGCGATCGCACGGCCAAAGATCACCCGTTCCTTGCCATAACGTACAGACCGCGCGATAAACCAACGCGCATCGCCAATAGATTCGGAGGCAACAAGGATGCGTTCCGCATTCATGCCGTCAAGGATATAGTAGAAACCTCGTCCCTCTTCGCCGATAAGATTCTCTTTCGGTACTTTCATATCTCGGAAGAAGAGCTGATTGGTTTCATGGTTGACCATCGTGTCAATGGGTCGCACCTCAAGGGAATCTCCCGCGGCGCGCAGATCGACCAGGAAGATGCTCATGCCCATGGTTTTTTTCTCGCACTGCTCATACGGCGTCGTCCGCGCAAGCAGGAGCATCATATCCGAATGTTGCACGCGCGAAGTAAAAATTTTCCCACCGTTCACGATGTAAAAGTCGCCATCCTTTTGGGCAAACGTACGAATATGCGTGGTGTCCGAACCGGCGTCGGGTTCCGTTACACCAAAAGCTTGGAGACGGAGTTCGCCGGTAGCGATCTTTGGCAGGTACTGGCGCTTTTGCGCCTCACTGCCATGTCGCAAGAGCGAGCCCATGATATACATCTGCGCATGACATGCCGCAGCGTTCCCGCCAGAACGGTTAATCTCTTCCAGGATCACGCTCGCTTCTTTCATCGACAGTCCTGAGCCGCCGAATTGCTCGGGAATCAACGCCGCGAGCCAACCGGCTTCAGTCAGTTCTTGTACGAATTGCTCTGGATACTTATGTTCGCGGTCAAGTTTCCGCCAATACTCGTCTCCGTACTTACTACAGAGTTTACGAATCTCCGCGCGAAGCTCCGGACATTGTTCTTTGCTCGGCATGAATCCTCCTTACAAACAGAAACGGAGAACCGGAGGCGGGGGAAATCGGAGAAAAAACTGGTCCCATTCTCCGTTCCCCCGATTCCCCGTTTCTCCGATTCGAATCTTTCACGGCCAAAATACTTTCCTCACCGTTTTCTCAAGTTCTGATCGAAAATCAGGATGCGCAATGGCGATCAGTTCCTCGGCGCGACGGCGCTGCGTTTTGCCAAACAGTCGCGCCACCCCGTATTCCGTCACTACGTAGTCGGTGAACTGACGCGGCGAGGTAATAAAACTCCCCTCCTCGATGAGAGGCACAATGCGTGAGATTTTTCCATCAGACGTTGTCGACGGCAGCACGATGATCGACCGTCCGCCTTTCGAATACACTGAAGCAATGGCATATTCTGGCAGACCGCCAGTGCCTGTAAACATCTGTGGTCCAAACGAGTCGGCTACAACCTGTCCCGTCAAATCCACCCGTAAAGCATTATTGATTGCCACCATGTTGTCATGAGCGGCAATGGTGCGCAGGTGATTCACATAGGCAACGCCGTAGAGCTCAAAGTTGGGATTCTGGTGAATGAAGTCGCGCTCTTCGCGGCTGAACGCCACGGCGGTCGCCACCGCTTTACCTTTATGAAGAGTTTTATTGGCGCCGGTGAAAATCCCTTGGCGCACCAATTCGACCCCACCACGTGGGATGCGTTCCGTATGCCAACCCATATCGTTGCGCTGGGCAAAAATACCGGCTTGCACGATGGCTTCGCTTGTGCTCCCGGCGCCGACTTCGATCGTATCTCCATCCTTGATCAGCGGAGCAACATACGCCGCGATTTTTTTCACGTGCTCGCTCAATTCGAGCGCCGGAAATGGCGGACGGAATTCTTCGGACCCCGACAGCTCGACAAAGTAGTCGATTTCACTGAGATGCACGAAGTTATCGCCGCCAGTGCGAATGAAACTCTTGTTCACCTCGGCAATGGCGGTTCGAGAGTGATGAATCAGTTCCTTCTTATCCCATACGCCGCCACCAAAGCTCACAAAGCCATTATGATCCGGCGGCGAGACATCAAGCAGCACGACATCCGGAAGCGGAAACGTGTCGGTTCGCCCTTCATCCCAGGTTTTCGTCAGCAGCGCGCTTGGGCACACCCGGTGGTCACTCCGTTTCTCAACGACCATTTGCCGCACAGGTTTAGGTAAATACGGACTGGTGTACCACGGCTCAACCATGAACGCGTCAACGGCCTCGGGGTGATACCAGGGCAAGTCGGATGCCGCGGCCCCTATCAGAACCGTCACCTCTTTGAGTTCGTTCAAGCGATTCGCCAGCGCTTCGGCAATGAGCGAAGGGTTGGAATAAACGGGAATAGCAACACGGTCTCTAGATTTAACGGTTTTGACTGCGTCTTCGGCGGAGAGGAGGCGTTTTTCGTATTCGGTTTGCCAATTCATAAATCGTTCACCTATCAGCTACAGAACCCCTTTCCCCCTACGGGAGAGGGATAGGGGTTCACTACTATCCCCATCAAGGGGGGAAGGGATCAAAAAGTTCTTATTCCCTTGCCAGCAACAAGTCCGGCCGCACCACATTATTGCCAAAGGTCAACGCATTGATTGTCGCTTTCGACACCATCACTGCGTTGGGATTCTTATTGGCCAAGTTCTCCGCCAGCGCGCGCGCTGTTGGCAGCAACGCTTCCTTTTTCACTACCTGATTCACCAGCCCCAACGGCAGCAGCTCCACAGCCTTATAGCGTCGACAACCGATAATGATCTCCTTTGCCACCGTGGGTCCCACGTGGGCGACAACCAGCGCCGTCGACGCTGGACTCAACGGTACGCCGAGATCCACTTCAGGGAACCAAAATTCCGCTTCTTCAACGGCGATGCGGAAATCACAACCAAGGGCAAGCGTCCAGCCTCCGCCAGCCGCATACCCATTCACCGCCGCGATGGTAACCTGTTCCAGGTGCACCAACGTATCAATAACTCGTCCAATTAAACGTGCGCGTCGTTTGCCCAGCGGCGCAAAGATTCGTTGCCGTTCTTCCTTGTCAGTTATGCCTTTCACTTGTGACAGATCCGCGCCCGCCGAGAAGGTATTGCCCGTGCCGGTAAAGATCAGCACGCGGATCGCCTTATCGTCTCGCACCTCATGGAGCAGACTTTCTAATTCCAGCACGATCTCTTCATTCAACGGATTGCGTTTCTCCGGTCGGCTGAACGTGAGCGTCGCGATCCGACCGTCCTTTTCCAAAACAAAATGGTTGGGCATAAACGCCTCCTCTCCCACCGGGCGCTTAGTCTATCCGTCAAGGCTTCACTCTGGCAAGCGTCTAGCCAACGGCTCGTTCGTTTCACTCACTTGATAGCAGATGGCTCGCGACCTGCGGTCGCTTTATGGTAAGCCTCTTTTGTCATCCGCCATCGGCCATAGAGTGTATACAGTGCGTGGGCTATAAAGCGAAGCGGGCTATATGCCATAAGCAAACGGAGGAACTCATGGACCTTGGACTCAAAGGCAAAGTCGCAATGGTGACCGGCGCAAGCCGTGGGATTGGTCGAGCAATCACGCTAGGGTTGGCGGCGGAAGGCTGCCGTTTGAGCGTGTGCGCGCGCGGCCAGGAAGGGGTTGAGCAGGTTGTTAAGGAAATTCAACAACTAGGAGGAGAAACCCTGGCGCTCGCAGTCGATGTGACCAATGAACACGACGCCCGCCGCTGGGTTGAGGAAACACAGCAATGCTTTGGCCAGGTGGACATTTTGATCAACAACGTCGGCGGGTCGCGTCCGGGCGGCAATCTGACAGCGTCAAGTGAAGATTGGAAAAGCGGCTTCGCTCTTAACTTTTTCTCTACCCTAGACCTCTGCCGTCTCGTCGTTCCTTTAATGAGCAGCCGGAAAAGAGGCTGTGTTATCAACATCGCCTCAATCTACGGACGCGAATGGGGCGGCCCGATGACCTACAACGCGGCCAAGGCGGCAATGATCAGTCTCTCCAAGGAAATGGCGCGTGAGTTGGCGCCGCAAGGCATTCGCGTCAACAGCGTCGCGCCAGGATCGATCCTGTTCCCTGGAGGATCGTGGGAGAAACGCCAGAAAGAAAGTCCGGACATGATCGCTGCCTTCGTGAAAGCTGAACTGCCATTTGGTCGCTTCGGCAAACCGGAGGAAGTCGCGGATGTGGTGGTCTTCCTGGCATCGGGTCGGGCGCAATGGGTCTCCGGCGCGTGCATCAATGTGGATGGATGTCAATCTAGATCTTTGATCTAAAAATAACAGCCAAGAACTGTGTTTATTGAGTCACTGATTTATCTCATTGCGGAAAGCCCGACACTGCTAATGGCTCAATCATTCAATGATCCAACGAAAAAATGACGTAATGCAAATCAGGAGAAGAAAAACTTATGAACAACCACTACGACACCCTCGACCTCCGCCGTGACGGCGGTCTCTTATGGCTTGTCCTTAACCGTCCCCACGCGCTCAATGCGTTGAGCCGTCAACTCGTGGACGACTTGCATGACGTAATCAATATGCTCCACGACGATCAGAGCATTCGCGTGGTGATTTTACGCGGCGCCGGGCGCGCCTTCTGCGCCGGACTCGATCTAAAAGAAACGAGCGCTGGCTCAAGCGCCGCCAGCGGGCGTGAAA
>JBFWZL010000363.1:0-6767 GCA_050185455.1 Binatia bacterium | reverse complement strand
CGGCGTAAGCGGCGGTGTTCAGCCATGACTTCGTACTCCTCAGAGTTCTTCACGGGTGATCATACCCAATAATGTCCTTGAGCGCCGGAGAATGGGAGATGGCGTGAGCGGCCAAACGTCCGGACATGACTGCAGTTTCGACGCACCCTTCGTTAAATCCACAATCTGTCCAGTCTCCCGTGATCGTCAGATTATCGTACGTGTTGTCCAGGGGAGAGATTCTATGTTTCATACTACCGGGCAGGGCGAGCACATAACGATCAGACGGGTTTACATTAGCGGTCCAGAACTGCGAGTTGAAACGTGAAGCGTTCGCTTCCACGCCCTTTCCTTCAGGGTGCTGAGCCGAAGGATCGAGTAATAACTCCCAGCGAAACTCTCCAGAGTCTTGCACGGCTCGCGGCCAAAGGTGGGCGATATCATATCTGAGGAAATGGAGAGCATTCTGCCGAACTTCTTCACGTCGTCGCGCGGGATAGGTGGCGTCAGTGCGATCTGGCGGTGTGGGCGGGTCGGGCAGTACGCAACAAAAATAAGCGATGGCGTGAGGTTTGCTCGCCCAGCCCTCTTCGAGGATGAGCTGTGGCATATCGGCCCAGGTGTCGAACGGTTGGACAAAACCCGAAAGACTGACTGAGGGACCGGTCCAGCCGAGCGAGGAGATATTTTCCCGTAACCAGAGTTGACAGGCTTGCGTTGAGGCGGTCTTCACATGATCAACCATGGAACGCCAACGCGGGTCACGAGCAAGAATGTCCTTACCGACGTAGGGAATTGCGCCGATGCTCACACCAAGAATGACAAAGTCAAAATCTTGCACAACACGGAGCGTTTTCGTCCCCACCTTCCGCCGATCCCAGAACGATTCAAAGTCCCACTGCTCACGTGCGAACCGTTCTCCGTCGGCGAGTTGCGCATAGTCAGGTTGCGCGGGCCAGCAGGGCAGACCGCGTACATCACAGAGCGGTTGATACTCGCTCTCATCTTTGCTCTCGGCTTGTATGTCAAATTCCAAGGCTTCGACGTAGGGGCGTTCTCCTGGAGCTAATTTGGTTGGATCAACAAGTTTTATGTTTTCCAAGCGGTGAAAGAACTTGAAGGAAACGCCTCGTCTTTTCAGGACTTCGTAAAACGGGGCAAAAACCACATCACCCATTCCTGCCTTCATTTTCCAAAAAAGCGCGCCGCGATAAGTGAAGAACATGCGGAATGATCCGCGTATCGCTTGTCCCGCCGCAAGTCGAGGCCGTTGGAAATCGCCGTCTTCATAAGCGAAGGCGAGGTCATACAACCCGCGCACAAGCGCGGAATTGAGGGACCGGTCCGAGGCTCCGTTGAGACGCAACCACTCGCGACATTCGTACTCGTTAATAGCGTCGAAACCTCTGGGATTGTAGAGTAAACCGAACCGAATCATTCCCACCATAATGGCGAGCACCAGGTCGATGACTTCCCACAGTCTGCGTATTTCATCTTCAGTGTCCGCGAAGGACTCAAGTTGTTGGCGGGCGTTGGTGCGAATGGCTTCGAGGAGCCGTAGCACGAGACTCTCTGAATCGCGTGAGAAGGTCGTGAGCAGCGCCTCAAGCAGCCCGACCGCGTGAACCAAGCCGCCGAAGGTCGCGAGGAGCCCATATTTCAGCAAACGGCTAATCGTTTCCGCCACGGTTTCTAAAGAGGGCATCCATGCTGGACTCCCGCCGAAGGGAAAAGAAAAGATTTGCTCTGCGGTGCGCCGTTTGTTTTCGGCGCTCTGATTTTGATGAGTTTGACACGCAGAGAGAAGCGTGCGCAGCAGCGCAGCGGTGCGCAGGAGATAACTGTTGACGCTAAACGGATTGTGATTCGTGAACGGGTCTCCGGGAAGCCCTTCCGTCGGGGGGAAATACCCGATCCAGTTCTGCCACGTGCCGGTAGGAGAGCGATCGGCAACGCCAATAAAAGTGTCGGGAATGAACGCGTCGCGCCAATCCGCAATGCGACACGTTTGCGGATCACGATTTAATTCCGTGTAGCATTCCCGGAGGAGACGAAAGGCATTCTCATAGAATCCGAGCCAGACGTGAAACCCGTGCTCTTCAATGCGATCGGCAGGGCCACGACCGGAAGCGCCTTTTCCTCCGAGCCGCCACCCGAGTTGGTAAATTGTAACGTGATACTTGCCCTGATGTTCTGGTCTTGTCAGCTCAAATGCGGCTGTGATAGCTGCGCAACCGCCACCGATGACTACTACTTCGATCGGTTTTTGTGCTCCCGCTGAAGCCACTCCTTACCCCCTCCCACATGAGAAAACGAGTTTTGCCGCGAACATGGTTACACGATTGAGCGAAAAATGGCAACTCATTATTAAGGGCGTACTGGTGGAGGTGGAGAAAAAGGATGGATTGAACTTGGTGGGTCTTGGAGATGAGAAACCGGGGCGTTCAAAGAATTGAACGCCCTTCTGAGGATGCGTTAGATTCCATACACCTGAGCAACATTTGCTCCGATGATTTTCTGGCGCGTGGATTCGGAAAGTGGCTCTACCAGTTCCTGTAATTCTTCCATGTAGTTGCCCGTGTGATCAAAGTGCGGGAAATCTGACGCCCAGAAAAATTTGTCCGCTCCCACGAAATCCACTACATTGGCGAAGGCTTTCTCGTCTGGGTCACCGGAGATCCAGCATTGTCGATAGAAGTAGTAGCTGGGCTTTTCTTTGAGGGGAACGGTTTTCCCTAATGGGCTGTCGTACACAGCGTCCATGCGGTTGAGCAGATACCCCGCCCAGCCCGCGCCGGATTCCAACACGATGACTTTCACTTGAGGAAAACGATCAAACAGGCCGTACTGGAACAGCGCGGTAAACGCTTGGAGCGGCCCCTGCGCACCGTGGACGTTGTAATGCCACATCGCCCATTTCTGCATCTCGCGGAACCGTTGATGCACTCGTTTTGCCGGCGGCTCTCCACTCGGATGGATGCCGACTGGCACGTCAAGTTCTTGCGCCTTGGCCCAGAATGGATCGTAGTCCGGATGGGCGTGTGACTTATTTGTCGGTGTAAACGGGACAATAAAGGCTCCCTTTGCGCCATTTTTGACGGAACGTTCCAGCTCGCGTGCGGCTTCCTGACCATCGCCAAATGAAATATGAGCGATGGGAATCAAGCGGCCACCGGAATCTTTGCAGAATTCTTCCACCCAACGATTGTAGGCGCGTGCATACGCCGCTTCGAGTTCCAGATCCTCGACATCCTCGGCTTCCCAAATCAAACCGAGACTAGGATAGATGATCGCTTTTTCCAGCCCTTCTTCATTCATACGAGCTAGGCGCTCTTTCGCGTCCATTGAACCGAACGGAGCTGAGCCGATATAAGTGCGGTCGGGATGAGGCGTTAACACTTCCTCCCCCTTGCCCATGGCGCCAAACTGCGCCAGCGCTCCGGGCCGAATGTATTTGGCTGGACCGCCCGCAATTTCCAAAACCTCTAGGCCATCTGCACCCTTACGGATGCGGATGGTGCGGTCACGATACTTGGGCTCAATGTACTTTTCCCACAAATCAGGCGGCTCAAGAATGTGACCGTCTGCATCAATGGCCCCGGGGTACGGAAAACGCTTTAGTTGCGACATTATGTATTGCCCTCCTCTCTATCCGATTGCCCTTACCAATTTTTCGGACGTCAATCAATATTCGGAAGTAAGCTCAGCCGTCAGCTTACAGCAAGACAAGAAAGGTTTTTAGCTATAGGTCAAAGACCGGGAATCCCTAAGGGCTACAAGATGTTGTCTGTAGCCTTCCGTTGAAGGATCTTGTGAGCCGGTTGGAACCAGACTAGGGGTCTCATCCTTCTAGGCGGGTAAGTAATTCTGCAATCAAGCGATCCATCGGAATGCGAATCTGTTCAAGTGTATCGCGGT
This sequence comes from Binatia bacterium, assembly GCA_050185455.1. Lineage (GTDB taxonomy): Bacteria > Desulfobacterota > Binatia > Bin18 > Bin18 > SYOC01. The sequence continues at coordinate 2,870 of JBFWZL010000363.1, read as the reverse complement.
CACGTAGGGTAACTGTGTTGTCTTGCATGGTTTGATGATCCACGGTGATGCCGAACGGAGTGCCAACTTCATCCTGCCGGCGATAACGCCGACCGATTGAGCCCGCCTGGTCGTAAAAGACGGAGAATCGTTCTTTCAACAGATCGCGAATCTCCAGGGCTTTCTCTGGATGGCCATCTTTGCGCAGCAGGGGAAAGATGCCGACCTTGATCGGCGCGATGCGCGGATGCAAGCGGAGAACAATCCGGGGTTCGTTGTCTTGTACATCTTCAACATAGGAGTCGAGAAGAGTAATAAGAAGGATGCGGTCCACGCCCGCGGCGGGTTCGATCACATATGGTTTGTATCGGTCTCGCGTTTCCTCATCGAAGAAGGTCAAATCCTTGCCGCTGTATTCCGCATGTTGACGCAGGTCGAAATCCGTGCGGTTGGCGATACCTTCTAATTCTCCCCAACCGAATGGGTAGTGGTATTCGATATCTGTCGTGGCTTTCGAGTAGTGCGCCAGATCTTCCTTGGGGTGATCATAAAAGCGGAGGTTCGTGGCTTTGATGCCGAGTCGATCAGTGTACCATTGCATCCGTTGTGCGCGCCAGAATTCGAACCACTCGTCGTCCGTGCCTGGCTTGACAAAGAATTCCATCTCCATCTGTTCGAACTCGCGTGTACGGAAGATGAAATTTCCTGGTGTGATTTCGTTGCGAAACGATTTGCCGATTTGCGCGATACCGAAAGGTGGTTTGAGACGACCTGCTTGTTGCACGTTGAGGAAATTGACGAACATGCCCTGAGCGGTCTCCGGTCGGAGAAACGCGACTGCCGCATCTTCTTCAACCGGACCGACAAAGGTTTTGAACATAAGGTTGAACTGTCGGGCTTCAGTGAGATCGCACTCCATCCCTTTAGGGCATTGGCGTTCTTCTTTGAGAGGAATCTGATCAGCGCGAAAGCGGCGCTTACACGCGCGACAGTCCACCAACGGGTCGGAGAATCCTGCTATATGGCCGGAGGCTTCCCACACACGTGGATGCATGAGAATGGCGCTTTCCAAGCCTACGACGTTCTCGCGCGCCGTGACCATATAACGCCACCACGACTCGCGAATGTTGCGTTTCAGTTCGATGCCCAACGGGCCGTAATCCCAGGTGCTGGCAAATCCGCCATAAATCTCACTTGAGGGGAAGACGAACCCGCGCCGTTTGCACAGGTTCACGATTTTTTCCATTGTGACAGACATAGGTGTGGAGCCCTATCATTCCCCCGACGGGGCGTCAACAGAATTATTTTCTAGTGAGCTTGCCTGGGCAAGAAACGCACGTGACTTCAAAGGACGATGCAGATGACGGGATAGCATACTTCTGGCTAAGGCGCGTAGCTCTTGCGACACTTGTCGCGACGCCACGGTAGTAAGAACAACGGCAATGTCGCGATTCTTTGTGGCGACTAGGAAGTGAATGGTGTCTCCGGAGAGCGCGACCACTGCGCCGCCTTGATCGCGGCAACGTGAGCAAAGAAGGCCGCCAATACTGGGAGAGAACACCCACAGTGATTCTTTTGTGTTTATGTCGCGACCACACTGCTGACAGTCGGTTAGGTGAGGCGCATAACCGGTGTGAGTGAGCAAGCGCAGTTCAAATGTGGGCAGAAACGTTCGGGAAATACTACTAGTCTCCTCAAGAGTTTGTAAGCTTTGCAGAAGAAGTGTGTATATTTCCTGACCTGCTTCTCGCCCGGAGACCATCACATCGACAAGTTCACAGACATAATTAGCTATGGCGAAGCATTGCAAGTCTCGACTCGGTCCGCGAAAACTCTGTAGCAAATCACAACCGAAAATAAACGCGAGTTCGTCTGTGCGACTGGGGCGGAACCGTAGCTGAATATGAGTAAACGGCTCAAGCACATTAACAAACCGGCGTTGTGAGCGTTTTGCTCCTTTGGCGATACCAGTGACCTTCCCCCAGTCTTTTGTCAGGAAGGTGACAATTTTGTCTGATTCGCCATGAGGGCGACCGCGTAGCACAATAGCAGGGGTGCGTTCTTCCAACATTTTTGCCTTGACACGATAGGAGGTGGTTCTTACATTTCGCCTTAGACATTACTGCGGGAGACATCGTCTCTTACCGTAGAATAAGAAAGCCTACAGTTTTCACAAGGGGTAGGATACATGGAGACAGAAAAGCCAGAACGCGAAGCCTCCTCCGTTAAGTCCGAGGAACACCCGGAAGTTCAAGCGGGTGGGGAAGAAAACGAAAAAGCAGAGCTGCTTGCCAAACTAGCGGAGAAAGAAACGGAGGCAAAAACGAACTATGAACTGTTTGTGCGCGAGCGCGCTGAGTTGGAAAACTTCAAACGGCGCATGCAGCGTGAGCAGGCTGAATCGATTCGCTATGCGAATGAGCCGTTGGTTCGTGATTTATTACCGGTACTCGATAACCTCGAACGAGCAGTAAGCCATGCTCAGGGTGGGGGAAACGGTCAACCCCTCGTTGAAGGTGTGTCTTTGGTTGTGCGCTCGTTTCTTGATACACTGGAAAAACACGGGGTGACCCGTGTCGGGGCCAAAGGCGAACAATTTGATCCTTCTAAACATGAGGCAATGGCTCAAGTAGAACGTTCCGATGTTGCGCCAAACACTGTCGTCGATGAGTATTGTCCCGCCTATCTCCTCCATGGTCGATTACTGCGGCCTGCTATTGTTACTGTTGCCAAGGCGTCTAGCGAAGAAAAGATAACGGAAGAATAAAAAAAGGTTGCGCATCAAGGCGGTGATGATTACATCACTATAAAGAGAAAAGAGAGCGGAAAGCCGGGGTAAACGCAACGGTTTTTGTTTAAGGAGAAGATGTATGGCTAAAGTTATCGGTATC
>JBFWZL010000362.1:0-6791 GCA_050185455.1 Binatia bacterium | reverse complement strand
GTTGCGCTGCTCAGCGCTCCCTGGACTCCGTGCTCGACTTCCTCTGAAATCACTGCTCGACGTGGCTTGGAATGAGTGCTCGACTTCCTCTGGAATCGCTGCTCGATTAGCTCTGGAATATGCACCCTCCCTTCCTCCATGTATCAGTCCATTGCAACGATACGAGTTCTGCTCACACGGACGACCCGCAGCGCTGGTCCGCACTGTTCCTGGCGTATGACTGGCTCTTCCTCCCCTCAAGACTGTGCGTGCATCTCTCTTCTCAGCGGAACACTGGTGAGGCGCCGCTGGTGGTGCAAGTCGTGCGCTGGCCTGCACGAACTCCCCAACTCGAAACATCCCGAATCAGCCGCACAAACCCACGCCGTTTGCCCTCTCCATAGGCATATTTTTTCGTGTAGTCAAGAGGCTAACACTTGAAAAATACGTAACAGAGTATTATTCTCTATCAATTGAAAAAAATTCTCTCAATATGCGCATCACAACCACAGGCGTCAGTGTGATGCTGTGCCCAAGTAATCCCGGTGTGTTGTGTGCTATGGTCAGGGAAAGGGCGAGTGGCGGAGCAAGAGTGGAGCGGCGGAAGACGATCGGCGCATCCGCGGCGGAGGACGTGCGGACGGAAGCGGGCGGAGGAGGACCAACCATGGCGAAACCCAAAGCGGCGCCACGACACGCGCCTGTACGGGCGACGACACACCGGCGTGACCGGCGACGGCGGACCACGTCTGTACCTGGGGACAATGAGACCCTGTATCGCGATTTCTTTGAGAACGCCAACGATGCCTGCGCGGTCTTTACTCCGGACGGCGTGATCCTGGCTGTCAATAGAGGCGCAGAGCGCCTGCTCGGCTGGTCCCGCGAGGAGCTGATTGGCCATCATGTGCGCAAAGTCGCCACCCCCGCGACGGTCGCATTGGCCGAAGAACGAAACCGCCGTTTCCTGGCGGGCGACAAACCTCCCTCCTCCCTGTTTGAGGCGGAGCTGCTCCGCAAAGATGGGACGACCATGCGCGTCGAAGCCCGCACGCGCGCCATTCGCGACGCCGCTGGCGCCGTGATGCGCTATCAGGGGATCTACCGGGATCTGACCGAACGCTTACAGATGCAAGAGGCGCTGCGCGCCAGTCGGGAACGCTATCAGTTGCTGTTTGACGCCTGTCCGGATTTGCTGTACGTGACCGATACCGCCGGCCGCCTGCTCCAGGCCAATGCCGAAGTGCTGCGCCGCACGGGCCTTTCCGCAGACGCACTGCGCCAGAAGACCTTTCTCGACTTCTTTGCCGGCGAGAATCGGGACGAACTCCTGCAGAGCTATACCAAATTGACCCGTGGCGAGCGCGTGCGACCGATCGAGGTCACCGCAAAAAACGGGGGTGGTCAGGTCCGGACGTTCGAGATCAATGCGGTGCCGCTCGTGGGCCAAGAGGGAACGGTCAGCGAGATCCTGAGCGTCGCGCGCGACATCACAGCGCGGAAAGCCGCGGAACAGGCGGTATGCGAGAGCGAAGCGTTGCGCGTACGGATCACCGAAGCCATGCCGGATATCGTCTATCTGTATGATCTCACGCAACCGTGTGTCCGCTGGGTCAATCAGCAGCTCCTCACGATCCTCGGGCATCCGCCAGAGAAACTACAGGGGCGAGTCGGACCGTTGTTTGCCGAACTTGTGCATCCAGACGACCGGCAGGTGCTGGCCGACCGCCTCCGCGACGTGTCTGGCGCCGGGCCGGGGACGCCGGTCGAGACGGAGTGCCGCGTGCGGCACGCCACAGGTGAGTACCGTTGGCTGCGCCTGCGCGAGACCATCTGTACCCGCAGTCCAGACGGCGCGCCGCACGAGCTGCTCGGGACGGCGCACGATATCACCGACCGCAAGCGGATCGTGACGCTCCTGCAAGAACAGACCCTCCACTATGCGGACATCGGCCCACGACTCAAACAGTTCCGCGAGAGTCTGGACATGACGCAGCAAGAGTTTGGCCAGCACTTCGGCGATTATGACCAGAAACAGATCAGCAGCTATGAGCGCGGCCAGGTGGAGCTGCCGTTGGCCTTGCTGTTGAACATTCGGGCCCAAGGCTACCCGCTAGAGGCGATTCTCGGCGCCGGGAGCACGAGGGTGCTCGACGACACGATCGCCTATTTGTCGGCCAGCCACCGCGACCAGGCGGTCGCCCGCCAACTTGCGGACACAATGCTCCAGCTCTTGAATCGCAACGTCGCCGGCATCGAACGGATCTTGCGCGAGCTCGATCGTCCGCCCAAACCCGTTACCGGGAGTCAGAAAACCCTCCTCGACGCGCTCGCCGCACTCACCAAAACCCTGCCATAACTCGCCTCGTTACCTCGCCGCTGTAGGACAGTGGCGGCGGTGTGGATCTGCACGATCACCCTGCGCGGATCGTATCCACGTCTCCTTTCCCGTGGACCTACGACATCTGTCACCGCTTAAGCCTGTCGAGACGCTGCCGATTATTCCTCCTGATGGAGTACGTGGTGCGAGGACGCTGTGCACCGGTAACTCTGTCATTTCCCCTGATCCGATATCACTATGCCACCAGCACAGTCACTAGAAGAATTCCTTGCGACGATTGACACCGGCCGCGCCGTTGCGCCCAACGATCCTGCCGTCGAGGCGGCCCGCCGCGTGCTCGATAGTCTGGTCGGAAAATATCCGAGCTACACGCGGCAGCAGATCGCCGACATCTCTGTGCAGGCCCACCAGCTCCTCCACGTGCAAGGCGTGACAATCGGCCTGCTGGAGTTCATGCGCGAGATTGATCAGGCGACGTCGCTCGCCCCAGGCGCCGCGGTGAGGTTTGAAGACGCGTGCGCCACGTTCGTCACGTCGTTGACTGCGCAACGCAAACCGTGAGCGTGCTTCGCCATTCTGTGCGATTAGGCAACAGCATCCATGCTCGCGGGACCGACATGATCAGGACGGTAGGAGGCAAGTCTCGCTCGGTCAAACATTGCTCAACCCTCCACTTGGAGAATTATTGAGAATAGAAGCTAAACCCTTCTGACAAAAAAACCTTCTCGGATTTCCCCATTGTGTTCCATAAGAGAGAGATGAGCGGGCTATGATTTTCTGGCAAGACTACTATAGGCGGACCTCCGCTCGATACGGTTCGCGGAGCAACACTGTGTGGAATTCGTAGAGGCTCACTGAGAGGAAACTCTTCACGCGATTCCCGGCAAAGATTCTTGAAGAGCACCGCCACCTCTGGGTATGAGGAAGTAGCGACACCCCTCAAGCCTGGGAGGCAACGATGCTCATCCAAGAGAGAGTAAGCGGTCCCGACATGTTACTCAAGCTCTACGTCACGATTGATGACCTGCTGCAGCAGATGCACCAAGGGCTAATGCCCAAACATCTCCCTCGGGATCCACGCGGAGGCCAGCCGCACCTCAGCGCGGCGGAAGTGGTGACCATGCTCGTGTGGGGTGCCTGGCGGGGGCTGAGCGACAAAGCCAAGCTGTACTATCATCTCTGCGAGCAGCATTGCCCGGAGTTCCCCGGGTTAAGGTCCTACAGCAAGTTTGTGGAGGCGACCAACCGATACACGGTGGAATTGCGTGGTCTGCTGGCCCTTATCCTGGCCCACAATCGCCAGGCGCACCAGCCGTATCCGGTGGTGTTCCAGGACTCCACCGCGCTGCCGGTCTGTAAGGTGGCCCGCGCCAGCCAACACCGGACGTTTCAGGCCTGGGCACGCAAGTCTAAGAACGGGATGGGTTGGCGGTATGGCTTCAAGGTCCACGTGCAGTGCGACGAAGAAGGCCGGCTCTGTGCCTTTGACCTGACCACCGCATCCGTCGATGACCGTAGACTCCTCGAGCCTCTGACGCGCTGGATGGCGACCGGGATTGTGGTGGGCGATCGAGGCTATCTCTCGGAGGCCAAAGCGTATGAGTTGGGCAGTCGCGGCGTCTACGTGCTCGGGTATTCGCAAGAATATGCGGAAGCTGACCAGCCACTTTCAGTTAGCCTGTCTGCAGGCCAGACATCGGATTGAAGAACTCTTTGAATTTCTCAAGTGTGCCTTTGGTTTGGTCCGCTCCACTCATCGCGCCTCGTATGCTTTGCCCATTCACTTACTCGTCTGTTTCCTCGCCTATTCGCTCTATAAACAGTTGATCGCGTAGGCGTTTTTGCCGGGAATCGCGTTCTTCAGTTTTCTGACTCCTCTAGAACATATCCAAGGAAGTCGGTTTTGCCGGACCTTATTGACAGAAGAGAACACGTGATCGCTCCTTCCTGGCCCCGACGCGCCAACGCGCTCCGTTCTTGTGCTTCGGCTCCGATGTTTCAGGTTTCGAGCGGATCATTCTTTCTTGACAAGTGTTGACAAAAATGCCAACACTCTGTCATGATGGTAAGAGATACGCGGCCGATTTCCTGGATCAAGGCGGCGCGGAAAGACTTCGAGGAATTTCCTGAAGGGGCGCGTAGGGAGATCCTGCGCGCCCTCACGATCGCTGCCGAAGGCCGCAAGGCGGACATTGCCAAGCCGCTGACCGGGCTGGGGTCGGGCGTCTTTGAAGTCGCCCTGGCGTGGCGTGGCAATGCGTACAGAACTGTCTATACCGTCCAGCTCGGGGCGGATATCTGGGTCGTGCATGCGTTCCAGAAGAAAGCCAAGACCGGCATCAAGACGCCAAAACAAGACATTGACCTCATCCGCGAACGGCTCAAACGCCTCAAGGAGATGCTCAAATGACGGAAAAACTCGAAGTGGTCAAAGGCAGCGGCAACGTGTTCCGCGATTTTGGACATGCCGCCGCTGATGTCGAACAACTCAAGGGCATGCTTGCCGCCAAGATTATCGGCGTACTAGACGACCGCAACCTTTCTGTCCGCAAGGCCGAAGGACTGACTGGCGTAAAAGCCAGCGAATTTTCCCGCATTCGCAACGCTCACCTTGATCGCTTCACTGTGGACCGGCTCATGACGATCCTCAACCGCCTTCACTGCCGCGTTGACGTAAAGGTGACCATCACGCCGCTTCGGATCGGCCATGCGCGAGCCGAGCGCGGCGCTTATGCATAAGCACGTAAACTTTACAGGTTCGCATACATGACGGTGCGCAATGCTGTGGCGTTTTGTATCTCTGCTTTCGCTCCCATCCCCTTCGATCTCGGGAAAAGTCTTAGTGGTCGACTTCAACGAGAAATCGAGGATCACACGAATAGAAAAACTCCTTTTGGTTAACCGAGGGGAAAACGAAGCGGTGACCTTTTTACATTCAAATTCTGTTCTGTCTCTTTCAGGCGCTGAGATAGCATGAGGCCGATTGATTATCGTGGCGCCCGCGGCTCCAATGCGGGAGACGACTTTCATGAGCTGTGGGCATTACGCCAAGCTTTAGCACTCCTCGACCAGAACTCAGGGCTGGTCGCTGTCACAGTCGAAGGGCTGAGAGCCGAGGACGAAAGCGGAGCGCCACAGGATACATGGGAGGGTGTAGATTGTGCTTTGTACTACGGACGCGATGGCGCCTCATCGGCTTCTCATATTGTCATCGCGCAACTCAAATACTCTTCCGCCAACCCTGACCGAGCTTGGACTGTCGCTCGGTTCACTCACAGTACGAATACGAAACACGATAACTCTGTCATAGCCAAACTGGCAAAAGCGTTCTTGGGTCTAAAAGGGACGCAGCCTGACGTGGTGACGAGCGGTGACGTCCTGATACGGTTCGTCAGTAATCAGCAGGTTGATCCAGCTGTCGTGAATGCGTTATCGGGCCAGACCAGGTCTGACCAAAGTTCGCAGAGACAATCAAGTTCCCAGTCAGATCGTACTGTACTCCTTGCCGCGAGCGGTTTGCAGGAAGAGGACTTCGAGGAATTTGCCAAAGCCCTCGACTTTTCTGAGTGTGGACAAGGCTCACGCTTTGCTCTCGAGGAGCGCGTTCTCACAACCATCTCTGAGTGGACCGACGACGATGCGCGTGTGGACCTCGATCATCTCCTACGGTTTATGCGGCGTGCGATGATGCCGGAAGCAAAGGGTGAATTGATCACACGCCAGGCCATCCTGGCCCAGTTGGGCTTCTCTGATCCAGGTGCACTGTTTCCCTGCCCTTCCGCCCATAAGACAGTGGAGCAGCTGATCCCGCGGAAAGTATCTCGAAGCGTTGCGGAACACATGAAGGACGGAGCGCAACGTATTTGCCTGCATGGCGAAGGCGGTTGCGGGAAAACCACTGCTCTGCAGGAGATAGAAGCTCTGCTGCCAAGCGGCTCCATCGTCGTCGTCTTCGATTGCTATGGGGGCGGCCGCTACCTTGATTCCGACGCGTACCGGCATCGACCGCGAGATGCCTTCCTCCAGCTCTCTAACGATCTCGCGCAAAAACTCTGCATCCCGCTGCTCGTAAGCCGATCAGAGAACCTCGATTATCCCAGGATCTTCAAGAAACGACTGGAGAAAGCCGCCCAGGTAGTAGCCGCTCACGCTGCTGAGGCCCTTCTTGTGGTGGTGATTGATGCGGCAGACAACTCTATTACAGCGGCTACCACTCAGTCGCCTCCCGAGAGGAGTTTCGTCCACGATTTTCTCGCTTTGGGCGACCTGCCTCAGAATGTGCGCTTGTTGGTGACGACTCGGACTGGCCGGTTGCCTTCCCTTCATCTTTCGCGTGAGGTCTCTCCCGTCGAGATTAAGGGTTTCGAACGACATGAAACTGCGGTTCATGTACGCAATGTTTGGCCCGATGCTCCAGACACCTGGATTGATGACTTCCACCACCTTTCCAACGGTAATCCGCGCGTGCAACAGT
>JBFWZL010000361.1:0-6834 GCA_050185455.1 Binatia bacterium | reverse complement strand
AAGTCGGGCCTCAACAGTTTCATCTGCCGACACGAGAGCCGCAGGTAGTGCGCGGCCATGTCGGTCTCGTCATGCAAGATCTCGACGCGCTCAAACGCCGCCTCAAACGGATCGAGGAGAGTCTCAAAGGAACAAAATTTTCATGGGCGGCGAAGAAAGGATATGTGGAAGTGACCTGCCCGTGGGGGAACCTCCTGCGCTGCTATGCGCCGGGCCCGGAGTTTGGCGGAATGGAAGTTGGCCTGCCGTATGTCGATCTGTGTGTTAAACCTGGAGCCGCCGCCGGCATTGCGAAATTTTATCAAGAGATCATGCAGGCTCCGGCGTCTGTCGAGCGGAGTAAGAAAGGGGCTGTCGCTCGCGTGCAAGTCGGACGCAATCAATGTTTGCTCTTTCGTGAGACGCAAGAAGCAATCCCTCCGTACGATGGTCACCACATCGCCATCTATATCGGTAACTTCTCTTTTCCACATAAATTCCTCAAGGAGCATGGTCTGGTCACGCAAGAGAGTGACGCCCACCAATATCGCTTCCAGAACATCGTTGATCCTGATTCGGGCGAAATGTTGTGTGAAATCGAACATGAAGTGCGGAGTTTGTTCCACCCCATGTGGGGGCGTGAGCTGGTGAACCGTAACCCGACGCAAAACATTTTCACGTATGCGCGTGGACGCGATGCCTTGAGTGTGGCGTAGCGAAGCACGCATCCTGGAACCGCTTTCACCCTATCGTACAGAGGAAGGAGAAGTCTTATGCCTCATGTTGATCTTCATCGCATTACTTCCGTGGACCAACTCCGTAGCATCATTGGCGAGCCAAGCCCGCTCGTCTCGCATAAGCTATGGAAGACACTTGAGCCGGCGGCGGTTGATTTTATCCAACGTTCGCCCTTTCTCCTGCTTGCGACCGCCGATGGCGCGGGGAATCAAGATGTCTCGCCAAAAGGCGACGGCCCCGGATTTGTGGCGATCGAGAATGATACCACGTTGTTGATTCCCGATCGTAAAGGAAACAAGCTTATCTTTGGTCTGCAGAATATCCTTATGAACCCACAAGTTGGTCTTCTCTTTCTCATTCCAGGGACAGGGGAAACGCTCCGGGTCAATGGCGCGGCTGAATTGACCGTTGATCCTACGGTTCTTGAACGGCTTTCCGCCCGAGGACAGCCTGCGACCGTCGCTATCCGGGTGACGGTCCGGGAATGTTTCTTTCACTGTGCAAAAGCGTTTATTCGTTCCCAGCTTTGGCAGCCGGAAGCTTGGCAACCACGTCACCAGATTTCCTTCGGGAAACTCCTAGCGGCTAAGGCCGGTGGTGATGACCAGATGGCGCGGCAAATCGACCAATTCGTCGAGCAAGATTACAGAACAAACCTTTAAGCTGCCTCTCGTCCTGTCCTAATTAGGGCACTTTGCGATTTTTGCTGAAAAGACGATCAGCTTCTGAGCTCAGCAATTGAGCACCCTTCGTGTCAGATTAGGATAGGACACTCTTTTTTTCTCTTTCCTTTCGAGCGCTTACGTCGTATGTTGAAAAAGAACTCGGGGTTCGCTCTTTGTCCTTTTTCCGCGGTTTCTCTTTTGCATCGCCTATACCAATGATTGTGGGCAAGCTAACCTAAACGAAGAATGAGACGCGCAAAGATCATTTGTACGATAGGCCCGGCGGTCCACTCCCTTGCAGCGATCGAGCAATTGATCGTACTGGGCATGGATGCCGCACGGTTGAATTTCTCTCACGGCTCGCATGAAGACCACGCGCAGACGGTCCTCTGGCTGCGTGAGGTAAGCACGCGGCTCCGGAAGCCCATCGCCATTATTGCCGATCTTCAGGGACCGAAGATCCGTACCGGGGAAACACAGGATGGGAAGCCTATCGAGTTGCGCGCAGGACAGCAGCTCGTGCTGACCACGAATTCCACACTGGGGACGGCGGACTGCGTCTCTGTGACCTACCCTCATCTCCCTGAAGATGTGAAACCCGGAGACCGGATTCTTTTGGACGACGGACTCTTGGAACTACGAGTACTCACGACGGATGCGGCGAGTCGTGTAGAGACCGAAGTGGTGATAGGCGGTCGGCTCGGCCAACATAAGGGCATCAATCTTCCTGGTGTGGCGTTGCGAACCGCGGCGTTGACGGACAAAGACCAGGCGGATCTCGAATTTGCCCTGAATCAGGGAGTCGATTACGTTGCGCTTTCGTTCGTGCGCCGCGCCGAGGATATCGTCCTTGCCCGTCAGGTCATGCAGCGTGTCGGTCGTATGGCCCCGTTGATTGCCAAGATTGAAAAACCAGAAGCGCTCACCAATCTTGACGCTATTGTGACTTTATCCGATGCGGTCATGGTTGCTCGTGGAGACTTGGGCGTTGAACTTTCTCCAGAGCGGGTGCCGGTCATACAAAAAGAAATCATCCGCCGCTGCAATCGACGCGGCTTGCCGGTCATCATTGCGACACAGATGCTCAATTCCATGATCGAACATCCACGTCCAACGCGAGCCGAGGCGTCGGACGTGGCCAACGCCGTCTTCGATGGCGCGGATGTGGTGATGCTGTCCGGCGAGACCGCCAGCGGCGCTTACCCCCTCGAAGCGGTGAAGATGATGGATCGTATCATTCAAGCCGCAGAAGAGCAGAAAGCCAAAGAACGGCCAACCATGCCGCGCGAAATGCTGTCGATCCCGGCAGATTTCCCCGAAGTGACCTGTGGTATCGCTTGCCGCGCTGCGCGCGAGGCCGGGGTAACGGTAATTGCCGCCTTTACGTTATCCGGTTCGACGGCTCGCTTGCTTTCCCGTTTTCGGCCTATCGTGCCGGTTATTGCGTTTAGCCCGGACGAACAGGTGCGACGACAATTGGCTCTTTTGTGGGGCGTGATCCCACGCATCATGGAGCCTGTGGCCCGGACGGAAATCCTGGTGCAGCGTGGAGAAGAAGAATTGCTCGCCGGTGGGTTCGCTCGACATGGTGATCGTATCGTGTTGGTGTTTGGGGCCCCAATTGCCGCGGTAGCCGGACAGACGAATTCCATCCGTCTTCATCAAATCGCACTGAGGAGTGAGGATAGTGGTACAGCAGGCTAAACGTATCGGGGTGCTGACAAGCGGCGGTGATGCACAAGGGATGAACGCCGCCGTGCGAGCAGTCGTGCGCGTGGCTCTTAACCTTGGCGTGAGGGTGTATGCGATTCTGGAAGGATACCAAGGCATGGTCGATGGCGGTTCCCGCATCCGTCGGATGACGTGGGGAGACGTGGGCGGCATCCTTCATAAGGGCGGCACTATTATCGGCACGGCTCGTTGTGAGGCGTTTCGCTCCCGGCCTGGCCGCCTCCAGGCTGCGGAAAACCTGGTGCAAAATGGCATTGATAGCCTGATTGTCATTGGCGGCGATGGGAGTCTGTCCGGAGCCGCCGTTCTCCATCAAGAATGGCCAACATTGTTGGCTGAACTTGTTGCTCAAGGAAAAATCTCTCAAGAACAAGCCGAAGGGTGTCCTCATCTGATAATCGTTGGTCTTGTCGGTTCGATTGATAACGACATGCTGGGCACGGATATGACGATTGGCGCGGATACGGCCTTGCATCGTATTACCGAAGCAGTGGACGCCATTAGCAGCACGGCGGCGAGTCATCAACGCACTTTTGTGGTCGAAGTCATGGGCCGACATTGCGGCTATTTGGCCTTGATGGGCGCATTGGCGAGCGGTGCGGATTGGGTGCTCATTCCCGAGAGCCCTCCTGACGTGGAGAACTGGGAAGAGCGCATGTGTGAAGTCCTCAAAGCCGGACGGATGGCTGGGCGTCGCGATAGCATTGTGCTCGTGGCTGAAGGCGCTCAAGATCGCAATGGCGCGCCTATTGAGAGCGCGTATGTCGAGAAAGTACTGGAAGAACGCCTAGGTGAAGATGTCCGCGTGACCATTTTAGGGCATGTGCAGCGCGGCGGCGCCCCGAGCGCTTTTGATCGCAATCTGAGCACTTTGTTAGGAGCGGCGGCTGTCGACGAGGTGCTCTCGGCGCAACCGGGTAGTACTCCGTGTCTCGTTGGCATGCGCGGGAATCGCATCATTCGTTCACCCCTGCAGCCCTGCGTTGAACAGACGAAACGCATTGCCGCCGCCATGGCGAGCCGCGATTTTGAAACGGCCATGAGCTTGCGCGGACAGAATTTCCAGACCGCTTTTCGCACCGTGCGCACGCTTGTACGCGCTTTGCCCCATCCGCCCCCGCCGGGACAACGACGCCTCCGCCTCGCAGTCATGCACTCCGGCGCTCCCGCACCGGGAATGAACACGGCGGTCCGCGCCGCCGTCCGATTGGGAGTTGATTTCGGCCATACCATGTTAGGCGTGAAGAATGGATTTCATGGTTTGATCGAGGAAGATATTGTAGAAATGGATTGGATGAGCGTGAACGGTTGGGCGCCAATGGGTGGGGCGGAACTTGGCACCAACCGCAAGACCCCTTCCGGAAAGGATTTCTACGCGATCGCCCGCACCTTGGAAGAGTACCGTATCGAAGGCTTGCTCATGATCGGCGGCTGGTCAGGATACGAGTCCATGTTTCAACTCTACCGCGCCAGAGAGAATTTTCCGGGGTTCAACATTCCATTGATTTGTCTGCCCGCTACTATTGATAATGACTTGCCGGGATCAGAACTCAGTGTCGGCGCCGATACCGCCCTGAACGGTATTGTCAATGTCGTGGATAAGATCAAACAATCCGCCGTTGCCGCCCGTCGTTGTTTCGTGGTGGAAGTGATGGGCAATCAGTGCGGATACTTGGCGCAAATGAGCGGACTCGCGACTGGAGCGGAGCGAGTGTATTTGCCGGAAGATGGAGTGACTCTGAGTGATTTGCAAGACGATTTGACGGCGCTGAACTCTGGATTTCAAAGCGGGAAACGATTGAGCGTCATGATCCGGAGTGAATACGCCCATCCCTTATACACGACGAATTTTATGGCGACCCTCTTTGCCGGCGCCGGGGATAACCTGTTCGATGTGCGTCAGGCGATTCTGGGGCATTTGCAGCAAGGGGGGAACCCTACGCCTTTCGACCGTATCCTTGCCATGCGTCTTGCCGCTACCTGCGTTGAACGGTTGATCTTTGAAGCGGCGCAGCCCTCCCCAGCGGGCGCTTTTGTCGGGCTGCATGCTGGACAAGTGAAATTTCATCCTCTTGACGAACTCCCGCGCATGAAAGACTTGCTGCATCAGCGACCCAAAGAGCAATGGTGGCTCGACGTTCGTTCTATTGCCAAAGTGCTGGCGCAGCCCGGTCCCAGCATTGCCGAGGAATAACCTAGCCTGTCCTGAATCTGACGAAATTCAGGAAGAACGGAAGAGAAAGGCTCAAGGCGACACCTCTTTGGCGGTACTATGACATTGAGAGAGCAATTGGTGTTACGCTTCTCGTTCCCATAATTCTTTGGCTGCATGTGCGGCGCCGAGTTGTGAGGTTTTCGGATTTAAGAGCACGTGGACGGGGATCTCAGCCATTAACGCCGAGAGTCGTCCCTTATCGAGAAAAGCCTTCATAAACTGACTTACGGAGAGGCGAGACCGCAGTTTTGTGATAATGCCTCCGCCAATATACACACCGCCCAACGCCATGATGGTCAGCGCGAGGTTCCCTGCTTGGGCCCCATACGTATTGAGAAAGAGATCCACCGCTTCTGCGCAGGTGGCGCAGATCTCGTTTACTCCGCTCTCGCCAACCACCGCCGCGGGGTCCTCATTCTGAAGTCGCTCCTCAACGACTGGAGCAATGTGCTTATGCTGCTCCTCGCGAAGAAAATCGAAGACATTAACCAAGCCGGGACCGGATAGAATCCGCTCATACGAGACGCGCCCATAGCGCTTTTGCAGAAAGGCAAGCAGCGCGACTTCCTGCTCCGTGCGCGGGGCAAAATCCGTATGTCCCCCTTCGGTCGCCGCCGGCCAATAGCGTGCTCCATCCCAAAACAGAAACGCTTGCCCTAATCCAGTGCCCGCGGCGATGATCGCGCGGTTGCCGCGATGGTGCTTACCGGGATTCAGCGTCAACACGTCGTTCGGAGGAAGAAACAACGATCCATACGCAGTCGTTTCCAAATCGTTCATGAGACGAATGCGGAAACAGCTGGTGGCCTGGGAAAGGCTTGGGGAGGAGACCTTCCACGGCAAGTTCGTGACTTGCACTTCTCCATCGAGCACGGGACCCGGGATGCCAAACGCGCTCGCTTCAATACGCTCGTTGCCTTCGCGCAAAAAGCCCTGCACGATCGTTTCGAGGCGATCGTACTCTTTGCTCGCGAAGCGTCCTTCGCGGATCAGTGTGAGCTTATCCGCCTGAGTTATTGCATAGACGGCAAGTAACGTTTTCGTGCCGCCAACATCTCCTGCAAGAATATGACGAGTCATGGTGTGCCCTATTGTAGGTTTGTTGCGTGATGGAAGGCAATCGGCTAGCGTCTGATTGCTTAATGTTGCTCGGTACAGAAGGAGGCGGCAATGGCGCGGTTACGGCAAGTATCAAAGGCGGAGGCATCCCCGGAGGTCCTGGAAGTTTATCAGCAATTTTTTGGCGATCGTGATCCAGTCGCGGAGCCGGGAACGGCGACCGGAACGCCAGGGGATTACTGGACGACGTTTGCGCTTGTGCCAGACCTTTTACAGATGGCGCGCCGCGATTTGCTGGGACTGCTGCAGCCGGGTCGTACACTCGACCCCAAACTACGTGAACTGGCGATCATTCGCACCGGAATTGTCGGTGACTCTAAGTTTGAGTACTCGCAGCACTTGAAAGTTGCTCGGATGGTAGGGATTCCCGAGGAGAAGCTTTCAGCC
>JBFWZL010000360.1:0-6845 GCA_050185455.1 Binatia bacterium | reverse complement strand
AGAAGCGTTAGCGAACATTGCTGACGCCATCCGCGAGTATCTTGGGGCCGTGATGAAACAGCTTGAAAACGTGGAGGCCAGGGAGATCGAAGTCACCGCCTAGCCATGCCAAAACTGCCTGGAGTGTTGTAAGAGGTGGGCGGACAAGAAAGGCGACGTTGGGGGTGGTGTGGTGGTGGAGGCGGCGTCACCTTCCTTATCCGTGTCCAATGTTAGAGAACGGCCATATTGCGAAAACCTTTAATCACGCGCGCTACGCTCGGGATGCTTACGCCGCCCGTTGGATACGATGATCCAATAGCTTCGTCACGATCTGTTCAACGACCTGGTCAGCCAAGGCTCGTACTTCTTCTGGTAATTTCGGCTGCACCGGATGCGGCACCCATACCGGTTCGTACTGCGGCAGCCCCAGCGCTGTACACTGCGCATGCGCCGCGCCTTTGAACTCTATGGTCGAGACATTTGCGGTGGGAATTCCTTGCTCTTCAAAATAGAGTACATCGTGCGAACTGCACGATATGCAGCCCCCTCAATCGCTGAGGGCTTCGATGACGGCGTCGCATTGCTCCCGCAGCTCCTGCTTGAGTTCAGCGGACGCCATTTTCCCGGCGGAAACTTTTTTGCGCCGCAACACCTCTTTCACGCCGTAGCGTTCGCGGAGCACTTGTTCAACGCGATCGAGAAAGTACACGCCTTTGGACTTGTTAATGTCCAACAAGCCGATAGTTTTCCCCACCAATGTATCTAAGCGTGGCGCGAACGATTTCTGCCCGCGATCCACGTGATCGGTGGGATCGAGAAACACCTGATCCATAGAGCACCTCCTTCTTCACAGTAACGAGTTCCAAGTACTGAGTTCCGAGTAAAAAGTACCGAGCGACGACCTCCCTTCTGTTCTCTCTTCACGCCTTCCGCTTCACTCCTCATGTCTTTCACCCTCACGGTCGGATTTCCCTCGTCGTAACGCGGCTGCCGAAATCTCCTCGCGCCAATCCCGGTACGACTGCGGAGAATCGACCCGCCGTGCCGCCAGCCACAATAATAATAAGGCTATCAAGCGCGGGAAATTTGGGGAAAAGCGTCTCGTCGGTTGGCGGTTCTTTCGACTGATTCGCCAACGGAATCATGCTGACCCCAGCGCCTTCGCCTCCGTTCACTCCGGGTTTCAGTTCGCGAAACGGCCTGCGAATTTTCTCGAACAAAAATTGCCGCAGGTCATTTTTTGACCACCGGTCTTGCGCGAAGGTTTTGGCGTGCTCCGGACAGACAATCAATACGGTGTCGGAAAAAACCGGAAAGTTTTTGTGGTTCCAAATATTCGCCATCGTCCAACCAAGTGAAAGCGCCAGCTGTTCCGCCGTACGGCTCGCGTGGTCGTTGATCTGCAACGGAGAGTGACCGCCAAACAGCGTGACCGTGCTCTGGTCCGGGCGGAAACCCTTTTCCACGTGCAACGGCTCCCACGGACTTTCTTCTTCATTTTCCCCGACACAAAACGTGTATTGCGCCGGATGTCCCATCGTTGCTTTGGTGATCTGATGCGGCTTGGCTCCGCCAATGTTCATAATACAAAGCCGCACAGTCCGCCCAATCGTGGCGTTGGCGCGAAAACCGTGGCCCAAGGCGTTGTGGCCACAGTTGACGCCGATCTCTTTCCGCACCGGGCCGTTGATGAGCACTAGCGGCGTGGCGGAAAAGGTCGTCACATTTAACGCGTGCGCGTTGAACTTCTCGTCACTCAGCGCCTCAACTACGGCAAGCACGGTTGGGAAATAAGAAGGATGGCAGCCGGCCATTACCGCATTGATCGCAACCTTTTCCACAGTGGCGCGGCCATAATTCGGTCCAATTGTTCCGAGCAATTCCTGCGGATCGCGGTTCGTTGTCGCCAGCATCCGCTGTACCCGTTCCTCCGAAGGCGGCACGACTGGCAAACCATCAGTCACGCCGCGTTCAAAGAAAAATTCATACGGATCCTCATCCTCGGCAGCGTGGATACGTTTTGCTTGCAGAATCGCCTCTGCCATAATGCCCCTCCTGACCTTGTTGGGCCAGTGTGACACTCAGCCGCTGAAGCTGTCAACCTCGTCGGATCAAAGGTGGGGGGTAGATGGATCACGTCGCGCGTATTACGTATTGCGTGGTCTGTAGTGCGTGTACGGACAAAGATTCTCTGCAGGAAAGGAGAGAAAACATGAAAGCTGCTGTATTGTATGAGCCAGGAAAGCCCCTGGTAATCGAAGACATCAAACTTGCCCCGCCAAAAGCCGGCGAAGTGCGGGTGAAAATCGCCGCCAACGGCTGTTGCCACAGCGACCTCCACGTTATGACCGGCGACATGCGCATGCCGTTGCCGATTGTGCTCGGTCACGAAGGGGCTGGGATTGTTACTGAAGTCGGACCGGGTGTCGCCTCTGTGAAAGAAGGCGACCATGTCGTGTTGTCGTTCTCGCCGGTGTGCGGCTATTGTTACTATTGCACCGAGGGAAATCCGCATCTGTGTGAAACTCGCCCCAAGAAGCTCGGCACGTTGCTGGACGGCACGACTCGTTTGGCAAAAAATGGCACAGAGATTTTCCACTTTGCCTTCACGGCGTCCTTCGCCGAGGAAACTGTGGTTCCGGAAAGTTGCGCGATCAAGATTCGCGAGGATATGCCGTTAGACCGCGCGTGTTTCGTCGGCTGCGGCACCATGACCGGCGTGGGCGCGGCGCTCAATACCGCGAAAGTACAGCCGGGCAGCACGGTTGCCGTGACCGGTTGCGGCGGTGTCGGCCTCAATGTTATTCAGGGCGCAGCGCTGGCCGGAGCGCGGCAAATCATCGCGATCGACCTCCTACAGAATAAACTCGACTTTGCCAAAACGTTTGGCGCCACGCATTTCGTCAATCCATCTCAGGATGACGCTTTCAAAGCGGTAATGGAATTGACCGGCGGGCGTGGCGTTGATTATGCGTTTGAGGTCATTAGCACGGCCAAGACGATTGAACTGGCCTTCAAGATGACAGCGCGGCATGGCACGTGCACGATCGTCGGCGTCTCGCCGGAAAGCGCTCGGATTACGCTCAACCCCAACATCTTCATGATGATGGAAAAACGGCTGATCGGCTCATTTTACGGCTCGGCGCGCCCGCGCATCGACATGCCGCGGCTCATTGACATGTATTTGGAAAAGAAAATCAAGATCGATGAACTCATCTCACGCACCTTCCCGCTGGAAGGGGTCAACGAGGCATACGATCTGCTCAAACAAGGTGAGGTGGCGCGGAGTGTAGTGAAATTCTTTTAACTTATTGAATCATTGAGCCATTTGGCCATTGAGTCATTGAGAAAGATGACGAAGCCTGAAGAATTAAGAGAACGGGCGGGAAGCTGTTCGCCCTTCGTGTTATTAGGCTATTCCGTTAGGGGAGCAGGAAGTTGCATGGTGATAGCATCCTTTGCACCTAAAAAAATTCCCGCTCAACCAAGTCGGGATCGGCTTTTACACACCTGAATGAGTATTCACAGGTAAGAGGGGCGCATCCCCTTTTAAGGGCAGGTGCTTCTTGGATGCTATAGCTTTTGCGAAATTGCCGCACAGTAGGAAGAGACGGAGGCTCTGTTTCGTCATGCCCGCGCAGGCGGGCCTCCAATCTTTTGAACCTCTCTTTTTACCATTTTTCCGGATTCCCGCTTTCACGGGAATCACGCCTCTTCGAGGAGATATCCGGTAAAAAACGCACCTTTGAAAGCGTATCTCTTCACATCTTCTGCCGCGCATCTCACATTCTTCAGTCAGCCACGGCAGGCTCTTCTTTGGCAACAGCTATTGGTTCAGGTTGGAATCCAGACTTCTTCGTCAAAGGATAACAAGCGAGCGTCAAGAGAGAACAAATAACGCCGCCGCCCCAAAACGCCGCGCCTAAGCTGCCGTGACTGGCAAGAAGACCAAAGATCATCGGGCCAATCAGCATCCCCAAGCCGTGCGCGGTCAGCAGCATGCTCATAACCGTACCCATGCCGTACGCGCCGGAGTTTTCGATCGCGAGCGCGACGTGCGAGGGAAACGCCAATCCGTAGGCGGCGCCGACCAGCACATTGAGCAGAAGCAGCTGCCAGAACGCACTTGCCCACGGAAACAACGCCAGCGCCAGGGCGCTGCCAAGACCACCGATACAGATCAGCACTGCCTTACTCGTCCGATCCGCCAAGCGACCGGACGGCGCCTGTAGTAAGGTGCTCACCAACGTGTTGGCCGACACGAGCACTCCCACCAGTGTCGTACTGAGCGGCAACAGGTGCGTCGCAAGGAGCGGGAGAAACACCCAGGTCAGCGCATTGGCGAGCGCGTATCCAAAGCGGAACCCGGCAATTCCAGCAAGCGGAGGGCACGCCAGCACCGACCAAATCGACGAGGACGGAGCGCGGCTTTTCTTCTCATGTCCATGAGTTTCAGGCAACGACATCCAGAGCAACACCAAGGCGGCAGTGCTCAATCCTGCCATTGCCCAAAAATTGGTTTGCATGCCAAAGAGGTCCTTGATCGCACCACCGAGCACAGGGCCACCGGCGATCCCGCCCAACAAAGCAGAATTGATATAGCTGCTGTATCGCCCCTCTTGGCCTTTTGGGGCCAGCTCACCGACGTACGCCATCGCTACCGGATGCACGACAGCGGTGGCCGTGCCATGGATCACCATCACCGAAACAAAAGTGATGAGCTGTCCCGCCGGCATGTATGCGAGCGACGACAGAGTGTAGCAGAGAACGCCGACCAGGAGGAAAGTTTTCCTTTCCCATTTGTCGGACAAACGCCCGATG
The DNA here is from genome assembly GCA_050185455.1 of Binatia bacterium. Taxonomy (GTDB): domain Bacteria; phylum Desulfobacterota; class Binatia; order Bin18; family Bin18; genus SYOC01. The sequence goes on along the minus strand of JBFWZL010000360.1, from coordinate 2,042 downwards.
AAGGGAAGCACCACGATGCGCGTCGCCGCATGGACACTAAACAGCAGGCCCGCGCCAAACTCGCTCACGCCGAACTGATGCACGTACAATGGTAGGAAGGGTATTACCATGCTGTTGCCGACCATGGTGGCGAACACGGCGAGCGAGAGCACCCAAACGGTGCGATCGACATTCACGCGCGTTGTCCTACCCCTCCCAAGCTCGCGAACCACGGCAGGACAAGCTGCTCATTGATGCTGTACGTGTAAGCATGTCCCCATTCAGGCAATTCTGTATAGGTGACGTTGTAGCCGATTTTTTGCAGGAGCTCACAGGACGAGCGCACCGAGCGCACATCAAAAATAAAATCCTTCGCGCCATGAACGATAAACAACGGCACGTCTTTCCCTTGCTTTTGTCGCAGCATCGGGTCCGTCATGGGATGCAGTTCTCCAGCAATGGGCGCAATGCCAGCAAACCAATCCGGGCAAGAGAGCCCGAGCATGTAGGCGAACATGCCGCCATCGGACAAGCCGCTGAGATAAACGCGCTTGCGATCAACCGCATATGTGGCGCAAACGTCATCCAACATGGCGCGAATGGAGCCAACGTCCACCGGTGGATTCAGCACAGACCAGGTTGGACCAGTGGATTTTGGCGACAACAACAGATAGCCCTTGCTCTTCGCCGATCGCAGCCACGTCCAGATGTATTCATCGTTGTGCCCGTACCCACCATGAAGACAGACAATGAGCGGCCAGGTTTGCTGGGGAGAATAATTTTCAGGCGCATAGAGCGTGTACGCGGTATGCGTGTCGGTCCTGCCCTTGTGCGTGAATCCAACCGGTGCGTCAGTTCCCTCAACTTTGGTTTCCAGAGCAGTAAGCGCAGGCAGCGCCTCCGGCAACACCCAGTATGATTGCAAACCGGGCAGCTGCGCGCGGATCTCGTACAATAGATATAACCCCTGGCAATACTCCTGGCGGGCCGCTAAAAACGCCTCGGCGAATTGTCGCCCTCTGCCGCTCAAGACTTTCGCGGTCGCGCCCTGAAAGCGAGCAATTACTTCAGAGAGTTTGTTATGATAATCTTTTTGCTGCTCTGGCGGCGCCAGAGCAGCAAGCGCCGTTGTCAATTGCGGGAACAGATCCGCCGTGGCGCCCTGCAGCCGCTCCTGTACTTCAGTAACGTTATTGAAGGAAATTTCCTCTTGCTGCTTCTCAAAGAAGCGAAGAAACGAGAGGAGTTTCTCTTCGATTGGCTGTCGCGCCATCATATATTCATTAGATTGCATACCTTTCCCCCCTTTCCAGGATAGAAGCCTGTTGCTTTCTCTCGGTCGTGGAACACCACGTCCCCGACTCGAACCAGAACTGTATCAATGGACGAAGGAGATTGCACCCCGTCGCAGAAGTCGCTGAGAATTATTCCGCCAGCAATTGCGCAAGATAAATAAAGGCGGCGCCCGCCAGAGTCGAAAGCGGCAGCCAGCGAGAGTGTCCAGATTCGTGTGCGGCGGGCAAAAGACTACTGGCCCCAAGATAGAGAAAGACGCCGGCAAACCAACCGAGCGTGAGCGCCAGGAGCGGCTTCGGTATGGTGAAAGCAGACTGTGCTAACGTCCCAGCGAGCGGCGCGAGCGCAGTCACCGCAAGGACCTTTGTGGTTGTCGTCAAACTATGCTTTGTCCCTAACATAATGCCAACGGTGCTGGCGCCATCGGCGATTTTATGGAGCATCACGGCGGCGGCGACCACCCATCCCATCTCAGCGTTGGCTTGAAAGGCTCCGCCGATAGCGACCCCGTCGAAAAAGCTATGAACTCCGATACCGGCCGCTCCCCAGGCGCCAACCTGGCACGTATGATTGTAGTGGGAAGGGTGATCCTGGGTTTCGCTGTGATGAGCGCCATGTTCAAAGAGGTAAAAACAAAGAAATCCCAGGGTGCACGCTAAAAGAAGATGGTGATGATGCAAACCAGTCTGCGAAGATTCAAGTAATTCGAGCGCGTCCGGCACGACATCCATGAGCGCGCCAGCCACCAGGGCTCCAGCGCAAAACGC
>JBFWZL010000359.1:0-6876 GCA_050185455.1 Binatia bacterium | reverse complement strand
GCGTGTCAACATGGCTCCCACCAAAGTGCAACTTGGCGGCGCGTTAACTAAGGGCTTAGGAGCCGGAGCTGATCCGGAAACCGGCAGGCGTGCAACGAGCGAGTCGGAGGAAGAACTCCGTGAGTACCTCATGGGTTCCGACATGGTGTTCGTGACCGCCGGTATGGGTGGCGGCACGGGAACCGGGGGTGCGCCAGTGGTGGCTCGTATCGCGCGAGAGATGGGGGCTCTTACTGTTGGTGTGGTGACCAAACCGTTTTTATTTGAGGGTAAGAAACGCATGCGCCAGGCTGAAGAAGGGTTGCGCCAGCTGCGTGAACATGTGGATACTCTTATCTGTATTCCTAATCAACGCTTGCTGGCTGCGGCGAGCCGGAGTCAACCGCTGCTTGAAGCGTTTCATAAAGCGGATGAAGTGCTCCTTCAAGCAGTGCGCGGCATTTCCGATCTTATCACCGTGCATGGCCTGATCAATCTGGATTTCGCGGATGTCCGCACAATCATGGCCAATATGGGCATGGCGATTATGGGAACGGCCACCGCGACCGGAGAAGGTCGGGCTGAAGAGGCGGCGCGACATGCAATCGCAAGCCCGTTGCTTGAAGACATCTCCATTCGTGGCGCGCGCGGCGTCTTGATCAATATCACTGGCAGCCAGAACCTGACATTGCACGAGGTGAACGAAGCCGCCACGCTGATCCAGGAAGAAGCAGACGAGGACGCCAATATTATTTTTGGGGCTGTCATCGATGAAAATCTCGAAGATGAAATTCGCATTACGGTGATTGCCACCGGGTTCGGCGAACACGAAATTATCCAGGCTCAGCCGCAGGCTTCAGCAATGGCGGCAAGAGGGGGTGTTGTCACGCCGCTCCGTCCGGGATCGCGCCCGGTTCTGGAGCGACGGAGGGTGAGCACAGGCGTCAGCGTCAATACCGACCTGGATACGCCCACCTGGCAACGTAAATTCCAGGCGGATAACGCTGCACCTGCAACCCCGCCAACGCCGACTAATTTGGAGAATGAAGACCGCTACGATATCCCTGCATTTTTGCGGAAGCAGGCGAATTAACCAAGACCCAAGTGCTAAACACTGAGCGCTGAGAGACAAAACAACGTCATGGTAAGTTCTCCACTTGCTACCCAGCGCTCAGTCCTTCTTCCTCGCCGTGCTTGAAGCTATGGCGAGAGGTAGATACTCTCTCGCCATGCAATTGATTCTTGGACGTGCGCGTCAGCGTTTGGCTCAGGAAAAAAGACTTTTCTCCGCAAACGCTGAAGGGGAAATCCCCATCTGTTTGATTTACCCCAATCGTTATCCCGTGGGTATGGCGAATCTCGGCTTCCAGGCTGCCTACAAAATTCTGGCGCAGGACCCGCGCTGTCGATGTGAGCGCGCCTTTCTCCCTGATCTTGATGAGACGGATACGTTGCACCGTTCTCGGTCGCCACTCGTCTCGCTTGAGAGCCAACGTGCGTTGACCGATTTTGAGTTGCTTGCCTTTTCCTTGTCGTTTGAAACCGATTATTTGCATATTCTCGATATTCTTGCGTTAGCGCACGTACCTTTGCTGGCGCGTGATCGTGAGGCGTATCATCCGCTTGTCATTGCTGGTGGGCCCGCCACCTTTCTGAATCCAGAACCGGTTGCCGAATTTGTCGACTTATTTCTCATCGGGGAAGGGGAAGAGATGATCCCCGAGTTTCTGGAACGCTATTGCGACGTCAGAGCGACGCGGTGTAGTCGCCGAGAGAAACTACGCGCGCTTAGTGAAGTTGAAGGCGCCTACCTGCCGGAGTTTTTCTCGCCGCGATATGACGACAAGGGACGGATTATTAGAGTGGATTACTCTGGACCTGGCGCGCCGCGGGTGAAGCGTCGCCTCATTCGTAACCTTGATGCGTATCCCACCTCGTCGCAGGTGCTGACTCCGGAAACGGTCTTCGGCGATATGTATCTGATCGAAGCGAGTCGCGGTTGTGAATGGGGGTGTCGTTTCTGTGCCGCCGGCTTCATGTATCGCCCAGTGCGATACCGGAGCCAGGACTCATTGCTGCACAGTGTCGAGGAGGGATTACGGCAGGGATCGACTATCGGCTTGGTTGGCGCCGAGATGGCGAGCCAGCCGGGTATTGCCGCAGTCTGTGAGTTTATCGGCCAGGCCGGAGGGCGCGCGTCGCCGTCTTCTCTGAAAGCTGATGTTATCACTCGAGATCTTGCTCAGGCGTTGGGGGCGCAAAAAAACCGCTCGGTTACCATCGCGCCGGAAGCAGGATCGGAACGCATGCGTCGGGTGATCAACAAGAATCTGACCGAGCCTGAAATTCTTCGCGCGGCGGAATGGCTGGTGGATGGCGGCGTGCAAGCGCTGAAGCTGTACTTTATGGTTGGTGTTCCGACCGAAACGTCAACCGATGTTGACGCTATTGCGGATCTTACGGCGAACATTCACGACAAATTTTGCGGTAAGGGTGGAAAGGTGGGTGGACTTACACTGTCGGTTAATGCCTTTTCGCCGAAGCCCTGGACACCGTTTCAATGGGAGCCAATGGAGACGATTCCGGTTTTACGGGAGAAGCTGGCGAGACTGAAGAAGCGTTTAGCGCGATTGCCGCGTGTAACAGTGGATACGGAATCACCCCGCGAAGCATACTATCAGACCCTGCTGTCGCGCGGGGATCGCCGGACGAGTCAGATCCTTTTAGAAACCCACCAAAACGGCGGCGATTGGTGGAGCGTCATTCAGCGGCTCCGTCGCGCAGCTAAGAATGCAACGTGCAATGTGCAACGCGCAACAGTTGAGGAATCCCTCGATCCTGATTTTTTCGTGCACCGCCAATACGATTATCAAGAGATCCTCCCGTGGGACTTCATCGATCATTCCGTAAGTAAACAGTATCTCTGGGTGGAATGGCGCAAAGCCCTGTTAGAGCGGCAAACGCCGCCGTGCGACGTCACAACGTGCCATAGCTGTGGGGCGTGTTGATGAGAGTGGACTATAGGTTATGAATTGTGGATGAGGCTATGATCATCGCTGTTGGTAACGATCTTGCCGAAGTAGATCGCATCCGCGCTGCGTTAGAGGACCCTCGCACCGGCGCACGCTTCCGCGATCGAGTGTTTACTCCGGGGGAACAAGAATACTGTGAGCGTCGACGTGTCGCGAGATATCAAAGTTATGCGGCGCGGTTTGCCGCGAAAGAGGCGACGATGAAAGCGCTTGGCCGTGGTTGGGGACGTTATGTGGGCTGGCTTGACGTCGAAGTCGTCAGACCGCGCAGCTCGCGCCCGCAAATTATACTTTCCGGCAAGGCGAAAGAGTACGCCGATTCACTGGGAATTGCTCGCCTCCATTTGGCGTTAACGCATACCGCCGCCCTTGCTGAGGCTGTTGTGGTAGCGGAAGGCTGAAGACGTAAGGCCAACTGTGCGTGAGGCTGAACACGCTGGAGATTGTCCCTAAAAACGGGAGTGGAAACCCTTGCGTTCGTTTCAGCGAAATCGCTCAGAGCATGACCATCACATGCTCGAGCTTTTTCAGCTCTGTGTAGATGGCCTCCAATTGTTCCTGGCTTTGCGCCATGAATGAGATAGTCAAGGCAAGATATTTGTTTCCCGCGCTGAGCCGTCGTTTACAGTGGGCGGTATCCGCCTCAATGACATGCTTATGGACAATGCTCATGACCTGGATTTCAAATTCCTCCACGTTTTTACCAATGACCTTGAGTGGAAAATAACACGGGAATTGAAGAAGCGATGGTCGCAAGGGTGTCATAGTGCTGAACATCCTATCTGAGTTACCTGTCTGCTCACAGGACGGACGCTTCGCTTATTCGAATACTCGCTCTCCTGTGGCGAACAGCAGCCATACAATGGCGCCAAAAACGTAAATCCCGGCAGAGATGAGGAACACTAACTGCCACGAGCCGGTGGCGTCGAGAATCATGCCGGTCAAGGTGACGCCGATAATGCCGGGAATGGTGCCGGCCGTATTCGAGAAACCAAGCAGAATGCCGGCATAGCGAGGACCGATATCAAGGTGATTCACGCCAAACCCTGAGAGGGCGAACGCGCCGAGTCCTAACCCGCAACACATCAGTGTTACCGCCTGTGGAACTGTCGTAGCGAAGCCCACCAGGCTAACGAATGTCGCCGCGCCGAAGAAACCTATGCTTTGCATCAGTTTGCGGACGAAGGTTACCGAAAAGCCACGTTTGAGCAGGGTATCCGCCGTCCAGCCCGCGACATTACCCATGATGAACATTACTAACCATGGCAGGACCGTGTAAATGCCCACCTTAGCCATATCCACGCCCAATGCTTGCTTAAAATACGTTGGCAACCACGTCAGAATCACGTAAAAGCCCCAGTTCGAGCAGAAATGGTTAATGATGATCGCCCAGGTTGGCGCTTTGGAAAGTAACAAGCCCCAGGGCGTCGTGACGTTTTTCGGGACTGGCGGTCGGTTATCATGAATGAACTGCATCTCGATCGGGTGCATGGTGGGATGCGTTTCCGGCGAATCGGTCGCAAAGAAATACCAGAACACAAACCAGATGAAACCCAGCAAGCCGAAGAGATAAAATACCCAGGGCCACCCCCATGCGAGCACGATCACCGGCGTCAGGAACAGCGCGCCCACGGTGCCTAGCGGTATGCCGCTGGTGTTTAACGCCACGAAGCGCGCGCGCTCGTGAACCGGCGCCCAGCGCGCAAACAGATTGTGAATAGCCGGAAACGCGATCCCTTCGCCAAGCCCCATCCCCACACGAGCGATAAACAGGACGGTTAAAGAAACGAAAGCGGCAGGCGGAGTCAGCAGAGTGAAAACCGACCACCAGAGAACGCCGAACCCCAACACTACCTTGCCGCCATAGCGGTCCGCCAGCCAACCTCCGAGCACCTGCGTGGCAAGGTAACCGTAAAAGAACGATGACAGGACGATGCCTCTAGTGGTCTGGCTCCACTGAAACTCTTCAGCCATGGGAAGAATAGCCACCGACATATTGACACGGTCGATGTAGCAGATGAGCGTACTGAAGAAACAAAGCCCAACGAGGATGAATCGTCGCGGTATATATTGGCTCAACGGCAGTGAGACCGCAGGTGCAGTTGGGGTAACCCCGGTCGGTTGTGGATCGACGGAAAGGCCAGCCATGAAGTCCCTCCTTAGTGCCGCGCCCCTCGCACGGTTCATCTCTCTAAGCAAACTTCAGGGGGAGACGTCAAGGAGACCTCTATTCTCTCGTAGAAAATCATGTATGCATTAGCAAGAAGAGAAGGGAATGCCGGATGGCTGAATGCGAGAGAAACAAGACAAGCTCGCTTCCCTCTTTGTTGGCGTTTATGCTGGATATTTTAACGCTATCTGACTTCCCGAGGCGATTTGAGTTGCCGCGTCAAGCTGTAGACCAAACCCATCAGCTAGGCGCGTCAGATAATTGAAGATGCCGACAACGTGTGCGACCTCCAGGCATTCCTCGTCCTCGAATCCCAAGTCCCGGAGTGGTTGCCAGTCTTCTTCAACCATGCGCGTCGGCGTGGCGCTGAGTTTTTCAGCGACTGTACAGAGTGCGTGGTCACGAGGAGAAAGGCCTGGAACCTCGCGCCAGCGGTTTTGTTTGATCGCTTCGACCAGCGCTGGGTCGCCCTGTTCCACACGCAGAAACTCTGCGTGAGACTGCGTTCAATAGTGACAATCTTGCGCTGCCGCCGCGACCCCTGCAATCATTTCACGCTCGCGTCGGTTAAGGCGGCTTTCGGGAGTCCACATAATTTCGCTGAACAACTGCATGAAAGCTTTGCCAATCCTCTCGTGCGTGCGCAAGAGCCGTCCCATTGCCGGCAAAAAACCAAAATCATAGGGGTACGATCTTCCCGGCGGCAACTGCGCGCGGAGTTCCGCTTCGGTAGGAATAGTGACCCAGGCTTCACGGGTTTTTGTTGGCGTCGCATCTTTCGACATCATAACCTCCTTAGGAGTCGCTCCGGAAATGGACGGTAGCACAGGGTAATTTCAAGGAGCAAGGCGCCAAAGATCGTAGACTGTTTCTGGCGCGCTTATACGCTCCGGTTGTTCAAAGATATTATTGTCTGTAGACTTATCGTAGCTACTTCGGCAACATGAGGCGTATATGAAATTTGTGTCCAGCAGAGAGTTGCGCATCAATCCTGGGTCGGTGTGGAACCAACTGCGACAGGAGAAAGACCTCGTCGTTACCTCTAACGGAAAGCCAATCGCAATTTTGACCCTGGCTGAGGAGGATAATCTTGAAGACGTGTTAGCCACATTGCGACAAGGGCGAGCTCAGACCGCCGTTGCCCGCCTGCGGCAAACCGCGATGACGCGCGGACTCGATACGCTGACTGACGAAACGATCCAAGACATCATCCGCAAGACCCGCCGCGCAGGTCGGAAGGCAGCAAGTGGAGGGAAGCGTTGAAGATCGTATTGGATACCAATATTCTGGTATCCGCGCTTCTTCGTCCTGGAAGTCTTCCCAGCCGAGTAGTTGATCTCGTTCTTGCACGTCAGGTGACGTTAGCCTTTGACCTAAGGATTTTTGGCGAATACCAGGAGGTGCTCCTCCGCCCAGAATTTGCATTTCCTCTGCCTCAGGTCGGCGATCTCATAGCGTTTCTTTGGTCCGTAGGCGAATGTGTACAGGCGCCGCCGCTGCCACTCCGGCTTCCAGACCCGGACGATGTCATGTTTATCGAGGCTGCCGTCAGCGCTCTCGCTGATGCGTTATAGTGAAGCCCATAGATATGGATAGGATTTGAGGTGCGGCTGCGCTACAATGCGGGCATGAGATGTTCAGCCGATTTGCGCAAGCGAGTGATCGAGTTTGTGGACAGGGGCGGCAGCAAGGCGG
>JBFWZL010000358.1:0-6878 GCA_050185455.1 Binatia bacterium | reverse complement strand
CCGATCTCGAAGGACGAATCTTATAATCTATCTCGATAAATTTCCAATGCACGACGCCTTGGCGATCGATGACGTAGGTCGCTGGATGCGGCCAACCTTTTCCCTTCGGATTCAGTAAGCCATAGCGATTGATGACTTTGTGGTCTTGATCCTCAAGTAGAGGAAAATCAACTTTACCGCCGCCTTCTTTCGCCAAATGGGCGATCAGTTGTTGCGATTTCTCATGCGGGTCGATGCTCACAGCCAAAAGCTGCGTTGTCTGATGATCTTGCTCACTCAGTAGCGATTTCAGCTCCACGAGCTGCTTTACACAGTAGGGTCACCAATGCCCACGGTAGAAAACCAGGACGACGTTCTTCTGCTCGTGGAACTGAGAAAGCGCAATGGAGTTTCCCTTCTCGTCTTCCAAAAGGAAATCCGGCGCTGAAGATCCAACCCCTACCCGTTCAAGATCGGTGGGTGGAAGTTCTTGTCCATCCACCGGACCAAGAGTGAATGCGGGTTTCGGCCATGCGAGGCACAGCAGGGCGAAAATGAAAAAGACCTTAATGGATCTCACCATTACGACGTTCCCTCCTTTCTTTTGAAAAAAGAACCTCGCCAAGGCTCCAAAAGTTCCAAAAAAATAGGGGCGGATGCAATACCGCCCCTATTTACAGCGCTTAGGCTATTCAGGAGTCGTTAAGCGCCAAAGCCGAGCTTAACCTCTTCAAAACTCTCGCGATTCTTGAGTCGCGTCGCCCACCGCGCCACTTGCGGAAATGCGCTCAGACCGACGCCGCTGCGGTCACACAAAGCGAGGAATGGGGTAAAGGCGATATCAGCGACGCTGTAAGCGCCCATGAGATACTCGCTTCCTTGGAGCTGGGATTCCAAGCGTGGCATCAACGCAGTTAGTTTTGCTTTGTTGTGATCGATTTTTTCTTGACTGCGCTCAGATGGTGGCTTGCGATTCTCGTAGAGCAGACTGATAACTGGAGGAACAAACTGGCTATTACACCACTCCACCCACAAGCGCATCTGCGCCTTTGCGCCAGCATCTTGTGGCGCAAGCGCGGGCGTCGGGTATTTTTCTTCCAGATATTCATTACACAGCGCGGATTCGTACACCCATGCGCCTTCTTCCACCAAGACCGGGACTTTTCCATACGGATTCAGCGCAAGATACCACTCTTGTTTTTGTTCTTTGTTGGGGAGGTCTAACAGAATACGATCAAAAGGCAGGTGCTTCTCTTTGAGAACGATCCTCGTCCTCATGGCGAACGGTCATGGTAAATAGTCAAATAGTTTCCGCATACTGGCCTCCTTACATGTAGATCGGCGCGGTGGAGTTACATTAGAAGAGGGGGCGCCAGGGGTCAAGATAAGTCCCACGAACTGAGTGATAAACATTGAGTCATCGAGGCATCAGGTCGTCAAGTCGATGCCGACTGCAAATCTCCAAGACGTACGATTTGCAGACTTGATGACTTTTGACTCTCAACTTCTGCCATCAAATCTCGTACATCAACGCCTGCGTGCTCCGACTCCTCCGACTCTCCTCGGCGCGTCGGCACATGTCCGCGAGCGTCACATGATCTAACGCCGCCTTCACCGTGTCGCCAACTTCGAGCATTAACGACCGTAACCAACAATGTTCCAGACTAGGGCATATAGAACATTTCACCGGGGCGTCACGATTTGCGCAAGAAAGCGGCATAATAGGGCCATCGACAGCGCGGACAATATCACCCAAGGAGACCGCTCCCGGCTCTCCGCGCAAGGCGTATCCTCCAGCTTTACCGCGCACGCTCTGTACGATTCCCGCTTTATTCAACGCCAGTAAAACCTGTTCAAGAAACTTCTTCGGCGCACGTTCTCGTCGTGCAATCTCTTGAATGGGCAACATCGCGGGCGCTTCTGGTGAAGCCAGACAAACCAATGCTCGTAACGCGTATTCACTTTTTTTCGAGAGTTTCACAAATCACTATTTATCTAGTAGGAATTACTCATACAAGAACCCCCCAAATTGCCCTTGACATAACTTCAGAAAAAGCGATAATGACCACGTTTTCCTTAATATCTATAGATTTAATAGGTATTAAAAAGGAGTTAGATATGTCACATGTAACGGAAGAGGTCCAAGAGCAGTCAGCACAGAAAGTAGGCTCATTAGAAAATCCCGAGGTCTACACTAACCTTCCTGGGCATGTCATTCCCATTCTTCAGAAAGAGTTTAACGATTTTGACAACGAAGCGCGGGAGTTTCTGCAGGGCGCACGTGATCGTGCGGCCTTCACCGGTTTCCGCTTGAAACAAGGTGTCTATGGCCAACGCCAACCGGACGTACAAATGATTCGGGTCAAATTACCCTTTGGCGGCGTCACGCCAGACCAGTTCGATGCGTTCGCTGAGATAGCAGAGCGATACGCACCACTGCGTAAAGGTCACATCACGACCCGTCAGAACGTCCAGTTTCACCATATTCCGTTACTAGACGCCGCCCAGACGATTCGCCTTTTAGGGGCTCACGGGCTTTCCACGCGTGAAGCTTGTGGCAACACGGTCCGGAACGTGGTGAGCGACCCCTTCGCTGGCGTCTGTGAAGGCGAGCCGTTTGACCCGACGCCATATGTCGGCGCATTTGTACGCTACTTCGTGCGCAACAAGCTAACCCAACTGCTTCCGCGGAAATTCAAGGTTGCGTTTACCAGTACCGAAAAAGATGTCGCCGTCACGGGCATTCATGATCTCGGTTTCCTCCCCCGCATCAAGAATGGGCAAAAAGGATTCAGAATACAGACAGGCGGCGGCACGGCCATACTGCCCCGCGTTAGTCACACGTTGTACGAGTTCGCGCCATTGCATGAATACCTCAAAGTCGCTGAAGCGGTACTACGAATCTTCAATCGCCAAGATGATCTGCGCGCAAATCGCGCGCGCGCGCGACTCAAGTTCCTCATTAATCGCATAGGCATCGATGCTTTTCGTCAGATGGTTGATGAAGAGATGCGCGGAGAATGGATTCACGAACGCAATTTCGACCCGGAGCCCTTAAAATTCATTGATAACGAGGAAGAGCGCGCGCCAGCCAAGCCGTTGAATCCTGGCAGCCCCAATGGGGACCGTAGAGAATTCAACACCTGGGTGGCGGCTAATGTCCATCAGCAACGCCAGCAGGGATTCTCCGTCGCTGAGGTCAAAGTCAATCGAGGCGATTTGACTCCTAGGCAATTTCGCGGGCTCGCGCAAATCATGCGTGAGTTCACGGGCGGCAACGCGCGTACGACTGATGACCAGAATCTTCTACTGCGTTGGGTGCGCGACGAAAGCCTTTATGATGTTTGGCTCCGACTCAAGGACTTAGGTCTTGGCGATGCGGGCGCGCGACAGATCACGGATGTGGTGAGCTGTCCAGGCACGGATAGTTGTAAGTTGGCGATTACAAACTCGATGGGTCTATCCCGTGCGGTGCAAGAACGTGTGGAACAGCTGCACCTCGAAGACCCACTTACCAAAAAGATTCATATCAAGATGAGTGGTTGCCCAAACGGTTGTAGCCGGCATCACATCGCCAACATCGGGTTTTATGGAGCCGCGATGAAGTTCGATAGTCACCAAGTTCCTGGTTACATCATCATGCTCGGCGGGAACTACGATGATGGTCGCCCGCGCATCGCGGAGCGTTTGGATGTTCGTGTGCCAGCCAAGCGCATTCCTGACGCGGTGGAGCGCTTCATTCACTATTATCAAGCGAACCGACAGGAAGACGAGGAATTCAATACGTTCGTCGATCGAGTAGGCCTTGGTGCGTTTGAGCAACTGATTAAAGATCTCTCCCTTCCGGTGAAATACGACGACGAGCACAAGCATGAGTTCATCGACTGGAATCGCACTGGTCTCTACAAATTAGAACGTGGTGAAGGCGAGTGCGCGGCATAGAAGAGGCGACAATTTTCCCGTCAGTCGTACAAACAAAGCCGCACGGCAATCAATTGACGGAGTCGCCTAACTTGCGAACGGTTGATAACAATACTGGAGCGCGGAATGAAAGACCACATTGGCTTGAATCTCCAAACGATCGCCGAGTTAGCAAATGAGTACGACCACCGACCGCCACAAGCCGTGCTTGCCTGGTTATTGGAACGCTTCGGTTCACGAGCAGCCCTTTGCACCAGCTTCCAGGCGGACGGTATGGCGATCCTCGACATGGCATGGCGCATAGACCCAAAAGTTCGGGTGTTTACCGTCGACACGGGTCGCCTGCCTCAAGAAACCTATCAACTCCTCGATCAAGTGCGGGAAAAATACGGCATCGAAATTGAGGTGTACTTCCCGGACGCCACGCAGGTCGAGAGCATCGTGCGTCGGCACGGCGCCAATCTGTTCTACCATGACGCCCAACTGCGCCTTCTCTGCTGCCAGGCGCGAAAAGTGCTGCCGCTCAAACGCGTACTCGACTCCCTGGATGCGTGGGTCACTGGACTACGCCGCGACCAATCGACGACACGCGCCGCCGTTCAGAAAATCGAAGCGGACGAAGAGCATGGAGGCCTCGTCAAAGTCAATCCCCTAGCAGATTGGACGGAACAACAAGTGTGGGACTACATCCGCGCCCAAGAAGTGCCGTATCACCCCTTCTACGATCAGGGTTACACCAGCATCGGCTGCGCACCCTGCACGCGCCCCACAGCTCCGGGAGAAGACCCCCGCGCCGGACGTTGGTGGTGGGAGACCGGTGTCGACAAAGAATGCGGTATGCACTGCACGATCGAGAGTGGGCGATTTGTCCGTGAATTTGAAGCGGACCTGAACCGCAACGGCGGAGGCATCTAAAGAGCCACAAACATCGGGGCGACACGGAATCCCCTGGCAAGGCGATCTTGCCCAACCAAACAGCTGTAAAAAAGCCTTCTTGAGCAGCGTCAAGCATTTCCCATATCAAAAGAAAGCCCATGCCTGATCCGCTTTTGCTAAGTCTCGGACTCCTGGTGGGAACCCTCGTCGGCTTAACGGGAGTGGGCGGCGGCGCACTGCTGACGCCGCTGCTCATTCTTGTCGTTGGCGTACGACCGGTGGTTGCTGTTGGCACCGATTTGGCGTTCGCGGCAATCACAAAGCTCATCGGCTCATGGCAGCATCAACGTCAAGGGACATCCGACCGACGATTGGTATGTAACCTGGCGGTGGGCAGTATCCCTGGAGCTTTGTTAGGGACTCAATTAGTGAGTCAACTCGCGGCTTCTCACTCGGCGCAAGCGGATGCTTTTCTCGCCCAAGGTCTAGGGATAATGCTCTTAATCGCGGCAAGCGCAAGCTTGCTTCGCGCCGCCGGTTTTCATGTGAGGAGTAACGTAAAAGCAGATCCGGGATACGTCTCGACTGCCCTTTTAGGTTTTATCATCGGTTTACTCGTCGGCGTCACCTCCATCGGCGCGGGATCCTTGTTGATGGCGATGTTGACTCTCTTTTATAGAAAAATGCCCACCGCTCAGGCCGTTGGCGCCGATGTCATGCATGGCGCCGTACTCGCCTCTGTCGCTGCGATTGCGCATGGCTCTGCTGGACATGTCGAGCTCCCCATGTTGATGAGTCTTCTCACCGGTTCTCTTCCCGGCGTACTGCTTGGCGGCTGGCTCTGTAGCCGACTACCGAGCCGTCCGTTACGCGTCGGTATCGCCGCCATGTTGATGATTACTGGAGTGCGATTGTTATAAGAGAACAAACCGGTGACGGGAAGAAAGTGCGCCCAGCAGATAGTTCGTTTTAGCCTCTTCCTGGCAGTTCCCTATCCTTTGCGACGTAAGCCAAGCTGTAGTATCTTCTGCAGCAGTTCTGGGTACGGGAGGCCGGCTGCCTGCGCCGCCGAGGCGAACTCTTCTCGTTCGGCGATTTCCGGATTCGGGTTCGCTTCTAAAAAATACAACTCACCCGTTGGACCCAAGCGGTAATCGATACGCGCGTAGCCATCAAGCTGTAGGATGCGGTAGATGCGCTTCGTTGTCCTGACGATATGCGCGAGTAACGATAAGGAAAGATCCGCCGCCGGTTGTTGATAAATACCCCATTTTTCTTGATATTCCGGGTTATGTTTTATGCGCGCGGTTGCGATAGCAGCGCTGCCGGGCGGTAGATTCTCGAACACCAGCTCCCATGTCGGCAACACTTCCAAACGTTTGTTGCCTATCACACCGACGTACAGTTCACGTCCTTTGATAAACTGCTCAACGATCGCGTCAGACCCCATACTCTCGTGAATAAAGCCAACTCGTTCCTTCAGTTTTTCTTCATTATCGACAATGGACGCTTGCGCGATCCCTCGTGACGCCTCTTCCTTCAGACACTTCACGATCAAGGGGAATAACAAGTCCCTTGGGAGGCGGATTTTCCGTCCCCGGGGGAACACCACGAAGGCGGGGACAGGAATACGATGATAGACAAGCAGTTTTTTCGACAGTGCTTTATCGCGCGCCAGCACGAGCCCACGCGGATTACTGCCAGTATAGTGAGTTTGCAACAGTTCAAGATAGCTTACGACGTGTTGATCAAACTCTGTCAAGCCGTGGAATTCTTCCAACAAATTGAACACCAGGTGCGGCTTCCATTCCGTAATCGCCAGACGCAGCGGGGCCAGTTCGTCGGCTAATCCAAGCGGTCTCACCTCGTGTCCAAGTCGACGGAGGGTCATTACGACATCATATTCTGTTTTCCATACATAGGCTTCTTTTTCCGTGTAGCCTTCGAGCGTATCGGGCGGCAGCAGCGACGGATGCATCAGCACAAGAAAGCGCAACTTTTTCACAATGCAATCCAATTCTTCCGGCTGTACAGGAAGTGCATGGTTTGCACTGTTAACAACACGGCAAAGTCCATCCGCAGTTTCCGTTCAGAGCCGACCA
>JBFWZL010000357.1:0-6899 GCA_050185455.1 Binatia bacterium | reverse complement strand
GACACTGGGACATCGAACATCGGTAAGAGCGTCGCCCGCCAGTCTTGCAAAAAAATCAGGACCACAATGAACACCAAGATGAATGCCTCGAAGAGAGTATGGTAGACGCTGTTAACCGATTCTTCGATAAACCCAGTCGTATCGTAGCCTATGCTGTACTCGACCCCTTCAGGAAAGCGTTGCTTGAGACGCTCCATCTCCGCTTTGATTGCCGCGGCGGTTTCCAGGGCGTTAAAACCGGGCAACTGAAACACAGCGAGTGAAACCGCGGGTTGATCGTCGACCGCTGTGTTGGTGTCATAACTTCGTGCGCCTAATTCGACGCGCGCGATATCCTTGATCCGCGTGATCTGCCCCTCCCTGCCGGCTTTAACGATGATGTCTCCGAACTGTCCTTCATCGATCAACCGTCCCAGGGCGTTGATGGTGAGCTGAAACGACTGTCCTGTTGGCGCGGGCGGCTGGCCGATACGTCCGGCGGCGACTTGTAGGTTCTGCTCGCGCAGCGCACTCACGATGTCGCTGGCAGTCATGTTGCGCGAAGCGAGTTTCTCCGGGTCAAGCCATACGCGCATGCTATACTCGCGGGCGCCGAGAGAGCTAATGTCTCCCACCCCGGGAAGACGGGCGAGCGCGTCCTTGATTTGCAAGGTAGCGTAGTTGCTAAGGTAGAGCTGGTCATAACGGCCGTCAGGTGAAAGCAAAGCTACAACCAATAGAATATTTGGCGAACGCTTTTTCGTGGTGACGCCCTGGCGTCTCACTTCTTCAGGCAGTCGAGCCTCGGCGATCGCCACACGATTCTGTACCAGCACTTGGGCCATATCGAGGTCCGTGCCCGGCTTAAAGGTGACAGTCAACGTCATCTGACCGTCGTTCGTGGAGCGCGACTCCATATACAACATGTTCTCAACGCCATTGACTTCCTGTTCGATCGGCGTCGCCACCGTTTCAGCCACTACTTTGGCGTTCGCGCCAGGATAGATGGTTGTAACGCTTACCGTCGGAGGGGCGACCGGAGGGTACTGATCGATAGGAAGCGTCAGCAACGCCACGCCGCCAATCAACATAATGACAACCGAGAGCACTGTAGCGAAAACTGGACGGTCGATAAAAAAGCGTGAAAGCATCGACAAACCTTAATTACTATTTCGCTTGCGGTGAAACGGTAAGCGTCTGGGGGGTAACGCTGGCAGCAGCCGACTGAACGGGCATGACAGTGCGCTGTGGCGAGACGGTGGCGCCAGGACGCGCACGCTGTACGCCGTTGATAACCACCCATTCTCCCGGTTGCAATCCTGTTGGGATCACGCGCAGGCCATCATCTTGCATCCTACCAAGTTGCACGGCGCGATATTCCACGACGTTCTGGTCGTTCACGACTAGGAGATATTTCTGTCCTTGGTCCGTGCCGATTGCACGGTCGGTCACAAGAAGCGCTACATACTTGCCGCTCCCCTGGATACGAACCCGGGTGAACACTCCAGGAGTCAAAATGCGCTGGGTGTTGGGGAATACGCCACGCGCACGAATCGTTCCCGTGGTGGGATCGACCTTGTTATCAATAAAATCAATCATTCCTTGATGAGGAAATCCCGTTTCGTTCGCTAATTCCAGGGTGATCGGAAATTGTCCTGCCCGTGCGCTTGGACGTTTCTGTTCACGAACTAGCTGCTGGTAGCGCAGCATGGAGCGTTCATCAATATCGAAATAGGTGTACATCGGGTCCATTGAAACGATTGTCGTCAGCAACGTAGTATCTGCAGTGACTAGATTCCCCTCGGTGATAAGCGTTCGACTGACCCGTCCGTTAATAGGCGCGATAATTCTTGTAAATTCGAGGTCTAGCGCTGCTTGTTCCATGGCTGCGCGTGTCGATTGGATAGCCGCCCGGGCTTCTCCCCGATCCGCTATAGCTGTGTCTAAGTCTTTTTGACTGGCGGCGCCTCGGGGAGCTAATCGCTCATACCGGGCGACGTCGGCCTCGGCGCGTGTGAGTTTTGCCTCCCACTGCGCGACCTGTCCTTTGGCAACTCCCCAGGCGGCTTGGAACGGTCGCTGATCGATCTGGAACAAGAGATCGCCTTTCGTAACCTCCGCGCCTTCCTTAAAGTTGACCTTCACGAGATACCCACTCACGCGAGCACGGATCTCGACCTCTTCGACCGCAGCGGTGCGTCCTGTATACTCGTCATAATCAGTGATTTCGCGCTCAAGGGGCTGACTGACAGTCGCCGCTGGCGGCGGCAATGCAGCAATGGCGGGCGGCTCACGTTTGCAGCCTGCCATCGCCAGACAGAGGACAACAACCAAAAGGGAACGAATTATAAAATGACTCTGAGTTTTTCTGTCCACACTGTATTTACCCATAGCTAAACGGTGTAATTGTTGCCTATCAGTTTTACTGCCGCAGCAAACTCGGAATATCATTCGCCATTTCTCCTACCTCAAGGGTAGAGAGAACGCAACAAGAAGGCCAGCTGTAAGCTTTTGAAAAGACTTGTGCTTAACAGAAAAGTGGTTGCTGAAATTTCAACATTTGCCGAATTGTCGGCAAACAGGATACCTCATCGGTGTGGTTTCCATGTAATCGCAAACTGAGTCCTACCCGTGCGTACAAGGCGAGGAGGTTCGTTCATCCCCGATCGAGACTCTCATAGACAGACCGCGGCGCGTAGCGTCTTGATAAACTTCTTGCGCCATCGCTCCGCTGTCTGGTGCGGCTTGATTCAACCACCTGGCAAACAGCCGCATGTAGAGCGGTACGATCAGGTAGGTCATCGCAGGCACCAAGGTCACGGTCAGCACAAACGTGCGCAGCACCAATGGAAGCTGCATGAGCAGCGATCCGAAGAGCGCAAGGACGAATGTGATAAGCGGGAAGATCGCTAACCACGTAATCACGGCTAGTTTATAACGTGGCGGCGTAAGCCGGGTCGGAGGAGTCAGCATGGTCGTCCTCCGCTGATGCCCGTAGAACGCCGTTGACGTGGAAAGATACGATTTCTGCTCCTTCCTTGCTTGTTGTCCTGATTGGGCGACAATTTTCTGTCTTCCTGATGGATCAGTTCGTAGACAGAGGAAGCCGGCATCATAAGCATACGTTTCCATTGTTGTCTTCTCCTCATATTTGCTACGTGGTGTATTGGAACTGTAAAGATGAGCAAAACATGCGCCACAGATATGACGTTATCTACAGGCGCGCTCCTCAGAGTCGGGTTTCTCAGTACTGCCCACGTGGAAGACAATTGCTACGGCTTTTTGCCTCTTTCTGAACGAATCAGGTCAATTTCTGACGTTGGCCTGCATGGGTCCATGTCAGCGGCTACTTCTCCACCAAGGACTGTTGTGATGAAATGCGACGAGGGCGCCACGCAGAATACGACACCTTCCGTGTCCGAGGCCCCAACAGAGGGAAGGGCGAGGCGACCTTACCCCCACTCCAACGACTGTACGCTTCCCCGGGAGGCGGGAAATCTTATTTCTTCACAGACCGTGATTCCTCGGGCATAATCGTTAATTCGATTTTCTCCGCCTGTCGGATGAGCATCAGGGTTGAACGGAAACCGACCTGCTCCTCGGTCATCAAGCGCTGCAGATCATCGATACTCGCCACCGCGGAGAATTTTCCCCATAATGCTTTGCTCCTTGCGACACTGGCAAACAAGTGCATCGTGAGTGTTCACCGCTGTCGCTGATTAAAGGGAGGAATATGTGTCGAGCAGGAAACAGTGTCAAGTTATGTGGAATTTCCAAGGAACTTTTGTGTTCCACAAAAACAGAGAGAAAAGGTGCAATCACAAGGAGCGTGTCTTCAGGACGAAGAACGCGCATTCGATGGCAAATCGCCCTAAATATCCAACACACTCGTCGTGACCTGATCCCAATAGGTCACCATCCCATCCTTCCACTTGACGAACCGTATGTTGCCATCCTGCGAGATCACCACCGCAATAATATCGTGCACGGCGTGACACAAGCGGTAGACCGAGCGATGCCGAGTGCCAACCCCATCGGTGAACTCCGGCTCGGTCTGTTCGCCTTCTGCATCTAACGCGCGCGCGACGACTGACGCCTGGTCAAGGGCTCCGGAGATTTCTCCCCCAAAGCCCAACAACTCGAACCGCTTGGTCAGCACTACGGCCCCGTCGACCGCAAACAGCCCTGCGATCAGGTGCGCCAGCTCGAAGATGGCCTCATCTAAGTGCGTAAGCGTGGGATCGCGACTTGTCATGTATTCGTTCCATCCCACGGATTGCTTGCCAAATCCATACTGTCCGTACGCCTCAGCAAGCGCATTCATCAGACGGACTGTTAACGTGCGCATGCGTTGACGCGGTTCTTCGTCAGCAAACGTGTATTTCAGGGTCAAATACGGATTCTGGCCACAGAACTCCGCCGCCCGGTCTGGGGGAAGGTAAATTAACGTTCCACCATGGTGCGCGTTGCGGACTAGGCTGAGCATGCGCCGCACCATATTTTGGGCCACGATCTGCACAAACTGAGTATCTAGCGGCGCCCACCGTCTATTCTCCCGTGTCTGAGCCGCAGCATGTAAAGACCACAGCTCCGCCCGCGCGGCGGCAAAACTCTCCGGCAGCCAACGAGAGTCGAAAACATCGAGCGCGGGACAGACAATGCGCCCGCCATTGAGCGTGGCGAGGGTTACTAAGCCCTTGCACACGGCAATACGACCCGGGGCGGTCACTCGCACCACTAAGGCAAGGGGCAGCACTTGGAAGGCGTCCCGCCCTCCATGTACGGCTTGGAGCCAGCGCGGCCCAGAATACACCATCCCCCAGATGTAGAGTCTTTGTTCCTGATCCAGCCACACGCCTATGAGTGACCGGTAAAACTCTACGGCAGGTGCGAGTCGTTGCAACTCATGCGCAGTGCAGGGGCGAGGAGCCGTAAACATGAGTCTGTGTAAACCAGTGGGCGGTCCGTCGGAGGCTGGAAACTGGTCAGGAGCACGCAGGGTGAGCCGAAACCGCACAGGCCGTTCTTCCTCCCGCAGAAGGCTGGCCTGGTAACAAATCGAGAGCAACGTTTCGAGGACAGACGTATCGGGGAGTGGGTCAGCGACTCCATCCGCTGTTGCCGCAGGGGTGTCTGTACAGGCAGTAGGCTCGTCCCAGTGCTCACGAAGGAACGCCGCCAAATCCTGCGGGTACGCATAGTGCAGAGTCGCCATCCAATTTGTCCCTTTAACGTCGATGGAACATTCGCAATAATGGTTTTTAACAGGGTTCCTCAGCTTTGTTGTTGATGGCGCGCCATTGTCGTCCGTCCTGATGCAGTAACTCGTCAGCTTCTTTTGGCCCCCACGTTCCAGCGGCGTAGTTGGGAAATGCCCGTGGAGGAAGCGCTTTCCAAAGATCAAGCAATGGTTCCACAATACTCCATCCTGCTTCCACCATATCAGCGCGTTGGAATAGGGTCTGATCGCCCATCATACAATCGTACAAAAGCCGTTCGTAGCCAGTAGTTGACCTGCAGCCAAAGTAGTCCGTATAACGAAAATCCATATCGACCGGGCCTAAGTGCATGATCGGCCCCGGGACCTTTGCGCTAAATTGTAGAGCGATGCCTTCATCCGGCTGAATGCGGATGATCAGCCAGTTGGACGGGAGCGATTCAACCGGCGTATTGCGAAACAACAGTAAAGGGGCGCGCTTGAACCGGAGCGCAATTTCGGTCGTGCGTGTGGAGAGACACTTTCCCGTCCGGACATAAAAAGGCACATCCGCCCAGCGCCAATTATCAATCGACAGCTTCATCGCCACGAAGGTCTCGGTAGTAGAGGTTGGCGTTACATGCGGCTCGGCCCGATAGGCAGAGACGTGCTTGCCGTTGACCTCACCCTCGCCGTACTGCCCACGGACCGCACGGTTTAATACCGCCTCCGGACTGAATGGTGAGATGGCGTGCAAGACTTTCGCTTGCTCATCCCGCACGGCATCTGCTGCAAATGACACCGGCGGCTCCATGGCGGTAAGCGAAATGAGTTGCATCAGATGATTGGGCACCATATCGCGTAGGGCGCCGACATGATCGTAATAGCCGCCGCGGTCTTCCACACTCACACGCTCGGCTACCGTGATCTGGACATGGTCGATGTAACGGCGGTTCCAAATTGGCTCCAAGATGCCATTAGCGAAGCGGAACACGAGGATGTTCTGTACAGTCTCTTTGCCGAGATAGTGATCGATGCGATACAGTTGTTCTTCGCGAAGAACCGTGCGTAATTCCTGGTTAAGCAGCCGCGCAGACTCGAGGTCCTGACCGAAGGGTTTTTCAATCACTACCCGTCGCCACTGTCCGTTGCTCTCCTCCGTGAGTCCCGCCGCACCCAGCTGCGACACAGTTGTCGAGAAGAATTCTGGCGCTGTCGCCAAGTAGAAGAAATAATTCCCTCGAGTTCTGTGCTCTTGATCGATGCGAGAGAGAAGGCTCCGCAGCTGTTGATAGGTCGCCGGTTCTTGCAGATCACCAGAAAGATAATACAACCGTTCGGTAAACCAACGCCACAGTTCTGGGTCCACAGGCTCTGGAGTGAACTGCTCCATTTCCTGCGTCAGCTTTTCACGAAAAGTCTCGTGCGTTAAACCTCGACGCGCGATCGCCACGATAGCAAACTCCTGGGCCAGGAAATGGTCTTTCGCCAAATTATACAAGGCAGGGACCAGCTTCCGTTTTGTGAGATCCCCTGAACCGCCAAAAATTACCATGATACAAGGGTCCCCAGGTCGGACCGGTGGCGTCTCTACCAGATTCGCTTTGGCTGTGGTCGTCATCACTCTTTCTCCTTACAGTATTCATCTAGGATGTCGTACGTCGTAGCTCCGACAGGCTATAACTCAGTAAATCTCCAATACGGTCAATACTCATATTCGCTG
>JBFWZL010000356.1:0-6929 GCA_050185455.1 Binatia bacterium | reverse complement strand
CTTCCGATCTGTTTTTCCCCCCAGCACCTTTTGCGGGCGATCGGCGAGACCGTCTAAAATAACGAGAAGAATTTTCATCGTCTTCAATCGAAAAAGAAGGCAATAAGCAGTCGGCAATAGGCAGCATAAAGAACCGCGTTTGGGAGCATTAGAACCATATCAGCTGGGAGCGATGACCTTTTTTGTTTTCCTACTGTCTTTTGCCTAGTGCCTACTGTCGACGGGTCTTACTCTTGCCACTGCCCCAATTTCCCGCAATACCTCAACGACCGCTGGCGGTACAAGTGCTTCCCACTCCTGCTCTGTTTGTAAGCGGTGGCGGACTTCACTGCCGCTTACTTGTTTGGCGAGGCCGGAATCAAGGGTCTCTACAACCCACCCCCCTTCCTGGAAACGTCGCAGTTTTTCCTTACCCCAGTCAGAATACAGACGGATAAATTGTACGGTGTCTTGTGGACAATAAAAGCGCCATCGTTCGGGATGATGAATCGGAAAGGGAACGACTGAAATCTGATTCAGTTCAACGCCAACCTCAACTAAGGCGGCGCGAATCATTCGCTGTCGTTCAAAAAAGGTAAAGAGATTTGCCTCGGGCTTGTGTCGTTCGGAATCAGTCGCCTCGGCAACAATCAACGAAGGGTCAGGGTTGGTAATACCGACGATGAGGTGCTCGCAGCGTTGGAATGCCGCAAAGACATACTCAAGATGGCCGGAGTGAAACGGCTGAAACCGTCCGTGAACCATACCGTAACGGTGGCGCATAAAAGCGTATTGTTGTGCTTCAGATTTTTCGAATAGGAAACTCTAGCTGGCAAACCCACAAGTTTACAGGGCTTAGGCTGAATACAGACTTTGGACAAGTTAGCGCAACGTGGTTGGCGTGGATTGCTCAAGTTTTTGTACGTAGGCTCCGTTTGGAGATTCCGTCGGTGTGGGATCGGCGCTCGATCGTTCCGTCGCGGGCGCAAGCTGTGGCTGTTGTACTTTCTGAACAGGCAATTGTTGTTTCACTTCGAATACCAGCCGTCCAGCCGCTTCTTGGGCCTCGATGCGAACCGCCACTTCGGGGGGTAGCTGTATCATCCGATGTTCAGAAGGAAATTTTTCTTCTTCTAGCGCAGGACGCAAAAAGAACTGGTCAGGATACGCTACCTCAGCCTGACTTTTCACCGAGGTATCTAGATACCACTGGCGCCGCATGAAATCCGGGTAGAAAAAGAATTGATGCTCCTCGGGCGTCCAATGCTTCACCCGATGGTTATCACGAATGTTGTACGACATAATGTCCGAGGCGATATCCCAATATAAGATAAACAGCGGACCGTATCCTCGCTCACCCAGGGCTGGATTAAACATGTTCGAAATACGCACTTCGATGAATGCGAGATTACCATTCCGGTCATATTGTTCTATACGCAAGGGGTAAAAAGAATGCTTCTCCAACCAATAGAGCATGCGCGGCGCGTAATAATTCGGCAACCAATCTTCGCGGGCGCGCGCCTCGACCACATAACATTCCACCCCCCCGTCTGTCGTGTAATGCGGATAGGAATCGCCCATCAATTTGAGGCTAGAGGTTCGCACTTCTTGTAAAGTCCCATTGTTTTCCGTGCCCAGGACGATAGTCGGTCGTGTAACAGGGAAGCGTACGGTGTGATACAGGACGTCCGTTCCCACAAAACGCCAAGCAAATTCCCACGCATCGCGCCCAGTCGCATCATCCATTGTTTGCGCCTGATTCGGAAATTTATCTTGTCGCCGAGACGACGCCTGGTGGCGCACGCGGCGGATAGAAGGAGAATACTGGAAGGCTTCTTCCTTTTTGGTGAATTCACGATCCGTTCGATAGCGGATCGTCATGCGCTGAGAGCCTTCGGCATCAGGCGGAAAAGTATTTTGATTGAGATAGCGGTAGAGTTCCTCTCCAGGCTGACGAGCGAATTCAGCCGCGACCCCAAACGGCTCGTTGTAATCCATAAAAGTGACCGATTTTCCTGGACTCATCAACACGCCTTGAGGGGAAATCGATCCCCACACATTAGCAAACGTACAGGACCAGCGAGGCCGTTGGGTAAATTCCATCAATCGATATCCCATTTCTTCCGCTGTGTACGGAGCCGTAAAGGGATATTCTTCAGCCGGCAGGTACGACGTTGTCTGATGGCGTAGCGTAGTAGGGGAAAGATCGACCTCACGCAGCTCTGGAGGAGATAAGTCTTCGACCGTTTTCCAGGTTCGTGATTGTATACGGCCTGTCTCCTCTGCGGAAACCACAGTTACTAGAGCGCCGGTCCATGCCAAAATCAATATCGAAAAAAACCCAAATCTAGTCATCAAAATAAGCCTGCCTTTCCTCCCGCACACGTGAACGGAAAGCAGAGGAACAGAGCTGGAAATCGCCAAGAAAAAAACAGTGCGCATCCTGAAAGAAAACTCAATATGTGACCCACCAGTATCAATATTGTCCTTGCTAGTTTTGTTATAAACGATACGCACCCGTTCGGCAAGCAAGAACAGCCCTGTTCATTTCATGTTCATACGGAACACGCTCTGACGTACAGAGTCGGGCCGCCTTGACACTTCCAAGATCTCCCTCGTATCATCAGAAAAAAGAGATTTTTCACTATATGTGAAAAGAGGCCGTGTCGTCCGCGAAGCCGGTTATTAAAAAAAGGAACAGCGCATGGACGCTACAGACCTTGCCAAACTCACGAAAAAAGCCTTGCTGACGCTAGCGAAACAACACGGGATCAAAGGCGTGAGCCGCTTGCGCAAGAAAGAGCTGGCTG
The DNA here is from genome assembly GCA_050185455.1 of Binatia bacterium. Taxonomy (GTDB): domain Bacteria; phylum Desulfobacterota; class Binatia; order Bin18; family Bin18; genus SYOC01. The sequence goes on along the minus strand of JBFWZL010000356.1, from coordinate 4,140 downwards.
ATCGCTTGCTTCAGATGTTTTCGCCCTCCCCTCAACTAGCGCCCTCGAAGCCTTCTCCTCAGACAAACGCCGTGGAGCATAATCAGCAGTCTCCGGAAGCGCAAGAGATGACTCCGCAGGGTCTTCCGTTGCCCGCATCGCCGACGGACCAACACCCTACCCCGATTATCATCGCGTCAGTCGAGCAATCCGAGCAAGACGCAGCATTAGAGACAACACCTACGCCCCCTACCTCGCTTACCGCCCCGCCTGCTGCACAATCCGACCGAGAAGCAACTGACAGTAAATTTTTCTTAGGCGTTCAGCCGCCAACTGCAGTGGCGGAACCGGACGAGCTTCCGGCATCCTACAATGATAATCGCCTTGTCTTGCTCGCGCGGGACCCGCATGGAGTACATGCTTATTGGGATTTTAACGGCGAACGCTGGACACAGGCGCAAAATCAACGCGACGCTGAGGACAACAAACTTGTCCTTCGTATCTTTGATGTCACTTACATCGAGTTTACCGGCGCGAACTCCTGGAGCAGCACGGATGTCGAGCTCACGCCGTTTGCGACAAGTTGGTATGTGTCAGTCCCACGGGCCGATGCTGCATACTGCGCCGAGATCGGCTATCGGTCTCATTCGGGACGGTTCGTTTCACTCGGACGTTCGAATGTAGCAATAACTCCCCGCAATGACGTTTCTCCGAGCACGACTGTACGCTGGCTGACACCGCCGGAGCGACGCGCATCCGTGCAAAGTACGAAAATTATCCCTTCTCCAGCGCAGTCTCAGGAGCGTCCCTTTTGGACTTCCACCCCACCCAGCACCCCCCATCTCTCCGTACCGTCTTCGTCAGAACACCTCGCTTCGTCAGACAACACTTCTTCATGGGGAGGATACACTAGCTCTCAGCTCTTCCCCCCAAAAGCGAAGGAATCCACATGAAAGGTTTCCTCTCTTTTGTCCTGCATACTCATCTCCCTTTCGTGCGCCATCCAGAATATGAGGAGTTCCTCGAAGAGGGTTGGCTCTACGAGGCGATTACAGAAACTTATATTCCACTAATCGACCTCCTAGAAGGTGTTGTGCGAGACCAGATTCCGTGTCGTCTCACTATGTCGTTCACGCCGCCGCTCCTCAATATGCTGAGCGATCCACTGCTGCAAGAACGTTACCTTCGCCGATTGGAGCGCCTCCTTGAATTAGCCGACAAGGAACGCGTGCGCACACGCAATGAGCCGGCATTCTCTTCTCTCGCTGATATGTACTGGCGGCTCTTCGACCATTCACGCACGACTTTCGCGGAGCGTTACGGACGAAATCTGATTCAAGCATTTCGCTATTTCCAAGAGCGCGGCGTACTTGAAATCATCGCCTGCGCCGCGACGCATGGCTATTTACCGCTCTTGCGAGTTAATGAAAAAGCCGTGCGCGCCCAAATACAAATCGGTGTTGATGAGTATCGCCGCTTCTTTGGGCGCGACCCTCTAGGTTTCTGGCTCCCAGAATGTGCTTACTATCCCGGCGTTGATAGCCTCCTCAAGGATTATGGCATTCAGTATTTCCTTGTGGATACGCACGCCATTCTGTACGCAACTCCCCAGCCACTTTATGGCGTGTACGCTCCGGTGTACTGTCCCAGTGGAGTAGCCGCTTTCGGACGAGACGCCGAGTCATCCAAACAAGTGTGGAGTTCGCAGGAAGGCTATCCTGGCGATTTCGTGTATCGAGATTTTTACCGTGATGTCGGATACGATCTCAATTACGACACTATCCGTCCCTATCTACCGCCTACCGGCGAGCGGGTGAACGTCGGCATCAAATACTATCGCATCACCGGTAAAACTGATCAGAAAATTCCCTATGACCCACAGCTCGCGCAAGAACGCGCCGCCCAGCACGCGGCAAACTTCGTATTTAACCGAGAGAAACAAATTGAGTGGCTGTCGAGTAAAATGAACCGCCTCCCGCTTGTGACAGCGCCGTACGACACGGAACTCTTTGGTCACTGGTGGTTCGAAGGGCCGCAGTGGCTCAACTATGTGATCCGTAAGGTCGCCTACGACCAGAAAGTCTTTCAGCTGGCAACACCCGCGGATTATCTGGACCGTTATCCCACAAACCAGGTTGCCACCCCAACAGCCTCAAGCTGGGGGCACAGAGGCTACAGCGAGGTGTGGCTGTCGGAAGAGAATGATTGGATCTATCGTCACCTGCACAAGGCCGCAGATTACATGAGTGAATTAGCGACCAGATTTCCCCAAGCAAACGAACTGCAACAGCGCGCCTTGAACCAAGCCGCGCGCGAACTCTTGCTCGCGCAGTCAAGCGACTGGGCGTTTCTCATGCAGCAAAAAACCGCGCACCAGTATGCCGTGCGGCGCACCACGCAGCACTTACAACGCTTTCATCGTCTCTACGACGCCCTCTGCACAGATCAGATTAATGAACAATGGTTAGGGGAAATTGAAGCACGGGATAATATTTTTCCGACGCTGGATTATCGAGTGTACCGCTAACGAGCGCCGCCCAGGCATCGCGCCGCAGAGAAAGTAGCAAAAAGGGCAAGAAAAGCCGAAAGAGACGCAGGTCGTGAGAAGACCTACTGATTAGGAAACATTCTGCGCGGCTTCGTTTCTTTCACTGCTCATCCGGCCCCCCGTCCAACGCTTACGGAATTCGTGGATTTCTTCAGGAGAGTAGAAGTGTTGCACATATCGCGATCCGTACATTTTATCGAGATAAGCCGCCGGAAGCTGGATGCGTTCAAGAAAAGGCTTGTAATAGTGGGCGTATGCTTTTTTCTTGCCAACGTTCTTTGCCTTGAGCGAGAACTCGGGAATTTGTAAGAACTCCCTAATAACGGCAATCTTGAGGTGATCCGCCGTTTCCGCTTTCAGCAGAAGAACATCGATCTTGGTCTCTCGAATTCGTTGCACTCCATCATTTTTCGGAAAGGGATAATTGTAAATGTCTAGGCCAAGCACTTCTTTGATTTCTCTATCAAACCAGATGAGCGGGAGATGGTGCTGATATTTGTTTAGGAACTCGGTCATCATAGTTTCAAGTTCACCCTCCTCAAACTCTGGCTTGAGGGCGCGAAAAAATCGCAACGCTTGAAAATAGGCCGAGATGTTGCGGGCAATCGGGTCTCTTACTGCTGTAATGATTTTTACCGGCTTCCCCTCGTCGAGCAATTTTTTTTTGACCTTGAAAGCTTGATGAATATGCGCGGGTAAAGGAATTCCTTTTTCCTGATGCTTTTCTACAACTGTCATGAGGTGTGCAGGATTCAGTGCATGTAAATGAAAAACGGGAAGGCCAATAGCCGTTAATGCTTCCACGATTGAAGTCGATCCCACCATTCCCATCTGGTACACGACGACTGGTTGCTGCACCAACCTTGATCCTGAGTTCACCGGAGCTGGGTTATGACGAGGGAGAAATTTTTTGATTTGTCTCGGGAAGAAGTTAGCAAACCTAAAGCTTACTTGTCGTATGCGAGAGCGAAGTCGACCCATAATCTCACCTCCTCAAAACCCCCTAACCCGTTTGATCCGCTAGACAGGCAATCTCCTATACTAGGAAAGCGCTGAACTCAAGATTTTCCTGGCTTTCGCCCCTGGATCGGCACTACAGCGGTTCTTTTCCCTACCCCAAGGTTCTTCACGCTCGAAGCAAGTCACTCGGCAAGAAGTACGACGGCTACACCTCACAAAATGAAGACTGAGCGGATGAAGAGTTCGGTTTATGTATTCCTTTTTCCTATGGCACAGTCGCTACTATTAAGTCCTGGTAGTTTTTAGCGCCTTTTCGTCCGCACCACTGCCCAGGACTGATTCGCTCGATCTGAAAATTGGATTCTTTGAAAAGATCCACAATGAAATCTTCGCGGTAAGCGATCGCATGCAAAGGGTCCTGCGCATTGTGGAACGAACAGAATTCATTCAAGACATGGAGCATGGGATAGGCGGATTTGCCTTCTTTCTCGTACTGCAACCACGATTCATTCATAAGAAAAAACGTACAAAAAATTTCCCCCTGCCTTTTGAGCAACCTAGCGGCCAATTTTAAGTAGTTCTTAATGTCAACATGGTACATATGCGTAAAAACGCTAATAAAGCACACTATATCCGCGGAATTATCAGCAATA
>JBFWZL010000355.1:0-6980 GCA_050185455.1 Binatia bacterium | reverse complement strand
CTCCGTTTTCAGACAGATAACCCGGCTACTTGGTCGGAGGCGTTGGCGCAGTCTGGATACACGCTTGATCTTCTTGCCGCGGCAGTCCCAATCGAAGGAACTTTGTGGACGAAAGGTATGGAAGAACCTCTCACTGTACGCGGAACACTGGCAGCCACTCATAGCTGGATGCAGAAAAGCAGCTCCTCAGTAATGGTGCGCCGTGTAGAGTTCTTTACGCTACGAGAAGATTTTCCGATGTACGGCATTGACCTCACCACACCTGCTGGTGCGCCCCTGCGCTGGTTCATTGTCAAACTACACGAAGGGCAGCAGCTTGAATCCGACGCATTTGAATTAACGTTTGCCCAAGAGGTTGAGCCACGGAAAGATCCAGGGTACACGGTTCCAGGCAACCTCCGCTTAAGGAGCGCACAGCTTAACGGTCAGATTACGCTTGCACGCATTATTCTTCGACATGATCCTTTTGCTAAACTGCCTGGACCGATTCGTCTCCTAGCGTCAACCATACTGAATTTATATCCGCTTCAGGTATGGGCGGTCTCGCCTTTCTCCCTTGTTGTTCAGCCAGATCGAACGTCGGTTTCTCTTTCTTCCCAAGATTCCGTTGAACAGATTAAACAACACGGCATGGGCGTGACGGCGATCACTTTTCTGGGTCCGTTGAAGTAGTGGACGGCGGAGCTAAATGATCCCCGCGAAGACCTCCACGCCTTAGACGATGGACAGCCCGTCGATTTCAAAAAGAACTCTAGGCGTGAGTTCTTTTGTTTCACACATGTCGCCTTTCTGTTCTTTACAGCGGTTCGCATTCATATGAAAAGGTCGGTCTTGGGTTCCTTCTCCCCTTGCGGGAGAGGGACAGGGTGAAGGGAAAAGGAGCGGCAGAGGGCCTACTCGTCCAAATGAAAAATGCGGTAAAGCTGTCTCGCAGGAACAGCCTACCTCTTCTCGAAGATTGACGCCAACATTCTGAAGCGTAAGCTGTCCCTGAGCGGTGACTACGGGTCCAAATACCGGGTTGAGGCAATTATCCCGGGGCGGCAGGACGAGTTCCAAAGGAACCATAATCCTGGTTTTAGGAGCGCCAACCTCATATTTGTGGCGCCGCTCATTTTTTCTTCGTGAGGTTTCTTTCCGCCCGTCTAACACGGTATTCACCGCAAGCCACCCAGCCGCACGCTTCAGCGTCAATAGTCACGGGTTCTGCCGATCTAGCGCGTTACGGTCTTGGCACGATGCTACACTCGACGGTTAGCTAACTGGTCTGCCCAACTACTGAGTAACCCGCCAGTCTCCTAGCTGGGTATCTCAAAATCTGTGAACAGGACACAAAATAACAGAATCCCGCATGACATCTTCTACTCATCCTCACTTTGTCAAGTGATTGCTCCCCTTCACACTGGCGAGATATCCCCATATCAACCCAAGGGAGCGGCCTCTCTTACGCCACGCCAGCTTCGTAGTTGACAGCGCTTACCGCCTCCAGCAGAGTGAGGCGGTTTCTTCGACAATGAGGATTGTAGTGCGCGTCGGTGTCCTAACCAATCTCCAAGCTGGCAGAAAAAATACCCGTCTTCAGCGGGTCTTATCGTTTCTCAAGAGTTACCCTGATATTCCTCATGTCGAAACGGAGGGGTATCAGCAAGTCCGGGAAGCTCTATCTCTTTTGATGGAAAAAGGAGTGGACATCCTCGTTGTAAATGGCGGCGATGGCACTTTGCAACATGCGCTCACGGAACTCCTCCGCGACGGATCTTTTCCCACGCTGCCTGCGGTTGCGCCGCTCTGCGGAGGACGCACCAATATGAACGCTCTGGTGATTGGCAGCCATCGCAACCCTGCCACCGCCCTTTCTACCCTGCTAACCGTTGTGCGCGACAATGCACTGACTGACCGCCTCGTCGCTCAGCCGGTGTTACAGGTAGACCTCGGCGCTGAGAAACCAGTCCAGTATGGCATGTGCTTTGGGGTAGGAGTACTTCACCGCGCGATCGAACTGAAACACCAAATATTGCCAAGGCGCCGCTTCCAGGGGCTCCCTGGAGCCGCCGCTTTTCTGGGCGCGATGCTCGCTCGGGCAGCGTTTGGCTCCGCGAACGGTCTATTCACACCGGACCGTATCGGCCTCACGCTCGACGCTCAATCACGTGCGCCCCGAGACTATTTGCTTGTACTGGCGACATCGCTCGATCGTCTGTTCTTCAAGCTCCAGCCATTCTGGGGGCAAGAAGCCGCGCCGATTCGCTTCACCGCGATTACCCCGGAGGCGCGCCGTACTCCGGGAGGAGTAGTGCGCGTTTTACGAGGCCGACCACCATTCAGCGATGCAGAGCAGGCGGGGTATCTCAGCTATAACGTCTCGCAACTCGAATTGCAGCTTGACGGTGGCCTCCTGCTGGATGGGGAGTTATTTGCGCCGGAACCGGAACGTACGGTACGCATTACCGTTGACCATCAGTTACGGTTTGTGCGGACGAATTAAGAACAGAAGGCGGAAGGCGAAAGATAGGAAGCTGAGAAATCCAGTTCACATAATACGTACCACGCAGTACGTAGGACGTACCACGCCTTGAATCATGACAAGCACTAACTCCATACTCTCTCACCTCATAGCTGAGGAAATCGCTCGGCCCGCCCCTTCAGCTGTTAACGTGTTTAACATGGAGATCCGTCGCCATCATGGCGACGCCGTTGCGGCAATCTTATTTTACGGCTCTTGTCTGCGCGGAAACACCTTGGACGGGGTATTGGATTTTTATGTGCTGGTTGATTCCTATCGCGCCGCGTATGCATCTCCGTTCCTGACTGTGCTCAATACCGCGTTGCCGCCCAATGTCTTTTACCTAGAAGTGCAAGACGACCGGCAGACCTTGCGCGCGAAATATGCGGTGATCTCCCGCGCGGACTTCCAACACGCTGCGACCTTACGTAGCGTTCACGCCATCGTGTGGGGGCGATTTTGCCAGCCATTCATCTTGACGTACACACGCGATGAGCAAGCGCGAGCAACTGTTATTCAGGCGGCAACGGAAGCGGTGTTAACCCTCGTCACTCGTACAGTCGCGTTACTGCTGTCCAGCCACGACGCCTGGCTATTTCAGCCTGAATCTCTTTGGCAAAGAGGGTTTCAGGAAACCTACCGTTCTGAGTTACGTCCGGAACATCCAGCAACAGTACGGAATTTGTACGAGGCGGCAGCGGAACGATATGACCAGGTAGCCAGGACAGCATTGCATGTTCTAGAGCAACGCGGAGTGATGCACCTTTCACAAGAAGGGCAACAGCTCGTTGTCACAATGGAAGAGCAAAGCCAACGGCGTTTACGAAACGCTTGGCGCTGGCGTGTGCCGTTAGCGAAGGTGTTCTACGCGTTCCGCCTCTTAAAATCCGCTTGCACCTTCGGTGACTGGCTCCCATACGCCTTGTGGAAATTGTCCCGTCATACGGGAGTGCAGGTTGAACTGACGGAACGACAACGCCGTCATCCTCTCCTTTGGGGGTGGCCGGTCATTTTCAAACTTCTCGCACGACGCGATCTGCGGTAAGCGGAGGAGCAGAAGCGCGAGGTTGCCGTAAGAGGGCAGTTACCACGGCAAGGATCCTTCGTTCCTGCGTTCGTCGATACAGCGAATCGGGAGGAAGCTCCGCTAGCAAGAGGCGATGCACGACCCCAAGACTATGATAAGGAACCGTCGGTAACACATGATGTAAGGCATGAAAACGGAGACCCACAGGAGCAGCCAACACGGTAGGAAAGACCCAACCATTGAGCGTCACTGAATCCACAAGCTGGGCGGCTGCGTCCAGTTGGGAGCCGTCATTATCATAGCGATGCGCCGCCAGCGTTCGCAGCTGGTTGACCATCAACATACCGGCAGCGACCACGTACCACTGGACAAGCCATTGAGAAGAAATCCACCCTTGAGACATGCAGACAAGCACCCCCCAGAACATCAGAGTAACGGCCAATTCCTGTATGACCCAACGAGTTGCTTGCTTTCCCTTGGGTACAGGGCGGCGGTAGTCAGCATTGATCACAAGCGTCGAGGCGCGGGCGATAAGCCATCGGCGCAGGGGCGGAATGAAAAAAGAAAGCGGTCCAAGTATTCCCCAACGTACTACCAATAACGCGGGAACAAACACTACTGACACGACAAACCACAAGATCCGCCTCCGGCTCCAGCGTGCAATAGGAGCATACTCAGGATCGTGAGCGGTGCCAAACGTCGATTGACGATGGTGGCCATTATGAGATCCAACATACATAAGACTCGGCAGCAGGAAAGGAAATCCGACGACAAGATTCCAGACAAGCCCAAAACCTGGGAGCGATCCATCTCGTAAGTGAGCAATTTCATGAATAAAAATTGCAGCTCTGAGCAAGGCGCACACGGCAATCACCGTGGCCATCAGCTGGAGAAACGCGCCAGGAGGAATTTTAGCTGCTAGGGTAAAGGCTCCCCATCCGATACTGGCGGAGACGAACAGATCACTCCAATAAAGCAAAGGGTTCGGCGAAAAAGTATTGGCAAATCGCCGACGAAGCTCAGGAGCAGAAAATTCTTGCGACATAATACTCAATATATCAGTAAGGCAGAGATCTTACGGGCGCCGCACCAGAGGTGTCAAGGAAAGAGCCCTGCTTATATTTCTTCGTATGGCCCTTGGTAAAACCTGGGAAGTCTGTTATCTAGCCTAGCGACTTCACTAGAGATTCAATTTTCCGTGGAGACATCGCGCTCTATCCATAGCACTGTGCTGCGCCGGCTTAGCCGTGTGCTCGTGACTGGAGGTACGGGGTTTGTCGGCTCGCATCTCGTCGAACGCCTCTGTTCTCAGCACGTACAGGTTCGCGTTCTCGCTAGACAAATGAGCGACAAGTCTCGTCTTCCGCGCGAGGTTGAAATCATTGATGGAAACTTACAAGATCGGACCACACTCAGTCATGCGGTTCAAGGAGTTGAGGTTGTTTTTCATTTAGCGGCGGCAACACGCGCGCGGTCGGAACATGATTATTTCCAGGCCAATGCGGATGGAACGCGACAACTCGTCGAAGCCATTCGTACAACACATCCTCGGCCACAACGACTTATCTATCTGAGTTCTTTGGCCGCGACGGGCCCCGCACATGCGGGAAAACCAGTGGAACTGTCCGATGAGCCGCACCCGATTACCGCTTATGGACGCAGCAAATTAGCGGGTGAGCAATATTGTCTACAAATAGTAAAGAACCTCGACGTCCTCATGCTGCGAGCGCCGGCGGTGTATGGGCCGAGAGACCGGGATTTGTTGCTGTGTTTTTTGTTAGCCGCGCGAGGCATTCTTCCAGTGCCGCGGGGTCCAGAACGATTATTGCAATTTATTCACGTAAACGATCTTGTCGATGCATTGTTGTTGGCGGCGACCACCCCTAAAACCACAGGCATCTATCACGTAGCGGAATCGCGAGCTTATGCCTGGAGCGAGATCACGAGCTGGCTTGCACAAGCAGTAGGGAGACGTGTACGAGCCGTGCGGGTTCCCGCTTGGCTCGTACGAACGGCGGCAACGGTCAGTGAGTTCGCAGCGGCGGTCAGCGGTCACGCAACGATTTTTAATCGGGAGAAGGCCAGGGAAATGCTCGCACCCGGGTGGTTATGTGAAACTGAAGCGGCAAAGCGGGATCTGGGGTTTGAAGGACGCATCCCTTTGCCAGTAGGATTAACAGCAACGGCGGCCTGGTATCGAGAGCACGGCTGGCTATAGAGTCGAACTGGTAGCAGGCGATGGCGGCGGGGAACCCAGTAGGGAAAAGTGGGCAGTATACTCTGCAAAAGGGTACCGTGGCTGACACGGAGAGGGGGCAAGGGATGAATCTTCTTGAGAAAAGTCTTCGCTTCACGCGTGCTCGAGAAGCGCAAGCAGCCGGGTATTACCCGTTTTTTATACCGATCGAATCTTCTTCAGGTTCAGAGGTCATGATCAATGGTGAGCCCAAAATTATGATGGGCTCGAATAATTACCTCGGCCTTACGCACCACCCGAAAATTCTGGCCGCGGCGGAGGCCGCTTTAAAACGCTACGGCAGTGGGTGCACGGGCAGTCGTTTTCTGAACGGCACTCTCGATCTCCATGAAGAGTTGGAAGATCGCCTCGCCCGATTTCTCGGGAAAGAAGCGGCGCTAGTCTTTAGCACCGGATATCAAGCGAATCTTGGCGCCGTCTCAACTCTGATAGGTAGAGAAGACTATATCTTCATGGATAAATTGAATCACGCTAGCTTGGTGGACAGTACGCGCCTCACTTTCGGCGCGGTCTGTCGCTACGCGCATAACGACATGAAGGCGTTGAAGCGGCAACTCGAACAAGCGCCGCGCGCGGCGGGCAAATTGATCGTCACGGACGGCGTCTTCTCAATGGAGGGAGACATTGTTAATTTACCGGAAGTGGTGACCCTCGCCGAAGCGTACGACGCGGATATCCTGGTGGATGATGCACATGCTCTTGGCGTCCTTGGCGCGCGCGGGGGCGGAACGGCGCAGCATTTCGACCTTGTGGATAAAACCTCGCTGATTGTCGCCACGTTTTCCAAATCGCTAGCCTCAATTGGCGGCGTCGTCGTTGGCGCGGAGCCGGTAATTCATTACTTGAAGCACCATGCCCGCTCGCTTATCTTTAGCGCCAGTATGCCGCCCGCTTCAGTCGCTACGGTTCTGACCGCTCTCGACGTCATCGAAGAGGAACCAGAGTTGCGCGAAAAACTCTGGCGCAATACACAGCGCATGCAAGATGGCCTCAAGAGCCTTGGGTACGATATTGGCGATAGTGAAACCCCGGTCATTCCCGTGCTCATTGGCGACCTGGGCATCATGCTGATGCAATGGAGAATGTTGTTTGATGCTGGTGTTTTTACCAATCCGGTCATCCCACCCGCAGTTCCTCATGATTCCTGCTGTTTGCGCATCTCAATGATGGCAACCCACACAGACGAACAAATC
>JBFWZL010000354.1:0-6983 GCA_050185455.1 Binatia bacterium | reverse complement strand
GCGTGAAAGCGGAAGCAGAACGTCTCCGGCAAGAGCTGACTCAACACACCTATCGCTATTATGTTCTGGACGATCCGATCGTCAGCGATGCTGAGTATGACCGTCTCTTTCGCCAGCTCGTCGACTTGGAGACCCGGTATCCGGAACTCCAAGATTCTCTGTCGCCGACCCAACGCGTCGGGGCTCCACCGCTCACGGCATTTACCCAAGTCCGCCACTCTATCCCCATGCTCTCGCTCAGCAACGTCATGAGTCGTGCGGAAATGCAAGAATTCCAGGAACGGATCCAGCGCTTCCTCAAGAGCGACGCGGAGATTGAGTACGTTGCCGAAGCAAAGATTGACGGCGTCGCCATCGAACTGGTCTATACCAATGGCAGACTCGTAACCGGCTCCACCCGCGGGGACGGCGTCACCGGCGAAGACGTCACGCAAAATCTGAAGACTGTACGTTCAGTTCCGCTCATGCTCCTCAAGCCTGATCGCCGTTCACTGCCAATGCTGCTCGAAATTCGCGGGGAGGTATTCCTCGCTACTGAGCCGTTTCGGCAACTGAACCGTGAACGAGCCGCGACAGGTGAGCCGCTCTTTGCCAATCCGCGGAACGCCACGGCTGGATCGCTGAAACAACTCGACTCTTCCGTCACCGCCAAACGGCCCCTTGATCTCTTTTGTTATGGCCTTGGACAGGTTGAAGGGATCACCTTCACTTCCCACTGGGAGTTTACCGAAGCCTTGAAAGATTGGGGGTTCAAAGCGGTTCCGCAACGTCGCCTCTGTCGACATTTAGACGAGGTATTTGCCTTCTTCGACGAGCTGCAAGCCCAACGAGACACCCTTCCGTACGAGATCGACGGCGTGGTAATTAAGGTCAATAGCTTCGCGCTACAGCGCCAGCTTGGCGAGGTGTCACGTTCACCACGCTGGGCGATAGCCTACAAATTCCCCGCCCGGCAAGCAACAACAAAAGTCCTCAGTATTGCCCCGCAAGTAGGTCGCACTGGCGCCCTGACCCCGGTCGCGGAATTAGAACCTGTTGGTATCGGCGGGGTAACCGTCCGCAATGCGTCTTTACACAATATGGATGAAATTATCCGGAAAGACATCCGTATTGGGGACACGGTGATCGTTGAACGCGCGGGCGACGTTATCCCCTACGTCGTGAAGACGATTCCGGAAAAGCGCACAGGTCAAGAGAAACAGTTCACCATGCCTTCCGCCTGTCCAGTCTGCGGCGCAGAGGTGGAGCGAGAAGAAGGGGAGGCTGCGTATCGTTGCACAGGTCTTGCCTGTTCCGCCAAATTGAAAGAGAGTCTTAAATTCTTCGGCGCGCGTGGGTCAATGGATATTGAGGGCCTGGGAGAGAAAATCATTGACCAGCTGGTTGATAAAGGGCTAGTGCACGATGCCGACGATCTTTATCGGTTGACCAAAGAACAGGTCGCTGCGCTCGACCGCATGGCGGAAAAGTCAGCGCAAAACCTACTCGACGCAATTGAAAAAAGTAAGAAAACCACCCTGCCCCGCTTCATCGCCTCACTGGGTATCCGTCATGTCGGTGAAGCAACCGCCAAACAGCTGGCGGAACACTTTGGTGATTTCGCACATATTCGAGAAGCAACAGAGGAAGAACTCCAGCAAGTGCGAGATATCGGACCGGAGGTGGCGCGCAGCACCGCGCACTTCTTCCGGCAAGCACAAAATCGTCGCGTCATCGACAAACTGCTGAACGCTGGCGTGCAGTTCCCCACAGTTACGGCTCGCCGAGACGGAAAGTTCAGCGGACAGACCTTTGTTCTTACGGGCGCGCTGGCATCCATGACCCGCCCTGAAGCACAGAAGCGAATTGAAACGCTCGGCGGTAAAGTATCGTCCAGCGTATCGAAACAAACGAGCTATGTCGTCGTTGGCGAAGAAGCAGGCTCGAAGCTAGACAAAGCCCGACAGCTCGGGGTGCAGGTGATAGAAGAGGAAGAGTTTTTGCGGATGATTGAGCAGCATTAAGGAGAAACCACGTTGCTGGCGACGCCGGGACAATGCAGGCCAGCGCTTCTTCAGGGCGGTGGAAGCGATTTCCCGTATTATTTCAGATCTTGATTCGTGCGAATGGAGTCCCTTATGAGCAGCGGATTGCGCAATACCCACCTGACGCGGGCTGTCTTCGTCGGACGAGAATGGGAGATGGACATACTGCGCGCCGCGCTCGAAGAGGTTTCCGCGGGCTACGGACGCGCAGTGCTGCTGCTCGGAGAGCCGGGCATTGGCAAAACCCGTCTGGCAACTGAACTCATACCGTATGCACAAGCGCGAGGCATACGGATCTTGATCGGGCGCTGTCCGGACAGCGATGGCGCGCCGCCGTACTGGCCGTGGATGCAACTCATACGCACCTATGTCAATGAGAGTGACGTTCAGCAATTACGTACTGAGATGGGTGTAGGGGCGGCGGATCTTGCCCAAGTCATTCCGCTAATCCATGAGCGACTGCCGGACCTGCCTCTCCCGCCGCGCTTAGAGCCTGAACAAGAACGTTTTCGGTTTTTTGATAGTCTGACTACTTTTCTCAAAAATGCTACAAAGCGCCAACCCTTGCTGCTCTTCCTGGATGATCTCCAGTGGGCGGATGCGTCTTCACTTTTGTTCCTGCAGTTTTTGGCGCGTGAGCTGACCGACATGCAGCTCTTCCTTGTCATCACGTGTCGGGAAGGCGAAGTTGTGCAGCGGCCGCTCCTTACGCAGACGTTGGCGGCAATCGCCCGCGCTGCGGGAAGTCAGACGTTGCGTTTGCGCGGACTGGCTGCAGGTGAGGTTGCAAGATTTATAGAGTTGACTACTGGTCAAGCGTCGCCTACGACAGTCAGCACTGCGGTTTTTCAGCGCACCGAAGGACATCCCTTCTTCATGACCGAAGTGGTGCATCTTCTTGCTGCGAGGCAAGATGCTGCAACGCGCGACGCACCCTCTCCCCCACTTCTAGTCCTGCCGCCTACAGTCCGTAGCGTGATTGAGCAACGCCTGCAGACTGTCTCGCCTGCGTGTCGACGTATGCTCGCCGCAGCAGCAGTCCATGGACGTGAATTTCGCCTGCAGGTGTTAGAAGTGGTTGTCGCACAGGGAGATGGAAGCTCGGCGAACCCTGCTCTCTTCGTGGAAGCGGATCGGAGAGAAGATGGGGGGCATATCCTCTCTGTACTAGTGTTGCTCGACGAAGCCCTGGCGGCTCGACTGATTGTTGCCACGCCGCAGAATGCCGGGTGCTACAGTTTCACGCATGCCCTCATTCAAGAAACATTGTACGAAGGAATAGCCACATCTGAACGGCTCGGGCTGCATCGCCGGATTGGTGAGGCGCTAGAGATGATAACGGGCGACTACGTTACGCCTCATCTCTCAGAACTAGCGCACCATTTCTTCCAGGCGGCGCAATCTGGGAGAGATGTTGACAAAGCGATCGCTTACGCTACTCGCGCCGCCGAGCGAGCCACTACCATGCTCGCATATGAGGAGGCGCTTGCCCATTATGAACGCGCCTTACAGGTGTTGTGGGGTAAAGAGTCAGACGAAGAACTCCGTTGTGACTTGTTACTGGCGCTTGGCAAAGCACAGGAGCGCGCGGGCGACCTTGCCGCAGCGCAACAGCAATTTCAGCAAGCCGCTGAACTCGCCGGCGGTCGCCAATTTTCACGTCAACTTGCTCTCGCAGCCTTAGGGCTGGCTGGAACCAGAATTCCTATCAGTGGACCAAACCCCTCCATCTTGCAGATACTGCAAGATGCGTTAGCCCTTCTTCCACAAGACGCCTCCGCTTTGCGCGCGCAACTCCTCGCTCGCCTGGCGAAAGAACTAACTTATAGCGACACCCACAAACAGCGTGAACAATACAGTTACGAGGCGATCAAACTTGCCCGACTCACTGCGGATCCACACTCTCTAGGAGCTACGTTATATGACCATTGCATTGCCACCTGGAGACCGGACACCCTGCACGAACGCATCGCGTTGAGTGTTGAGATCACGACCTTAGCTGAGCAAGTGGGCGACCCTGAATTGGTTCTGTACAATCATTTCCTTCGTATCGCGAATGCTTTGGAACAAGGCGATATCCTCACAGTAGAGGCCGCGGCCGCCAGTTTCACTCGCTATATGGCGGAGATACGACCTCCCATATCCACCTGGGGGTGGTTTCATGAGCGTTTGCCAACAATGCGGGCGCTCTTAGCTGGACGATTCAGAGAGGCGGAAGAACAGCTTCTCTCTCCCTCTGCTTCTCTCCACCATGCTCCTGACACTCGCGATGGAGATCGAATGATCCTTCCTCAGTTCCTTATTCTCCGCCGTGAGCAAGGACGACTCCAAGAGCCAGGATTAGAAACCATGCTCCAGTACGCGGTTGAGCAGTATCCTGCGCTCTCCGCTCTGCGATGCGCTTTGGCGTACGTTCGTTCCGAGCTTGGACGCGAGGTCGAAGCGCGTGTCGAATTTGAATACTGGGCGGCGCATAACTTTGCGCTCGTTCCTCATCGCCAGGATAGGCTTGCCACATTCGTCTACTTGGTGGAAATGTGCGCGGCCTGGGGCGATACGATCAGAGCCGCGCAACTCTATGAGCTTCTCCTTCCCTATAAGGAGCGAAACGTTGTAATCGGCACGGCCGTCGGGTATTTGGACGCCGTCGCTCATCTGCTCGGCAACCTGGCAACCGTCATTGGCCGTTCTGAAGAAGCCTGCGCGCACTTTGAATTTGCCCTGCAACGCAACTTGCATATGGGCGCACGCCCGCGTCTTGCCCACACGCAATATAGCTACGCGGGCATGCTTCTCGCCCGCAATCAGCCGGGTGATCAGGAACAAGCTGCGATGCTGCTGGCCCAAGCGTTAGCCACAGCGCAAGAATTGGGAATGGAGGGGCTTGAAGAGAAAGTCAAAAATCAAGAGCCAAAAATCAAAAACCAAAATGATCAAGAAGCTAGAGACTGGGGGCTAGAGACGAGGCTCTCCTCCCCTCAAGTCCCAACTCCCAAGCCTCAAGCCTCAAGTTTTCGTCGTGACGGTGAATATTGGACCGTGAGGTTTGAGAATGTGGAATGTCGTCTGAAAGACAGCCGAGGGCTGCACTATCTCTCTCGGCTTCTTCTTCATCCGCATCGCGAATTCTCCGCCCTCGACTTGGTAAATCTTGGCGCAGAACCGCCGGATATCCCAAGTCCACAGCGTACGGCTGCTCTGGGTATTGAGCATGCTTCCGTGACCACTGGGGGAGACGCAGGAGAACTCCTCGACCCGCAGGCCAAGGCCGCTTACCAGCGACGCCTTCAGGAGTTGCGCGAGGAACTAGAAGAAGCGAAGGAGTTCAATGACATTGGCCGGGTCGAAAAACTCGAAGAGGAAAGAGAGTTCCTTCTGCGGGAACTCAGCCGCGCCGTGGGTTTGGGCGGGCGACGCCGCAAAGCTGGC
Organism: Binatia bacterium; assembly: GCA_050185455.1. Taxonomy (GTDB): domain Bacteria; phylum Desulfobacterota; class Binatia; order Bin18; family Bin18; genus SYOC01. Next base: position 1,530 of record JBFWZL010000354.1, on the reverse strand, counting down.
TCTGCGGCGGAGCGAGCGCGACTCAACGTAACGGTGACTCTCAAATCGACCATCGCCCGGATTACTAAACATCATCGCGCTTTAGGTCATCATCTTGCCCAAACGATCAAAACCGGCGCGTTCTGTTCGTATGCTCCCAGCCCTGCACTGGCTGTGGAGTGGCATGCAGAATAGCAGCATGCTGCGCGCGGCTAAGCTTCAGATATCCGCCTGCGCGGGAATGTTCATGCATCTGCGGGCACCCTTGACTATGAAATGTCCGTAGGGGCGAACGGCCGTTCGCCCCTACTTTTCGGGGGAATGACGGACAAGACGTTCCAGGAAGCTGTAGCCTGGATGGAGTGAAACGGAATCCAGGAGTCTCCTTCCCCGGATTTCATCCGGGCTACGTCTATTCTCGTGAACGCCGCTTTCCCATTTGTTTTTCCTCTCTTTTTCTACTGTGTCCTCCGTTAATTCCCGCTTAACCCCTCGTTAATGCCGTTTTTACACCTCTTTAATGCATGGCAACCGGAAGATTCCAAACCGGTCAGAATGAATCGCCTGCAGAAAGAAGGTGGGCAATGGAAAACAGAGGTGCGTTCATGAGGAAAAGCGGACGGGTCGTAGCGACTCTTCTCCTCACGGTAGGCGTAGGAGGCTGCGCCCAGACGGTGGTGCAACCCAAGTATGAACCGCAGATGGCTGGGCCAGTCGTCCGCCCCAGCCAAGTCCTTGTCTACGAGTTCGCCCTCACTACCTCTGATATCCGTGAGAATCAAGGACTTTTTGCCGCCGTGGGCAATGCGCTAAGCGACGCGACGAAAAACGATCGTGAGTTGGCGATTGCCCGGAAGGTGCAGAACCGCATGACGGAAGACCTTGTCTCCGGCATCCGGAATCTTGGTCTTCCTGCCCAACGAGCGGAGTACGGTGCGGAATTGCCACCTGAGGTTGTAGCGGTAACTGGGTTCCTTCTTAAGGTCGACGAGGGAGACCGTTTGCGGCGAACAGTTCTGGGGTTTGGAGCAGGGCAATCCATAGTGGAGGCTAAGGTTGCAGTCTTCGCCCCATCGCTGAATGGTCCGACCAAGCTCCTGGAGTTCAGCACTCACGCAGATAGTGGCGCCGCGCCAGGGGCATTAGTCACCGGGGGTATCGGAGCCGCCGCTAGTGGCGGAATGACGCTCGGGATAGCAGCAACGAATATGGGCGTGGGCGCCACAAAAGGCTACCACTCGCAAGTCGAGCAAATGGCGTCGCGCAGCGCCGACCGCGCAGTTGCTTATCTATCTCAGTATTTCGCCAATCAAGGTTGGATTCCACAAGAAAAAATGACGCGAGCCGCAATAAACGAGTAAAGCAAGAGGTTTTTTTATGAATTTCATGGATCGATACGCAAAAACAAAGGAAAGGAGCAAGACCATGTTCACGAGAACAAAGATACATCACACCGTAGGAATGGCGCTGGTAATAATGAGCGTCTTTGTAACAGCGGAGGGCGAAGCACAGCCGCTAGGAGGCAGAGGCGGTCATAGTTTCGGGGGAGGT
>JBFWZL010000353.1:0-7009 GCA_050185455.1 Binatia bacterium | reverse complement strand
GAAGGGCATACGGATTCTATCGGATCTGACACAAACAAACAAAGATTGTCAGAGCGGCGAGCCAAAGCGGTGAAGCAATATCTGGTTTCTCGCGGCGTCGAGGCAAGCCGTCTGGATACGATTGGCAAAGGTGAGAGCGAGCCGACAGCAGACAATACAAAGAACGGGAGAGACAATCCGGAAGGCCGGGCGATGAATCGCCGAGCCGAACTGAAAGTAAATTAAGTAAACAAAAGGGGCGAATAGGATTCGCCCCTTTTGTCTTTTAGCGAATCAGCGGGGAGCACTAATACTGAGCTCGGAGGTTGCCATGAGAGCAATGGCGCAGTACGTAAAACGAGCAAGAATAATCACCGTTCTTTCAGTTTTTTCTTTCACCTGTCTTCTCAGCGTTGCCACAGCGGCAGAGCAGAAGAAGGAGACCAAGGCGAAAACTGTCGTCAAGGCAAAAACGACACAAAAATCAAGAACTAAGGCTGCGCCCAAAATAGCAATTCCCGCGGCGGCGGCAATTCCAGAAGATGTGGCGCTCGCTGCTTTCGATGCATTCACACTCGAATGGATGAAAAAACTCGCTGAGACCGAGGGGTTTCGCAAAAGCCGGGCGCAGATCAAACAATCCCTAGAGGGATTTTCCGCAGAATACACTGGCTATCTGCCGCATCGTTACATTCACGTAAAAAAAACCGAATCAGCCGACACTCCTTATGTCGGGATTCTTACCTATTATGAGAAAATATTACGTTGTACGGGGAAGACAAAGGAAGAAGCGCTCCAGGGGCCATTTGATCAAGTGGATACCAGTCAGGTTTCGGAAATCTTTCGCTTTACAAAAGGAAAGTGGGTATACTAACCTCCTTGCGAGAAGTGTTTCTCCGCGCTTCCCTGCATTTCCTCTTCCTTCGGTTTGCAGCTCCTCTTTTTTCCCCAAAACTAGACTATTCCTAGTGAGGTTCCTTCCATGAATCGAGTTCAGCAATGGACTATAGTTAGGTCTCTTCTCTTGTCCGTTTTCCTCCTTGTCCTATTCTCTCGGCTAGCTCTTGCTGAATCCGACCCAGCACCTCAATGGCAAGTCACTCAGGAAACGTTGCCAAATGGCCTCACCGTTCTTCTTTTGGAGGACCATCGAGCGCCAGTGGTCTCTCTCCAGGTTTGGTACAAAGTTGGAGCTCGCAACGAACGGTTAGGCATCACCGGCATCTCTCATTTACTTGAACATTTGATGTTCCGTGGAACACCGCAATATGGCCCTGGGGAATTTTCAAAGCTGGTCCAATCCACCGGCGGTATGGACAATGCGTTCACTTCGGATGACCAGACGGTCTATTTTGCGAACACGGCCGCGCAACATGTCGGCCTCCTCATGACATTAGAAGCGGATCGCATGGCCAATCTGAATCTCGATGAGGCCGGATTCCAATCAGAGCGAAAGATCGTGATGGAGGAAAGGCGACTACGTACGGCTGATCAACCGGCTTCCGATCTTTGGGAACAAGTCAGCGCGGCGGCCTATACCGCTCATCCGTATGGCTGGCCGGTCGTCGGCTGGATGAGCGATCTGGAGTCGCTGACGCTTGAGCAAGTAAAAAGATATCGGCAGACTTATTACGCGCCAAACAACGCCATCCTAATTATCGCTGGCGATGTGAATCCGGAAACCCTCCTGCCGCAGGTCCATTCCATTTTTGGATCGGCTCAGATGGGAACGTCGCCCCCGCAGGTCACCGCAAAAGAACCACCCCAAAGAGGAGAGCGCCGGGTCGTGCTTAAGCGCCCAGCCGCCCTCCCGATCTACATGGCGGCTTACCATGTGCCGAACTACATCGAGGATGACAGTTTCGCGCTTTCGATGTTGTCCGTCATTCTTGCCGGGGGGCGCAGTTCACGACTACAAACAATTCTGGTTGAACAAAAGGCATTGGCGTTATCCGCCGACGCCGATTACGATCGTACATCGCATGATCCCGGCTTATTTTTCTTGTCAATGCGCGTCGCATCAGGAAAAAAATGGCAAGACGCCGAAGCCGCACTCTATCAAGAAGTAGAAAAACTCAAAAACACGCCGGTCAGTGAAAAGGAACTACGGCGAGCGCAAAATCTCGTGGAGGCGGCATTTATTTACGGTCAGGATTCTCTTTTCTTTCGCGCGCAACAGTTAGGAGAATACGCCAGGCTTGGGGATTGGCGACTGCTCCAGAAAGTCATTCCCGGGATTCGCGCGGTGACCGCAGCGGATCTGCAAAAAGTTGCACAAACGTATCTCCGTGAAGAGAACCGCACGGTAGGGATTCTTATTCCCGAAGGCGCCCCTATTCGGGAAAGACCGGATGGAGAATTGGGCGACCGGACCTTGCACTAAGACGGCGTGTTCTCTCAACTACCGCTATAATTTCACACTAAGGACATGAGCGGAGCCCATCTTACCATGAAGAATTTCTGTATCACTGCTATTGCATTCACATTGGTGTTTCTGAGCGCAACGTCGTCCATGACCGCTCCGTTAGCCTCACGGACAGTGCTGGATAATGGAGCTGTGCTCCTAGTTGCGGAACGCCCGAGCATCCCAATGGTCGTCGTAAGCGTCATGGTAAAAACCGGAGCTGTGGCGGACCCCGTCGGGAAGGAAGGGCTAGCAAATCTCACGGCCGAATTACTTACACGCGGCACGAAAAAACATTCCGCCCAGGCGCTTGCCGAGGAGTTAGACTTTCTCGGCGCCTCGTTAGGGACAGACGCGGACTACGAGGCAACGACTTTATCGCTGACCACATTGACAAAAAACTTGGACCAAGCGATGAGTCTCTTCGCCGAAGTACTACTCACGCCCACCTTTCCGCAAGGAGAACTTGGACAGAAAAAGAAGGAGATCGAGGGCGGGTTGAAAAGCCGAGAGGAACAACCGGGCTGGGTCGCGCAGCGTACGTTTCTCGCGGACCTCTATCCGCATCACCCTTATGGAAGACAAGTTGAAGGGCAACCGGCCACCCTCGCGGCGTTAACCCAAGCCGATGTAAAAAAATTCCATCAAACATATTACAGACCGAACAACGCTATCATCACGTTTACCGGCGACGTGACGCAGTCACAAGTTACTTCGCTTCTAGAAAAACATCTCCCGGAATGGAAGCAAGCGGCTATTCCGGAAATGACTTGGCCGAAGAGTGCTCAGCTGCAGGCTACGCGCGTCACCATCGACAAAAAGGTCAGTCAGGCGAATATTATGCTTGGTCATTACGGTATCGCCCGTTCAAATCCAGACTATTACGCTCTCCTGATCACAAACTACATTCTCGGCGCGCGCGGGACGGAATCACGTTTGATGAAGCGCATCCGTGAAGAACTCGGGCTTGTGTACCAAATCGGCAGCAATTTTTCTCCCCGCAAACATGCGGGACCGTTCTATATCGCCCTCCAAACAAAAAACGAGAGCGCTACGCAAGCTATTGACGAATCCTTACAGGTGCTTCGCCAGCTCATCGATCAAGGCCTGACTCAAGAAGAACTTGACGCCGCCAAAGCGTATCTTATTAACAGTTTTCCCCTACGCCTGGCTTCCAACCGGGATGTCGCCAGCATCCTGCCGATTCTTGAATTCTATGAACTTGGACTGGACTACCCCGACCGGTACGCGGATCTCATCGGTCAAGTAACTCTCAAAAAAATCCAGAACGTCGCCAAAACATATCTTCACCCGGGCCAACTGCTGCAGGTCGTGGTCGCGGATCTTGCCGCAGCTGGCCTTAAGAAAACTCAGTAAAGCGTCAGGGATAAATGCCCCGTATGCTCATCGCTTCAGCAACACGCTGAATGGCGTAGATCTGCGCGGCCGTCCGCAGGTCAACCTTTTTCTCTTGCGCCATTTTCAGCACCTGTGTGAAGCTCCGCACCATGATGCGCCGTAAGCGTTCGTTGATTTCGTCTTCTCCCCAAAAGAACGATTGCAAATCCTGCACCCATTCAAAATACGAAACCGTCACGCCTCCAGCATTACAAAGAATGTCCGGAATAATAAAAACGTTTTTGTCGTTCAAAATCTCATCCGCCTCTGGCGTGAGTGGACCATTAGCTCCTTCCGCAATAATCTTTGCGCGAATCCGTGGAGCGTTCCTCGCAGTAATCTGATTCTCCAAGGCGCAAGGCATCAAGACATCGCAGTCAAGTTCGAGCAAATCAGTATTCGTCACGGGTTCTCCCTTGGGATACCCGACTATCGAACCGTGGACGGAGCTGTAGGTCAATAAATCACGAGTGTTGATTCCGTGGTCATTATAGATTCCGCCCTGCATATCGCTGACGGCTACTATTTTCGCGCCGTGCTCTTCCGTCAAATACGCTGCTGGAGCGCCGACTTTGCCGAACCCTTGCACAACGACGCGCGCGTTTTCAATGGCGAGGTTTTTCCGTTTAAGCGCTTCGAGGGTCGTCACCATCACGCCGCGGCCTGTCGCCTCACTACGCCCGAGCGAGCCGCCAATGGCAAGAGGTTTTCCCGTGACCACGGCTGGCACTGAGTAGCCATGATGCATGGAGTACGTGTCCATGATCCACGCCATCTCCCGCTCTCCCGTGCCAAGATCCGGTGCGGGAATATCGCCTTGGGGGTTCATTAGCACACTGATCTCAGTGGCATAGCGACGAGTGAGATTCTCGAGTTCTCGGATAGATAAAGATTTCGGATCACACACTACCCCACCTTTGGCGCCGCCGTACGGAATCCCGACGACAGCGCATTTCCAGGTCATCCACATCGCCAAGGCGCGCACCTCATCAAGGGTCACGCCCGGATGATAGCGAATGCCGCCTTTGGTCGGCCCCAAGGCAACGTTGTGATGCACCCGATAACCGGTGAACACTCGGACGGAGTCATCATCCATTTCCACTGGAAAGTTAACAATCAACTCACGCTTCGGAACTCGCAAGTAATTGACGACGCCAGCTTTCAAATCGAGGTAACTGACCGCTTTATCGAATTGTCTCAGCGCGTTTTCGTAGACATTCTCCGCCATACTGCCCTCTCCTTGAGCCAAAATAAGAACGTATGCTAACACACTCAAGCAAGATGCTCACTCCAGGGAAATTACCAATCGCACTGCTCAAGCAATGTATTACGCAACACGGGGCGTCAGACTCGGCTGTCATCATTGGCCCTCGCTTCGGAGAAGATTGCGCGGTCATTGACTTGGGCGACCAATATTTGATCACGAAAACAGATCCGGTCACGTTCGCAACGGAAGAGATTGGTTGGTACGCAGTCCATGTTAACGCGAACGATATCGCAACGATGGGCGCGCGCCCACGTTGGTTGCAAACGTGCATTCTGTTTCCCCCGGGCACGACGGAAGCAACCGTACGCCGCGTTTTTTCGCAAATTGACGTCGCCGCACAAGAGCTGGGAATCGCCGTCACCGGCGGACACAGCGAAGTCACGCCGGCAGTGAGTCAGCCGGTGGTCATAGGAAACATGCACGGCCTCGTCGCCAAAGATCGGCTTATCACCTCCAGCGGCGCTCGCCCGGGCGATCTCGTAGTAATGACAAAAAGTGCAGGAATTGAAGGGACTAGCATCCTTGCGGCGGAAAAGGCGGATGCGCTTCGTTCATGGCTTGATGATTCACTCCTGCAAGAAGCGCTCGGTCTTCGTCATACTCCCGGGATTTCCGTCGTCAAAGAAGCACTGGTAGCAGCAGACTATGGAGCAACCGCAATGCATGATCCCACCGAGGGCGGGATAGCCATGGGGCTCTACGAACTAGCGTCGGCGTCCGCAGTTGGCCTCACCCTTGATTTGGACGCTATCCCCATTCTCCCAGTGACCCAACAAATATGTCGGTATTTTGGGCTCAATCCCCTGGGATTAATCGGCTCTGGGGCGTTACTACTAACAATCCCTCCTGATCGTTGGCTGGCGCTCCACAACGTCTTTCAGTCTCACGGCATTGCCGCACGAATTATCGGCGCCATTCAACCCGGGAGTGAGATTCATACGGTTGCGCACGGCAGATCGGTCCCCTTCACCTACAGCGAGGTAGATGAACTGACCAAAGTATTGTGACAAAAGTCAGAACGAACAGAGGACGTTCTGAAACAAGGAGCGATCACGGGTCCGAGGGTTGCACTATTGAGCGTCAACGGGAGTGATGACGGCGACATCAAATGTTCTCGTACTGCGCAACAAGCCGGTCAGTTCCACTTCTTTATGGATATTTTCGGCGGCAGTGAGACTTTGCCACAGCTTATCATTCATGCGGACGTTTATTTGCTTATTTAGGCCGGTAATAGCTATCCAATGAGCTAACTGGCTGGCCTCCTCGCCACTAGGAATCTTTCCCACCGCCGTGACCTGAAACACTGCTTGTTGTGTTCCGTTTTTGAACACATAAAGATCTGGTCCGTGTTCGGGAAACGCTTCTTGCATGTCTTTCACTGTACACGCTAAACAGAGCACTCTTCCCGTTACACGAGTGGCGCCGCGTAGCTCTCCGCCGAATGAGCCAGTGCCAAACTCGCTGTGTCCGAAAACCACGGAGGAAGCCCCAATTCCGATAAGTAAGAGAATGGCGATAGCGCCGAGGCTGAGCATTCTTTTAAGCTTCAGTAGCATAGAATCCATCCTTTTTTTGTTGCCCAAGTGAGACATGCCTCAATCCGCAGAGTAACAATTCGATCTCAATTGTTCTCGACGTAAACAAAAGAAATTTTATTCATGATGGATCTTAGGGGCAACTGATCTTGACGTTCCTACTCCAGGGCGATACCTCTGGCGATGAGCACAGAGGGTGATCTGGATTAACCTGAGGTTTGGCAGCCAAACGTTCACGGTAAGAGCAGACAACATGCGCACCGTGCCTCCCTACCCTAGCCCTATCCCGCCAGCATTCCCTGTTCAATCACTGCACGTGTTGGGGCGCGAGCTCGCGCGGGTGTAACAAGAATAGGATACACTAGTTTTCCCTACGCCACTTCTTCAGACAATCAATAAGGAGGGGATTATGCAGGAGCCAAAGGA
>JBFWZL010000352.1:0-7046 GCA_050185455.1 Binatia bacterium | reverse complement strand
CGCACCCCCTTGGGACTTAGTCAGCTCACCTACTTTCCCTTTTTTCGTTCCTTCAGCAACGGCCGGTTTGACAAAGACAGGGTGAACGAACCATAAGAAGATGAACAGTAGCTGGGTTTGTACCCCGCAAATATATTGCCTATATCGCCACTTTTTCTCCATGTCGGCTCCTGCTCTTGTAAAGCATTACGGAAGGCAGACCAAAGTCTATTGGTGTTACATCGTTGGCGGTGCTGTTGGAGGAGAAGGCGAAGCTTCCAACTGTGTTGCTGATTGCGATTCCGCTTGGGGTTCAGGCCGCGGCTGCTCTTGCGTTGTTTGAGCCTCTTGTAGAACGGGCTGGATCGCCGGCTCCGGTTGCGGCCGCGGATTCCTGGAGGAAGGTATTGGTAAACGCGCTTCAGGCACGTTGTCATACCCGTAAATATCATTGCGGAATTGTACGATTCCTTTGTCATCAACCCATGCCGTCCAATATTGGATGTAGACTGGGATCGCTTCCGGCAGCGGCACCTTCTTTTCTTTCTGCCGGCCGATTGTATCGAGGATTGCGCTCCGCGTCCACTTTTCAGTTCCACGGAGGAGGTACTCCGCCAGGTCGATAGGCTTTTCGATGCGAATGCAGCCGTGGCTGTAGGTACGCACGGATCTATTAAAAAAATCTTTCGCCGGAGTGTCATGGAGGTAAACGCCATATGAATTCGGGAATATGAATTTAACGCGCCCCAGCGCATTTTTAGGACCGGGCTCTTGTTTCAAGTCATACCGGTACATCGTCTTGGCAATCATGGAGCCATCAGTAGCCTTGGGATCCGGTATCTGCTTTTCGACCGCGACACGACGGACAATAAAATTGTTTTGAGCGAAATATTGAGGATTCTTTTTCGATAATGGGAACAGTTCCTTTTCGGCTATGCTTTTGGGTACGTGCCAGTAAGGGTTCAAAACGAGATATGTCATATTGGCGGTGAAAGTCGGTGTATTGCGTTCTTCAACCATCTTGCCCACGACGACTTTCATGTGCAGAGCCAATTGTTCGTTCTCAATGAGGTCAAGGGTAAAGTTTGGAATATTCACCGCAATGTAGCGATTGCCTAAGTCATTCGGTAGTTCACGCCACCGTTTCATGTTGGCGATGATCTGGCGGATGCGTGTCTCAATAGAGACGTTTAGGGCAGCTAGGGTTCCGCTCCCAATAACACCGTCCACAGCTAATCCGTGTCTCTTCTGAAATCGTTTTACGGCTTGTACAAGGGTGGTGTCGTAAATATTCCTCTCGTTGGAAATGGAATGTTGCTCCTTTTTATTTCTCGTCTGCTTGCCTGAGGCGGTGCTTTTGGGCGGAGGTGGAGGCGTAAGTTCCCCGGTGACTTGAAGGCGGGCGCGCAACTTAGGGATACGCTCATCGTGGTCTCCGGGACGGAGATCGAAACCTACGGGAAACTGCAGCCATTCCCCGCGCGCTGCAAGCTCTCGATACCGCGCCAGGGTTTCTCGTAACTTGCCATATTCTGGGTGTTGAGGCGGGAGGTTTTTGAGCATGTTGGCAATCTGATTAGTCTCTAACGCCTGTTGGAGCGCCGGCACGAAATCTATTTTTTGGTGATCCTCGAACCATTGAGCGTCCAACGCATCGAATCTCGGGGTTCCAATAGCTACGTGAACTCCGTACAGAAAAAAGGCGTTGGTGAGTAGAAGGTCGAGATCAGCTAGGGCCTGCGGATCGAGTTGGTCTGGCTCTTGCCCTTTCAATTCCTGGAGGAGTGTTCTGATTTTCCCGAGCCGATAGTTTTCCGCTGGGAGACCTTCTCGTTCAGCGTTGATTTGAATCCCGTCGAGGAGTGCGATTGCTCGTGGAAGAGGACCAGAATCCGTGCTCCACGCAAGTCGGTATACACGTGCTTCGTAGAAGCGAGCAAGCAGAGTCGCAGTGCGAAGCGTCTCATTTCCTACCATGAGCTTTGGGCGAGGCGATCGAGCAAGTTTTTCTGGTTGAGCTTTCGTTAATGTCGTAGAGGGAGCAGCTTGAGAAATATTTGCCGCGTCTGTTTTTAGATCAGACGGTTCCGACGTGGGAGCAGAGGCTGATTCTGGAGAGGGCATTTCCCAGGCGACGATTTGCTGGCGGAGCAGTTCGGCGGCTTGCTCAGCCACCTCTCGAGCGGCGTGTCCTGGCATGGGTGCAGCGACTTGCCCACAGAACATAGCGAAGACCAGAGGGAAAACGTGATAGACAGACCGGTGTGTAAGTTTCATAAAGATGAGATACTGCTCCATGGAGCACAGTGAGCGTAAATTGATCGCTCTGCTAAAAAGCGAGAAAAACGAGACACTTTAAACGCAATGCTGATGATAAGAGAAGCAACTCCACAGGTGTGACTGTTGGTGGAGTAAGGTAAGCCGTCAATCCAGGCTCCATCCTGCCACGCTATTGTTAAGGAGATTCTCTACCATCGTACGCTCCTGTAGTCCACCTCCGACAGTCCTTCATTCGTGATTCACTCATGATAGCCCGAATGATGGAGCGTATGCCAGGCAAATCAGCAGAAAGTCATTGACGACAGTCCCGACCTTTACTCACGGATAGAGAAAAGGTTACTTACGGGATATCGCGGTTTTTGGTTACACAAAGGGCAGACTGGGTGAGTGAGCGCCGACTATGCTGAGACATCTCCGTGTCAAAAACCTGGCGTTGATTGATGAATTGGAATTATCTTTCGACGAAGGATTGAATGTCATTACCGGTGAAACCGGCGCAGGGAAAAGTCTGCTCATGTCGGCGCTCGATCTTGCGGTCGGCGGTCGAGCGACTGCCGATTTGGTCCGTCATGAAACTTCAGAGGCGGCGGTCGAGGCGATATTTACCGTCACCGATGTCCGCATAACGCAACTTCTTGAAGAAGGAGGCTACACCGTCGACGACGAATTATTGGTGCGCCGGATTATCTCCCACAGTGGGCGAAGCCGTGTGTATCTCAATGGCTCCGCGGCGACGGTTACTGTACTGCGCCAGGTTGGCGACCGGTTGATGCATGTGTATGGGCAGCACGAGCATTACGTGCTGCTAGAAGCGGAAGCCGCTCTTAACCTTCTCGACGGATTTGCCGGTTTGAACAAGACCGTAGAGGAAATGGCAAAGCACTATCAGACGCTCCGGCACGCATGGTCACGGTTACAAGCGCTGACCACAGGGAAAGCTGCTGCCGAAGCTCGGCGTGAACTCCTACGTTTTCAGGTGGAGGAAATTAGACGCGCGGAGTTCCAACCTGGAGAAGAAGAGGCATTGCGTCAGGAAAAAGCGATTCTGCTTAATGCCGAGAAACTTGCGCAGGGAGTCGCCGCTGGCGAGGAAATGCTCTTTGCCGGTGAAGAGGCGGTTACCGACCAGCTTGGGCGTTTCTTGACGCGTCTTCGTGAGCTCGCGCGGATTGATGAAAATCTTAAGGATGTAGTGGCGCTCCTCAATGGAGGTCTCGCGCAAGTAGAGGAGGCGGCGTTGCAGCTGCGTCGTTATGGGGAACGAGTACGAGTAAATCCTGAACGCCTTGAAGAGATCGATGCGCGTTTAATGCTGCTGTCGCGTCTCAAGCACAAGTACGGCGGCAGCAGCGACGCCGTGTTAGCGTTACAAGAAACGCTCGAACAAGAACTTCAACGGATCGAAGGCGGAGAAGAAACACTTATGGCGTTACGACAAGAGGTAGAAGCGGCCTCGGCCGTGGCATGGGAGAAAGCTGAGGCGCTCTCACAGGCAAGACGCGCGGCCGCTCGCACTTTGGAGATACAAATGGCGAAAGAACTTGCTTCTCTTGGCATGAAAGGCGCCATGTTCAGCGTTCAGTTCGCCGAAGGGAAAGACGGTGCGAGCGGCGAAGTTGACGACAGTCTGTTTCTTCGTGGCGACCGGCGCTTGAGAAGCACTGGGTGTGATCGCACGGAGTTCCATCTATCCGCGAACCCAGGAGAGCCGCTGTTGCCCTTGGCGCAAGTGGCGTCCGGCGGTGAACTATCCCGTCTCATGCTCGCACTCAAAGCACTGAGCGCGGCGATTGGAGAAGCGCCGACACTGATCTTTGATGAGGTCGATGCCGGGATTGGCGGCGCCGTTGCGGAAGTCGTCGGGCGGCGACTGAAGGCGCTCGCGCGACAGCGGCAGGTGCTGTGCATTACCCATCTTCCACAGATCGCGGCTTTTGCCGACCATGCGTATACGGTAGTGAAACGCACGGCAAAAGGACGCACGGTCTCGTCGGCGAAACAACTAACTTACAACGAGCAACTCCAAGAACTGGCGCGCATGCTTGGTGGGGTGGAGATTTCCATCGAAGCTAAGCGTCACGCGCAAGAGATGTTAGAAGTGGCGCGAAGAGGATAAGTTTGCTGTCAGCAAAAAAATCGCACCGTTAGATCTTCGCCTATGAGGTGCTCTTCCCGTAGTCTTGAAGAGTAATGTTGCCCTTGCCTCGGCCTAGGGAAGAAGAGAAATAGCCCGGAGAAATAATCTCGCGTTCTCCGTTCGGCGGTACGGGGCGATTCTGGGAATCGTCGAGGAGACGATCAAGATTGGAGGATACAATGCTGAGAACCCTGACTCTGTGCAGCGGCAAAGGCGGCGTTGGTAAAACCTTACTCACCACGACTCTGGCGCGCATCATTCAGAAGGAAACGAACGGCAATGTCCTGCTGGTTGATCTTGACGTAACGGTTCGAGGGCTCACGTTGCTCACGTTCCAGAATAAGTATGCGTTGGATCAGGTTCCCGTGTCTTTCGTTGACTGCTTGTCTCGTGGATCAGGGGAAGATACCGGCGTATTTGAAGAACTACGGAAAAATCTCTTTCCCAACGGAGGAGATGAAGCGTCGCCTTCTTTGTATCAACGGCTGGACAAGATTTTTGTTCTTCCCTCTTCGACGGAGAGTGAACGGCTGGACTGGGCGCAATTGGCGCAGGTCGACCTTGAACGCGCAATAGAGAAACTCTCGCAGGTGCAATCTCTCGTCCGAGATGCCGCGAACCCCAGCTACCTGATCTTTGACACGCATGCAGGGTTAGGAAACCTGAGCCTTGCCGCGACGACGCTCAGCGACCTCAACTTGATCGTCTTGGAAGAAGACGACGTGAGCTGGCGTTCGGCTCTCAATATGTTGCTGGAAATCACTGAATTAAAAAAGCAACGCCACGGCGGCTCGCGGAGTTATTTTCTTGCGAATAAGGTTGGCGCGAAGTTGTCGGAAGTCTCGGGGAAGTTAAAAGCCTTTTCCTTTCTTCCCCCCGTGCCTTACGACCCGTGGATGCAGAAACTGTTCTCGCACGCCACGGCGGCAACACTAGAGAAAGAATTTGAGCATAGCGATTTCTTCCGTTTCGTCCACTCTCAGGTGTGGCAAGAGATCGCAACTATCCTGGGGCTCACTTCGGTCCCGGCGCGTCGTGCGGCTTCCTTGCGCAGTTGGTGGAATGGGTAAATCGATGTTCGTCACTTTCTCCTCGAGTGGGTGTGAGGACTTCAATAGGAGGCGAGCAAATAGCCACCCCCGGAGCGCAACAGCGTCTGAGGACGGCAGTGGAGCAGACCAGGGCGCGTCCTGCGTTTGACGAAGTCACGAGAAATGAAGCGAAGCAGCAACAGGAGATCGTGTTGTTAAGATTCCTAGAACGATGCGTCTCTCCACGTTCTACAGACTCTGCAGCTGTTTCAGCGCCTTTTCAATCTGATCAAGCCCCTTTGTAAGATTCTCCATCGACGTGGCATAAGAGATGCGCACGTGATCCGCTGAGCCGAACCCTTCACCCGCCACCAAAGCTACCTTGGCCTCTTGTAGTAGGTATATGGACAGATCCATCGCGGAAGAAATCGTGTTGTCCTGCCATTTCGCACCAAAATAGTTGGAGACACGAGGAAAGACGTAAAACGCGCCTTCAGGCAAGGTGCAGGTGATTCCCGGCATGGCGCGCAGCCGTTGAACAACATAGTCCCGCCGTTTCTTAAATTCTTTCGCCATGATTCCCACCGACTCTTGCGAGCTGGTGAGTGCGGCAGCAGCTGCCGCCTGCGTGATCGAATTGGGATTCGACGTGCTTTGGCTCTGCAACGTTTCAATCGCGGAAATGACCTCCTTTGGGCCTGCGGCGTAGCCCAAGCGCCACCCTGTCATTGCATACGTTTTCGAGACGGAGTTAGCGATCAGTACGCGATCCCGAAGGTTCGGTTTGAGCGAAAGGATTTGTGGACACTGCGGAGAGTCGTAGAGAAATTTCTCGTAGACGTCGTCCGAGAAGACAATTAGACTGCTCCGCTCGACCACATCGGCAATCTTGCGTAATTCATCTTCGGTATACGCCGCGCCTGTGGGATTTGAGGGACTATTGAGCAAAAGCGCCTTACTCTGGGGGCCGATCGCAGCTTCGAGCTGAGCGGCGGTGATTTTGAAACCTGTTTCCTCACTAGTCATTAGCAACTTAGGTTGCCCCCCAGTAAGAATCACCATGTCGGAGTAGCTTACCCAGTAAGGCGCGGGAATCAGCACTTCATCGCCTTCGCCAAACAGGGCATGGAACGCATTGAAGAGTGTATGCTTGCCGCCACAGTTGGCAGTGACTTCCTGCATCGAGTACGTTAAGCCGTTGTCACGTTGGAGTTTTGCGATGATGGCTTCTTTGAGATCGGCGGTTCCCCCTACAGGAGTGTACTTTGTTTTTCCTTGCTTCAGTGCGGTAATTGCCGCTTCCTTAATGTGATCCGGAGTATCGAAATCCGGCTCTCCAGCGCCGAAGTCGATAACTTCAATGCCCTGACGACGTAAGGCGGCGACTTGAACAGTCACCATAAGAGTCGGTGAAGGTTTGATCAGCTGTAAGCGTTTCGCGAGGTTCATAGGTTGCTCTCGGCTAGAAGTAGATAGGGGCGCATCATGCCGCGCCCCTATCTATGGTTCGTTGTGAAATAGAGGCGAAGGTGTTGCTACGTTTTCTTGGCGAATTTTTCTTTCAGTCGCTTGACAACGTGCGGCGGTACGAGGCCATCCACGTTGCCATCAAAACTGGC
>JBFWZL010000351.1:0-7061 GCA_050185455.1 Binatia bacterium | reverse complement strand
GAACCTGAAGCTGCGGGTGAGTACCGCACCGGAGCCGGCCTCGTTAGGAGACTATACGCTCCGCATTGAGATCACGGATGCCCAGGGCCAACCAGTCACCGACACCACAGTCGCCTTGGAGTACACCATGGATATGCCGGGCATGATGATCGATAAGGCTCAGGCTGTCCACACTCGCGGCGGTGTCTATGAGGCAAAAGTGCGGTTCACCATGGCTGGCCCCTGGGGGGTAACGGTGAGTGTGCAGCGGCCAGGACAGGCTGAGGTACGGGAACGTTTTACCGTAAACGCAAGCCAATGAGGGGGAGACGATGATTAACCGACTCATCGCATACAGCGCACGGAATAAATTTTTGGTCCTGCTCCTCCTCTTTTTCGCGTCCGCCTGGGGTGTCTGGGCGCTGTTGCGGGTGCCGCTCGACGCCATCCCGGACCTGTCGGATGTACAGGTGATTGTCTTTACCGAGTGGCCGGGACGCAGTCCCGACATTATGGAAGACCAGATTACCTATCCGATTGTCACCCAGATGATCTCCGCGCCCAAGGTCAAGTTTGTCCGGGGACAGTCCTTCTTCGGACTCTCGTGGGTATATGTGGTGTTTCAGGATGGCACGGACATGTACTGGGCGCGCAGTCGAGTACTGGAGTACATGCAAGGGATTAGTGGTCGGCTGCCCGAGGGCGTCACGCCCACGCTTGGTCCGGACGCCACGGGCGTGGGATGGGTCTTTCAGTACACATTAGTGGATCGCAGCGGCAAGAACAGTCTCGCCGATCTGCGCTCGTTTCAGGACTGGTATCTGCGCTACTGGCTGGCCAGCGTGCCGGGCGTCGCAGAGGTGGCCTCTGTCGGGGGGTTTGTCCAGCAGTACCAGGTGACCGTGAACCCTGACGCCTTGCTCGCCTACAACCTGCCCCTACGCACGGTCATTGACGCTATTCGGCGCAGTAATAACGACGTGGGCGGGCGGGTGATTGAAGTCAGTGGCGTCGAGCACTTTGTCCGGGGACGCGGCTATATCAAATCAATGGCGGATATCGAGCGGATTCCGGTTGGGACGGATGGGAACGGCACGCCGGTTCTCATCCGCGATATCGGCCAGGTGCAGCTCGGCCCGGATATCCGCCGTGGGATCACCGAACTCAATGGCGAGGGGGAAGTCGTGGGAGGCGTGGTGGTCATGCGCTATGGGGAAAACGCCCTGAATGTCATCAACGCGGTCAAGGAGAAATTGGCGGAGATCAAACCCTCTCTCCCCGAAGGCGTGGAGATTGTCCCGGCCTACGATCGCTCAGATTTGATCCTGCGCGCCATCGCCACGTTGCGCGAAAAACTCACCGAAGAGATGATTGTGGTGAGCCTCGTCATCATCGTTTTTCTCTTCCACTTTCGGAGCTCACTGATTCCTATCTTCACGCTCCCGATTGCGATCCTCCTCTCTTTTATCCCCATGTATTACCTGGGCGTCACCGCCAATATCATGTCCCTGGGGGGCATTGCCATCGCCATCGGCGCTATGGTGGATGCGGCCATTATCATGGTCGAGAATGCCCACAAAAAACTTGACGAATGGCAGCACGCCGGGCGACCTGGTAGTCGTGAGCAGGTGATCGTAGACGCCTTCAAGGAAGTCGGCGCGCCGATCTTTTTCGCGCTTTTGGTGATCACGGTTTCGTTCATCCCGGTCTTTGCGTTGGAAGCACAGGAAGGGCGGTTGTTTAAGCCCCTGGCCTACACGAAAACGTTTTCCATGGCCTTTGCGACTGTGCTGGCGGTCACGCTCACGCCAGCCTTGGCCACCTTTTTCATCCGCGGGCGCATCCATCCCGAGGAGAAGCATCCGGTGAGTCGCGTGCTGATGGCGCTCTATACCCCTGTGGTCGCCTTCGTCGTGCGCTTTCGCAAGACGGTCGTCCTGGTGGCAGCCCTCATCATGATTGCCAGCTTCCCGGTCTTCACCTGGCTCGGCTCTGAGTTCATGCCGCCGCTCAACGAAGGCAGCATTTTATACATGCCCACCGCGCTGCCCGGTATGTCCACGACGGAGGCCCGCCGAGCCTTGCAAGCGCAGGATCAGATGATCAAAGCGTTTCCCGAAGTGGAAACCGTCTTTGGCAAGATCGGTCGGGCCCGTACGCCCACTGATCCGGCGCCGCTGTCCATGGTGGAAACGGTGGTCACGCTCAAACCCGAGGAAGAGTGGCGGCCGGGGATGACGTGGGACACACTGCTGGATGAGCTGGACCGGACGATCAAGTTTCCCGGGATGCCCAACATTTGGTGGATGCCCATCCAGACCCGGACCGAGATGCTCGCCACCGGGGTGCGCAGCGTGTTGGGTATCAAAGTCTTGGGGCCAGACCTCAAGACCATCGAACAGGTTGGGCTGCGCATCGAACAAGTCCTGTCGCCGTTACGAGGGACTCGCAGTGTCTATGCCGAGCGGGTGACCGGCGGGTACTTCATCGATTTCAATATCCACCGCGAAGAAGCAGCCCGCTATGGGCTGACGGTGGGTGATGTTGAGGACATTATCGAGACCGCCGTGGGAGGCAAAAACATCACCTGGACCGTTGAGGGACGAGAGCGGTATCCGGTCAATGTCCGCTACCCGCGCGAGCTGCGAGATGATCTAGAAAAGTTGAAACGCGTCCTCGTGCCCACTCCGACCAACACTCTCGTGCCCATCACACAGCTGGCGGATATCGCGTATACCACCGGCCCGCCGCAGATTCGCGATGAAGATGGACAGCTTGCCGGTTTCGTTTTTATTGACGTGGCCGGACGGGATCTCGGCGGGTATGTCGAGGAGGCCAAACACCTCATTGCTGAACAGGTTCGGTTGCCGTCGGGGTATACCCTAAAGTGGGCGGGACAGTACCAGTATTTCGAGCGGGCAAAGGAAACCCTCAAGATTGTCGTGCCGTTCACTTTGCTGCTGGTGTTTGTCCTACTGTACCTGAATACCGAGTCCGTCACAAAGACGATGATCGTGCTGCTCGCCGTGCCGTTCTCACTCGTCGGGGCGGTATGGCTGCTCTACCTCCTCGATTATCACATGAGCGTAGCGGTGTGGGTTGGCATTATTGCGCTGGCTGGGCTGGATGCAGAGACTGGCGTAGTCATGCTCCTGTACCTCGACCTCGCCTACGAGCACATGAAGCGGGAGGGACGGATGCATAGCTTTGCAGACCTCAAAGAGGCAGTGATGCACGGCGCGGTCAGGCGGATCCGGCCCAAGATGATGACCGTGATGGCGATTCTCATCGGGTTGTTGCC
Source organism: Binatia bacterium (assembly GCA_050185455.1). GTDB lineage: Bacteria > Desulfobacterota > Binatia > Bin18 > Bin18 > SYOC01. Next base: position 3,781 of record JBFWZL010000351.1, on the reverse strand, counting down.
CATCATGTGGGGACACGGAACCGGTTCCGATGTGATGAAGCGCATCGCGGCGCCGATGATTGGCGGCGTGATCACCTCGGGCATCCTGGAGCTCCTCATTTATCCGGCGATCTACACGATTTGGAAATGGCGCTGGGAGGTGAAGCCAGCTATGGAGCGGGCAGCGGAACAGACGTGAAGAGCACGTGAGGGAGTCAGCTAATACATCCAACAAACAGAAGGAGGCAATATGCAACCAGGACAGAGAAGAACACAGCAGAGGAGGCAGTCAAGCAGGCTCCGGCGGGGAGCCGTCATCGGAGGAGTGGGAGTGCTGCTCGTCGGCGTCCTCTTCCTGTTGACCCGACCAGCATCGACAGAAGAGGACGCAGGGCGACATGGGCAACGGCTGGCGGACCGCACGCGAGTGTGCATGCTCCAGGATACTCTCCAGTCGCGGGCCGGTCTGGAGTATGAGCACCAGGGCAAGAAGTACTATCTGTGCTGTGGCGGCTGCCTGGCGGCATTCAAGGGCAACGCTGCACGGTACAGCACAGCTACCGATCCGGTCACTGGCGCAACAGTGGATAAAGCCATAGCGCCAATTTATGCGTACCACGGGCGCGCGTATTTCTTTGCGTCCGAAGAATCCCTGGCTACGTTTGCCCAGGATCCCCAGCGGTATATCACAACCTCCGTCCATTGATTGCCCGCCTGCCAGTGCTGAAGCGGCTAAATCAGGGCTGCCTGCTGTGCAGTGAAGCGCCCCAAGAGGCATTCTGGAAAGATCGGACCGATGTACGACGGGAAAGCTAGCCGACTGAGGCGGACAGAGCGGTACAAGTATGCTGTTGTGAGCTGACATCCGTCTCCTCGGGAAGGAAAGTATGTACTTCATTATTGGCGATTATGTAGCAGGGATGCTCATTGGCGCGCTGACCGCACTGAGTGTGCGGGTGGCGGTGTGGCCGGGTATGGACATGGTCCTCGCCATGCTCCTCGACATGGGGGTCGGCATGATCATCCACTTCGTCCTCGGACTATTGCTCGCGCCAGTGCTTGGCATATTTTACACGATGGCGCCGGCAATGGTGATCGGCATGTATGGCGGCATGCTCTTCGGCATGCGCGATTCGATGGCCGCCGGTTCACCAACGCTTACCGCGGCCGCTGTCGTTGGCGCCTTTTTCGGCGTGCTCGTGGTGCTTGGCGTACAGGTCTACGATTACGCGCTTCGGGGTGCCGTAGTTGAGGTTCAGGATTAAACGAGAGGTTTTCGTATGGACACCGAGACACAACGCAAGTGGGACGCCGCTAGTCGTACACTCGACCTCTTCGACTGGGGTGACGACCACCGACTTGGACCGCACAAGCGTCGACTCTTCAGCAAGATCCATGGCGCAACGCTGATGGTCGCCGCTGGGACCGGCAACGACTTCAAGTTCTTTCCCCCGGGGCAGCATATCGTGGCCATCGACATCAGCCCACAAATGCTGGAGCGCGCCGCCAAGAAAGCGGCCGCGTATCAGGGAACCCTCGAACTCCGTCTGCTGGATGTGTGTGAGCTGCCATTTGCGGACGCTAGCTTCGATACGGTGGTGACGGTGTGCACCTTCTGCTCGGTTCCGAAGCCCGTGGTCGGCTTGCGAGAGATCTATCGGGTGCTGAAGCCGGGCGGGCAACTGTTGATGTTTGAGCATGTGCGCAGCAAGATCGGTCCATTCGGCATCTTTCTGGATTTCATGACACTCCTCTCTCGACGTATAGGTCCGGATCTGAACCGGGACACGGTAGGGAAGGTGCAAAAGGCAGGCTTCCGGCTCCGCCGCGAAGAGAACGTGTATCTCGACATCGTAAAGATCATAGAGGCGGTGAAGGAATAAGGCGAATGTATATGCCTACAGAGGATAATGGAGGTAACGCTGAATCCTCAGCGGTTGCAGTCTTTGTCCGACATCTACTTCAACTGGATGGGCACCTACGTTACACTGCGGCTACACGGAATATCAGTGGCGGCAGCACGAGCATCAGTAGGAGAAGAACAATGCCAACGCTGAGTCCCGGCACGAAGGGCGTTTGTGTAGTGTATGCCCACCGTCCCACGATGCGAACTGCCATCCACTCAACGCTAACGCCTACCGCCAATCCTGTCGCCAGCATCACGACATAGCCGCGAATATCTGGTTGTGCAAACCATTCCCGCCGAGCGAGCACGACCCAGCCAGCGGTAAAGATCAGTAGCATCAGATGCCATCGCCATAGCGTGCCAGGAAGCAGCGCCACCCAACGCCACAAACCCCGGTTCGGCGAAGACTTTTGCATACTCAGGCAGAATCCCAGCGCAGGCCGGTAAAGCCATCGCCCAGCACGATCTCCGGTATTGGGGAGCAATGGAACAGTTATGGAAAGCCTTCCATAACTGTTCCATTCCGACTCGATACCGATCTCTGGCCGTTGCTCGCCAGCCTTCAATCCGTCAGGCAGAAACTGATCTCTCTCTAATAGGGTCTCTTCACTAAGCAAAGTTTACGGTGCGTTTCTCCATCTCTCAATCTTCCTTTCGTTGCACTGATGCAGGTTTTCATCACCTCGTCACTTCATCTTTGGAATGTACCTCTTCAGGGGCGATCAATACTCGACCTTAAACGTGGGACTTTCCTCCGGCCGCCAGCGTCTGCGGTCATACATTCGCGTGGTGGAAATATCCGCATGGCCCAGCCACTCCTGCACCTTGGCGATGTCCGCGCCATGGGCTAACGCATTCGTGGCGGCTGTCGCACGGAGCGAGTGCACACAGAATCCCCGCACATCTACCGTAATCCCCACCTCCTTGCCATAGCGTTTCACAATATCCTGATAGACGGAGACGGGATGCAAGGGTTTGTTGAGCTCTCCCGTGACCCGATTCTGCATTGGACGAAACAACGGTCCCTCCAGGTCTTCTTTATGCCCCGCCGCCTCCAGGTATTCCGTAATCAGCCGCACGGCCTTCATCCCGATGGGCACATAGCGGATCTTCTCCCCCTTCCCTGCGATGCGAAATTGCAGCACGCCATCCCGTCGCTGCAAATCTTGCACCTTCAACTTACACAATTCCTCTCGGCGCATCCCGTGATAGGCTAGCGTGGCCAAAATCGCCCGATCCCGCTTTGCCTTCAGTGACTCTCCCTGCGGTGCGTTCAGTAACGCCCGGGCCTGTTCATCCGACAAGGCCGGCGTCGTTCCTTCCTGGCGGTTGCTCTTCGGCCGTTTCACCCCATCGACGGGATTATGCAAGACCGCGTTCTGCTCACAGAGATAAGCAAATAACGACGATAAGGCCGCGAGTTTGCGTTGAATGGTCGTCGGAGCACAGGCCTTCCGTTCCAAGTCCTTGCGCCACGCAATCACATGCGCCCGCGTGACCGTGCGAAACTCTTCCGGGTGCGTGATCCCGACAAAGCGCTGGAACTCCCGGAGGTCAGTTTCATAAGCTTTGCGCGTATTGGGGTTGCGCAGATTAGCAAACCACTCGATTTCTGGGGGGATATCTGTAAGTTTAGAGAACTCTGCCGCCGTTAACGCCCTGCCCTGCTCTCGCACCACTGTAACGTCATTCATCCGCTTTCCCTCCTTGCCTGGTAGCAAATACTACCAGAGATAACCGCTTTTATATAGGGTCAACTTACTCACAAACAGTGGTTTGATTAGGTCCACAATTCGTGTCAAAATGAGCGCTCAAATTGAGAGGTAAAAAACGGAGGAAGGGTTGTGGAGGAAAATACTCGTCCAAACGGGGAGTTCGGTGGTCAGTGGGCCGAGG
>JBFWZL010000350.1:0-7069 GCA_050185455.1 Binatia bacterium | reverse complement strand
CACTCACTGCACGCTTCACTTCCCGAGCATCTCGTGCCTCATTTATGATCTCATCAAGCTCATCCATATCGCTCGTCGCCTCCACCGAGCGATTATAGTCCACAAATCAATTAGGATCCCTATAGATGCGACCGTACGCCGTGGAGTTGTGGAGAAACTACTGAAACTTGTGTTTGACAAGCGGTCACCTTCCGCCCTGCAACAAGATCTGCAACAAATTTTTGCCCGACTCGGTGGGGTCTCCGCCGGAAGAGAGGTGGTCCAGGCATTACCGCGCTATCTGACGGATGCTGAGCGGAACGTGCGTCAGGCGGCGGTGCGGACCTTTGGGCAGCTCGGGGCCAGTGTGGCCACGCCTGACGTGGTCCAGGCGTTACTGCGTTGTCTGACGGATGCTGAGCGGAACGTGCGTCAGGCGGTGGTGGAGACTTTGCGAAAACTTGCCGGTTTCATTCGCCTTAAAGAGTGGCCCGAGGCTCCAGCTTTGTTTGTTCCGCTCGCGCGCAGCCGTAACGAAGAAAAGAGGGAGGTTGGGTATGTCTGCTTGCGTAACCTCCTGATGGGAGAGCGGGAGGGGGTAGCGCCGTAGGGTGCGCTTGCGCACCACACAAATTGTACACAGAATATGCCAAGTTTTGGATGAACGAGAGATCTCTCCGTAGGGGCGAACGGCCGTTCGCCCCTACAATTCCGAATCTTGGCGTGACCTCCATATAGGAAGCAATTGCTTTAGCACAATAGAAAGGAACTTGCCTGATGGAATATAAAACCGTTGCCGAAGCTAAAGACCTGCCTGGTCTACGAGTAGCGCTCACCGTTGGCGGCCCGGCCCCCTGGAGCCTGTCCGCCAAAAGTATTTTTCATGTCAAAAATATTCCGTACATTCCCGTGGCCCAGCATGGCGGTCAAGCTAATGAGGAACTCGTCTCTTGGACGGGCCATCGCAATGCGCCGGTGGTTATGTACAACAATGAACCGGCTCGTACCGGGTGGTACGAGATATTGCTGCTGGCGGAACGTCTAGCGCCAACTCCTTCCCTGTTGCCGCAGAAAGTTGAAGACCGAGTCTTGATGATCGGTTTCTCCAATGAGCTGTGTGGGGAAGAAGGTTTCACGTGGCAGGCGCGCCACCTGATGTTCGATACGCTCCTCAAGACTCAAGGAGACGCCTTTCGAAAATCTCCCATGTTTCAAGCGTATGGCTACTCGGAGCAGAATGCCGCAGCCGCTCCCGGAAAAATGATTCCAATCTTGGAAGCCTTATCCGCTCTTCTGCACAGGCAACAAGCGGCGGGAAGTCGATATTTTATTGGCGATCAACTGAGCGCGTTGGATCTGTACTGGGCGAATATGTCGCAGGTGATCGATCCCTATCCGCCTGAGAAGAATCCCATGCCGGATTTCTTCCGCCAGATCTGGGCGCCGGTCCGCACTGCGGTAGCATCAGCGATTGATCCTGTACTCATTACCCACCGAGATTTTATTTTTGAGCGGCATCTCACGCTGCCGCTGGATTTCTGATCGAGAGTCTTATAGGGACGAGGTCGCCTCGTCCCTATAAAGCTCCGTGGCCTGGATGGAAGGTGGAATCCGGGACTCATCATCTCCTGGATTGCGCTTCGCTTCATCCAGGCTACGGTGATTCTTTACTGCAAGGTTGGAGCCTGCCGAAAATCCAGCATCGTTTCACACCATTGCCCCGCCGCGATGAGCTTGTCTTCACGCAACGTGGCGCTCATGAGTTGAATACCAAACGGTAAACCCTCGACGCTCAGCCCCGAGGGAAGATTCAGACTTGGATGACCACTGAAGCTCGCGGGTCCGTTAAACGACGGATCGCCCGTAGTGGTAAAACCTTTTGGGGCCGGAGCCGGCGTGGAAGGCGTAAGCAGAATATCGACGGATTGATACAACACTTCCATGTCGTGGCGGAAACGCTGTTGATGGCGCCGTAGCGTGACATATTCCGCACAAGAAATTTGTTTGCCTTTTTCGATCAGGTCTTGCATCTGTAGACTGTAACGCTCTTTGTGTCGTGCATACGCCTCGGCATGAGAGACGGCGCTCTCGGCGTACAGCATTTTGAAGTGCGCTTCTTGTTCGCCAGCGAAGCTTTCAGGCAGATGCACTTCTTTAATCTGTGCGCCTGCACGAGCCAGACGGTCGGCAATACCTTCAACATGCTTACGTGTTTCGGCGCTCGCTTTTTCCAGGAAAAATTCGCGCACGAGGCCGATGCGGGGAGGCAAAGGATTGAGCAACGCAGAACGGTAATCAGGGACTGGAGCTGCCACACAGCCTGGGTCGTGTGGATCATCACCGGCCAGCGCGTATAACAGAATCGTCACGTCTCGCACGGTACGCGCGAACAATCCCACATGGTCAAGACTCCAACACAGCGCAAACAATCCATGCGCGCTCACGCGTCCGTAGGTTGGTTTCAGTCCCACACAGCCGCAGTACGCCGCCGGGCGAATCGTCGAGCCATACGTTTGCGACCCTAGGGAGCCGGGGCACATGGACGCCGCCACCGCCGCTGCCGAACCGCTGCTAGAGCCGCCTGGAGTATGTTCCACATTCCAGGGGTTATGGGTGGGCGAAGGTTTGAGCGCGGCGAATTCCGTTGTTTGGGCTTTGCCTAAAATAATCGCCCCTGCTTCTCTCAGCCGCCGCACGGTAGTGGCGTCGTAGTCGGGTACAAAGTCGGCATAGATGGGCGACCCCGCCGTGGTCTTGAGTCCTTTGGTATAGAAGATGTCCTTGAGACCAATCGGGACGCCATGCAGTGGGCCACGATACTGCCCTCGCTCTATTTCTTCTTCACAATGTTTTGCCGCTTGCAGCGCGCCTTCTCGATCAACAGTGACCCAGGCTTGCAGGCGTGAGTCGAGCTGCTCGATGCGTTCCAGGCATGAGCGGACGAGCTCGAGCGGTGAAAGTTGGTGCGTGCGGATTTGTTCCGCTGCCTGGGCGATGGTGAGCGTGTATGGAGCAGTAGCCATAATGAAAATCCTTGAGAGACAGTAAGGCAACTACTTTTTCTAACCAGAAACGGAGAAACGGAGAAGGGGAGAAACGGTGCTAAATTTTTGTTTCCCCGGTCCCCCGGTTCTCCGATTCCCTGGTTCAGTTTCCTTACTCGACTAGCTCGTCAAGCTGGACGAGAATCCCATCCGGATCGACTACGAATGCACTGTTAAAATTGCCGTCAGCCGTCTTTGTCACCGTCGGCGGCACGACGAATTCAACGCCTTTCGCCTTCAACTCTTCGTGGACTTTCGGGAGGTTCTCCACCCAGAACGCGAAGTGATGAATGCCGATCTGATCGAGTTTGATCGCCTCGCCGCTCACCGGCTTGTCATTATGCTCGGACAGCACGAGGAACGCCTCTTCCTTGCCTCTTTTCCAATAGAGTGTCGCGACTCGCCGCTCTTCATGGGCGTCCTTATAGACAGCCGGTAGCACTGTGCCTCTGGTTTTTTGCACTTCGTCACGCACGACTTGGAATCCTAGTTGGTCGCGATAGAACTTGAGCGACTTGTCCATGTTGCGCACGCCAATTGCGATGTGAGAAACGCCTTTTGTGACCATACCATTACCCTCCTTTGGTGTGTTGTTATCTGCTTACTGCAAGCGGGTAAAAGAAGCGATAGGTGAACAGCAGCGGACACAATCCCGCGATAATCGGTAGAGTATTGAAGAGTGCGTTCGGCACGATACCGAAATAGAGAGAAATTATCGTGTCGGGAATTGCCCAAATCAATAGTGCAAGTAGTAACCCCCACCACGCCCACGGTTCACGGTTCTTAAAAGGGAACCGAATAACAAACACTTGCATCAGCGCCGCCCCCGCCATCGTTGTGCCCAGCACGCCGAAAAGCCAGTTATATAACCGTTCCGCTTCAGAGGGCACGATCGGCGTTTCCCATAAGGCGAGATGTAATGCCTCGGGATACCAGGGCAAAATGCGCGGCGTGCAAAAAGCAATGACCAAGCCGAACACGACCTGGAATCCCTGACTAATCAGTAGCCATATACGCCAAAACTCAAAACTCATGGGTCTCTTGAGCTGCGCTAGCTGCAACTATAGTTTTCCTAAATGGAATGTTCCGGGTGAGCACGATCCATGTTTCGACTTCACCCTGCGGATTACGCTCGGCACGAACGGAGTGTGACAACCGCTCGTCCTGAGCGTAGCGAAGTCGAAGCATGTGCAGAGAATGTTTACTCTCCATCTCAAAAAAGATCCTTATGCCTAGGACGAAGCAATACCTTCTCTAATAAGTGGAGAAGATGCTCCAATCGCTTGCTGTTGGAGTTTTTCTCGTTTCAACCGGTGCTCATAGCGAACGACCGGGATCAGTGCGAGCGCGCCAATCATTGCTCCACCCCCGAGCGCGACAAACCCCCAAAAGAACGTACCAGTCTGATCATAGATATAACCAAGGAGCAACGGACCAAGCACGCCGCCAAGGCCGCCGCACAGACCACCAATGATGCCAACCGCCGTGCCAAAAACTTCCGCCGGGATCAAGTCGAATACCAGTACAATAATACCGTTCAGCGAGGCGGAGTTGAGGAACAAAGTGACGCTCATCATATGGATCGTAAGCGCAACTCCTTGATTCTGCGCCAATCCCATTAGGGCCGGGAAGCTAAGCACGCCCGTAATCAGAGCGATCAAGCTGCGATAACCAAACCGGTCGCAGATGCCGCCGCCGATAAACATGCCGGCAAACGCCGCGAGATACGGGAGGGTGAGATACACGCCACTGTTCAGGACACTGAATCCGCGTTCTTTGACCAGGTAACCAGGCAACCAGCTCATGGCGGTAAAATAGACGCCGATGCCGAAAAACGACGCTACGCATAACAACCAAAATATGCGGATGCCGGCGAGCGTTGCCATCCGCTGACGAAAGGTAAGCGTTGTCGGCGCGCCGCCGTGCGGAGCAGACGTCGTGGGCGCCTGCTCTGAGGCTCCTCTGAACTTTGCTTTTTCTACATCCTGGAGCCAGGGATGTTCATGAGGGTGATCACGGATGATGACGGCGAACAACGCCATCATGCCCAAAGTCATCACTCCCACGATAACGAACATCAGTCGCCATTCATAAAGGTTAATAATCCATCCCACCAGCGGCATGCCAAAGGCGATACCGAGATACGCAAAGCCGATGAAAATGCCGTAGGCGCGTCCTCGTTCAGCGGGAAGCAGCCAATTGTTCTGGAGTTTATGCGTGAGGTTTGCCGTCGCCCCTTCAGAAACGCCAAAGAGCAAACGTACGACGCAGAACTGCCAGAGTGCTGAACAGGCTCCCGTCAGAGCGGTTAGAATACTCCAGATAAAAATCATCCACGACGTGAAACTACGGAGCCGCACCTGATCGCTCACCAGTCCACTGCCAAAGTGACCGAGCAAATATCCCCAGTAGTAAATGCTCAAGATGAACCCCATCTGTGTACCGTCGAACTGGAGTTCATCCATCATCCGCGGCGCGGCTAGCGAAATATTGACACGATCAAGGATGAGAAAAAATGATCCGATCCAAATGACGCTCAACACGAGCAAGCGAATACCGCGCATGATCCCTCCCTTTGGGTTAGGAATTATCAGATGCAAGCGAGCAAAATGTCAATGGTCGGCGATTCATAGGTCATTAAGTCATCAGGTCGTCAGGTTATTAAGGGAAGTCTGGTTTGACGACTTTAAGATTTGGGACTTTACGACTTGACGACTAGCAAATTATGACGCAATGCTACACTGGTCCAATTGAAGAAGAGGGAACTGATCAATGAACACGACTGGACTAAAAGCGGAAGGCATTCAATGGAATTTAGCTGAACTCTATGACGGACCGGACGATCCCCGGATCGAGGCGGATTTAGTCGAGGCGCGACGACGAGCGGAAACCTTCGCACAGAAGTACCGCGGGAAAGTCGCGAGTGGAGAACTCAACGGCAGCGCCTTGGCGAATGTACTGGCGGAGTATGAAGCGCTGGCGGAGTTGGAGCACCGTCCGTCCTTCTATGCGTCGTTATTATTCGCTTCCGACACACAGAACACCAAGGCGCAGCGCCTTGTCCAGCGCGCCCGTGAAGTGTCCACGGAGATTGGCAATCTGCTGGTGTTCTTCTCGCTGGAACTGATTGGACTCGACGATCAGCAAGCAGCGGCGCTGTTGACCGCGCCTGAGATGGCAGAGTATCGACATTATCTGGAAGCTCTCCGCCGTTTCAAACCGCACACGCTCAGCGAACGGGAAGAACAACTCCTCAACCAGAAACACCTGACCAGTAACAGCGCTTTTGAGCAACTCTACGAAGAATTGACTGGCTCATTCCGTTTTAAGCTGACGGTCGAGGGAGAAGAAAAAGAGATGACCGATGGGGAGGTGATGGCGTTGCTCCGTCATCCAAATCGAGAATTGCGCGAGCGCGCCTTTACCACGTTTCTCGACACGCACGCCAATCATTCCCTCGTGCTGACGTCGATCTTCAACAATATCTTCCTCGACCATAAGATCGACTGTGAGATGCGACAGTACCAAGATGTCACGTTACCCACGCATCTCTCCAACGAAATCGCCCCGGAAACGGTTGAAGCGATGATGCAAACGGTTGAGCGACATTACCCCTTGGCGCAGGAATACTTTCGTCTTAAGGCGCAAATGTTGAACGTCGAGAGACTGAAGAACACCGACATCTATGCGCCGATCGAAGCCGAGATCGAACAGTTCACTTTTTCGCAAGCGCAAGAGCTAATTTTAACGGCTTTTGGTCAGTTCAACGAACCGTTCGCCGCGCTTGCGGCGGATTTTTTCCAGAAACGCTGGATCGACGCTGAAGTGCGGCCGGGAAAACGCGGTGGCGCGTTCTGTGCCGCCCTCTCGCCTCTCCATCACCCGTATGTTTTGTGTAGCTTCAACGGCACGGGGCGTGATCTATAGGGATCCTAATTGATTTGTGGACTATAATCGCTCGGTGGAGGCGACGAGCGATATGGATGAGCTTGATGAGATCATAAATGAGGCACGAGATGCTCGGGAAGTGAAGCGTGCAGTGAGTG
>JBFWZL010000349.1:0-7118 GCA_050185455.1 Binatia bacterium | reverse complement strand
CCGCCGGTCCACATTCGCGGCATGGGGCGGCAAGAGGCATTCCGCGCTTATGAAACCCCGGATCTCGTTATGCAGAGTTTTCAACAGGAACGTGTCGCCTCCATGGTTTTCGCTATGGCCGATGTGAGCGCGAAAGACATTCAAGCCTTATCTGTACAAGCCGCCTATAGCCCAGCGATCTTGGCCGCGTTGGAGAACTACGGATTCTGCCCAAAGGGTGAAGCCGGACGGTGGATTCAAGGCGGACGCATTGCGCTCGGAGGCGAGCTGCCTTTAAACGTCAACGGTGGGCAATTGTCCGAAACCTACATGGTCGGTTGGCAAAACACTTGTGACGCTGTGCGCCAATTACGCAGGGAATGCGGACCACGGCAAATCAAGGATGTCGAACTTATTATGTGCACCTACACTGGCGGCTTGCGGGAACATGCCGGCGCGCTGATTCTACGGAGATAAACGGAGATAAAACGATGGCGGAGTACACGAAACCATTGCCGGTGATTGAACCGTGGAACACACCCTATTGGCAGGCGGCGCAACGCCATGAGTTTGTAGCGCAACAATGCCGGGCGTGTGGCTACACGCACTTACCGCCAGGACCAGTCTGCACCAACTGTCTCTCGGATGAACAAGATTGGATACGACTGAGTGGTAAGGGAAAAATCTATTCCTATGGCGTTTATCATCAACTGTGGCATCCCGGCTTCAAAGACGACATTCCGTACAATGTCGCCCTGATCGAGTTAACTGAAGGGCCGCAAATTATCAGTCAGGTGGTTGGCTGCAAGAATGACGAACTCGCGTGCGGACAAGAAGTAGAAGTCGTATTTGAGGATATTACACCAGACACCAGCCTACCGAAATTTCGCCTTGCTAGCCGTAACACCTAAGAAAGTTTGCATAAGGAGAAGCGCGATGGACAAGAAAATCGGCTTTATTGGCTTGGGAAACATGGGCGAGCACATGGCGGCCAATATTGCCAAAGCCGGATTTGACCTCACTGTCTATGATGTTCGTCCTGAGCCGATGCAAAAATTACAACGACTAGGCGCGAACGCCGCCCGCTCGCCCCAAGATGTCGGCGACAAATGTGACATTATCCAGGTTATCGTCGTCAATGACGCGCAAGTCGAAGAAGTGATTCTCGGAAAAGACGGCGGAGGCGTATTGGCTGGGGCCAAGCCGGGATCAATCATTGTAATTCATAGTACCGTGCATCCCAAAACCTGCCAACGGATCGCTGCCTTGGCGAAAGACAAAAAAGTCGGCGTGCTTGACGCCGCCGTAAGCGGCGCGGAATCCGGCGCGCGCGCGGGAACTTTGTCTTTGATGGTTGGTGGAGATCCCGCCCTCGTGGAAGTGTGCCGTCCGGTGTTCAACGTCATCGGCAAGCATATTTTCCACATGGGTGAGGTCGGTATGGGCGAGGTTACGAAGCTCGCGAACAACCTCACGGCCATCGTCAACATGCAAACTTTACGTGAGGGATTACGCCTCGCTCGTCGCGCTGGCATTAGTGAACAGAAGATGTTGGAGGTCATCAAAGCCAGCACCGGCAATAGTTGGGCGGCGCAAAATTGGGAGGCGATGTTACAGGTTGCGCATAATTATACCACTGGGTCCAAAGGCATGGCGCAAGTTGGCTACAAAGACATTTCGCTCGCTGTCGCCGTAGGTCACGACGTCGGCGCTTCCTTGCCCATAGCGGCGCTCGCCACACAACTGATGGAACAACTGTTTGAAAGGGAGGACTGAGGACGCGTGACTACCTCACCCATTGCCCCTTATGGTTCTTGGAAATCACCCATTACGTCTGACCTGATCGTCGCCGCGACGATCGGCTTCAGTCAGATTGTCCTTGACGGCGATGAAGTCTATTGGGGAGAAACGCGGCCAAGCGAAGGCGGACGTACTGTCATCGTGCGTTGGTCCCCCAATGGTCGGACGGTTGATATGCTGCCCGCGCCGTTCAACGCTCGCACGCGCGTGCACGAGTACGGTGGCGGCTCTTTTACGACGAGCCAAGGCGCGACATATTTTTCTCATTTCTCAGATCAACGCCTCTATCGTCAGCTTTCAAGCGAAGAGCCACAACCGCTGACGTCAGCTGGAGCGCGGCGTTACGCTGACGCAGTGGTTGATCCTCGCCACAATCGACTCATTTGCATCTGCGAAGACCATACGAATCCAGACAAAGAACCAAGCAATACTTTGGTCAGTGTTGATTTTCACACCGGTATGGTCCAGACACTTGTCTCGGGTCATGATTTTTATTCGTCCCCTAGGTTGAGCCCTGATGGTTCACGCCTCACTTGGCTCGCGTGGAATCATCCCAATATGCCATGGGACAATACGGAGCTGTGGGTTGGCGAGTTAGCCTCAGATGGTACGATTGCGCGGAAACAGCACGTTACCGATGGGCCAGCGGAGTCCATCTTTCAGCCGCAATGGTCGCCTGATGGCATTCTGTATTTTGTCTCGGACCGGAGCGGCTGGTGGAATCTTTATCAGTGGAAAAATGGACAAGTGGAGGCACTCTGTCCGATGGCAGCCGAGTTTGGCCGACCGCAGTGGGTCTTCGGCATGTCCACATACGCCTTTGTCTCCCCACGTCTGCTTATCTGCGCGTATTCGTCACAGGGAGCGTGGCGGTTAGCACAATTGGACACAGACAGCAAAAAACTCACTACCATTGAGACGCCATACTCAGAGATTTGGGATGTTCGCGCCACCCCAACGCACGTCGTATTTGGCGGGGGTTCTTCCTCTGAGCCGGCTTCTATTGTCCGTTTGGACCTTACTACCGGGCAATTCACCATTCTCCGCCGCGCCACAACGTTGTCACTCGATGTTGGCTACCTCTCTACTCCCCAGGCCATTGAGTTTCCCACGGAGAACGGCCTCACGGCGCAGGCGCTCTTCTATGCACCCCAGAACAAAGACTATACAGCGCCCACCGAGGAACGGCCGCCGCTGCTGGTGAAAAGCCACGGCGGCCCAACCGCGGCGGCGCAAACAACGCTGAATCTCGCCATTCAATACTGGACCAGTCGTGGCGTCGCAGTGTTAGACGTCAATTATGGCGGCAGTAGCGGCTATGGGCGCGCCTATCGTAATCGACTCAAAGGGCAGTGGGGCATTGTTGATGTTGACGACTGTGTGAACGGTGCGCGGTTTCTGGTCGAGAAAGGACTCGTTGACGAAAATCGACTGACCATCACCGGCGGGAGCGCGGGCGGATACACCACGCTGTGTGCGCTCACCTTTCGCAAGTTCTTCAAAGCCGGAGCAAGTCACTACGGCATCTGCGATCTCGAAGCTTTGGCTCACGATACACATAAGTTCGAGTCCCGTTATGAAGAAAGTTTAGTTGGTCCCTACCCAGCTCGGCAGGATCTGTATCGTGAACGCTCGCCGATCCACTTTACCGATCGGCTTTCGTGTCCGGTCATTTTCTTCCAGGGTTTGGAGGATAAAGTCGTCCCCCCGAACCAAGCCGCAATGATGGTGGCAGCGTTGCGAGCCAAAGGATTGCCAGTTGCCTACGTTCCATTCGAAGGCGAACAACACGGCTTTCGTAGAGCAGAGAACATTAAACGCGCGCTAGACGCGGAGCTGTATTTCTATTCTCGGGTGTTTGGTTTTTCCTTAGCGGACCCGGTGGAGCCGGTGAAGATTGAGAATTTCTCTCGATAACCACACCGCGATTTATCCAGCATACAAGTCTCAATATGTAGTGAGGCTCCACCTTTGAGCGCACCATCACCTCACAACTTCTTGACACTAACGCGGCCTTCGGGAACCACCGTCACATGATAGCGGTCGCCGGTCCGGCATACGGCAATGTAATCAGTCTCACCCTGTCGCGTAAAACTAACGACTGCGCCACAGGGCTGTCCCTCAAGGGTGATCACGGTAAAGAGATCTTTTTTGACTTTCTCGTCATGCTCGTCGGCGGCCCAGACTGACCGAGTAACCAAGATCGCGACTAGGGCGATTCCGGCGGTTATCATCGCTGCTTTAGTCATCAGTTTCCCCTCTTTTCAGTTTTCTTGTAATTTGGCGAACTGTTTCGGGTCGGCCAACACGTTCCAGATCGCTCCGCGCGAGGTGAGAATATCACGGGAGAGTAGAGCATCACCATCTTCCAGCAAGCTCACCAGCTTGAGGAGGAGTAAATTATAACGTTCACGCAACTGCTCAATGGTCAGGTCGCTCTTCCCTGTATGGTAGGCATGAAACCAGTTGAGGAGGTCCTCCACCTTATTTTTGAGAGACAATTTGGTGAAGAAGCCAAGCGCATCCGTCCGGCGGATACGTTCCTCCAAGGCATCTAAGTCAAGCGGAGACTGAGGGGCAGCGTCGGGTTTCACCTCATTCTCCTCGCCAGCAGGCTCGACCGGCGCAGCCGGTTCGGTCGACAGAGTCGTTTCGTCGTCCTTTATAAGAGTTGATGTAGCCAATGGAACCGCGTCATCAGAGACGAGCTGTATCACGCCGCAATCCACTTCTCTGCTAGTCACGTCAGGTTTTTGGCCGATCTCGTTCTTCTGCCCCCACGCTGTGGCTTCTGCCGCAACGATCAGCACAGCGAGCACAATGACCATTCGTCCCATGGAGATCTCCCTCTTCCACTCCCATATACTCATCGTTCCTCCGCAGTGACGAGTATTCATCATGACAACCTTTCTGCCTTGAGAATTATCCTCCCTGTAGTATCTTGAGGAAATCCTTCACGCGTTTGGTGGAAGAAAACGATTTTCTGTTCATCCCCAACGCACCCGTCGTGGCTGCCAGTGATGGGTTTGGTGAGCCGCCACATGCGCCGATTGGACAAACAGCTTTACCAGAGCCGCACCTGCTACGAACCCACCCACATGCGCCCAGAACGCCACGCCGCCGACCGCGTCTCCGCTGAGCGTCGTGAGGCCGCTGACGAATTGTAGTAGCAACCAGTAGCCCAGCATCGTCCACGCAGGGAGCGCTACCGAGGTTAGTATGAAGCCTAAGGGGATCAGCACAAACACCCGCACTCGAGGATAGAGAACAAGATAAGCTCCCATCACGCCGCTGATCGCCCCGGAAGCCCCTACCATCGGGATGCCGGAACTCGGGTTCGTAAGGACTTGCAGCCCTGCGGCGGCGAGTCCGCAGAGCAGGTAAAACACGGCGAAACGTGGCCGCGTCATCGCGTCTTCCACGTTATTCCCGAAGAGCCACAGAAACCACATGTTCCCCAGCAAATGCATCCAAGAGCCGTGCAAGAACATCGAAGTGAACACATGGGAGAACTGTCGTCCCGGATCGGCTAAGCAAGTGAGCCCTTCTCCCATGGAAAAAGAAGAGCCGGGGGGCAGTGCGCCGGTGAGCTCCCCAGGAATCAGTCCGAGGTTACAAACTGACTGTGCCAGTGGCAGTGGGGAGCCAGCCCCCTGCACGAGCAACCACGCTAGAACGTTAAGTACAATGAACAAAATAGTGAGGTAAGGCGTGCGTTGGGTTATATTATCGTCTCGGTAAGGAAACATGCATAGTCCTCCGATCAGTGCCGCCGCAGACTACAGCGCTAATGAAATTCGACAGGCAAGTGCGGTAATGTTCCGAATGTCAAGATTCAGTGCGCCACAGGCAGCAAGCTGCCCATACTAATGGTCGCACTGGCGAACAAGTCGCCAATGGCACCCTCCTTCATGGTTACCGATTTTGATCATCAAAATTCATTAGATATTTGTACGCCTGTGACAGCATAGAGCATTATTTCCCGCTTTTCCAAGTTTTCAGCTGCGGCTTTTTTACAATCGAATTTCGCAGGCTAGCGCCTAGGGCCGGTGCGAGAATTCTATCCAGCTCAGCTCCTTTAGCCCTACCCTCCACCTCATCCCTCACATGATAGAGGTATTTCCGATAGTGCAGACCCACCGCCAATCGAGTCGCGAACGCTGGCCGCCCAGGTGATTCAGCAACTGATACCGCTGCTAACGGTAGGTGACACACTTATTGACGGTGGCAACTCGTATTATGGCGATGGCGGCGGCAGTCTTTCTTGATATCGTGCTAATAGGGCTTCAAAGTATGCTTGGCCGCGTTGATATCCTTGTGCGAATGATTCAGCATCGTATGTGTTCGGGTAGCGATCTTGGAGAGTCGGAAGCGCCTCAGTGTACGAGTGTCCTCGCAAGTCTGCGGCTAACGCCGCTTCGAACCCTTTGCGGTATATTGGTTCGACCTGCGTGAACTCGTGAGGCGGCGCTTTATAACTCTGCATTTCGCTCTCTCGCAGATTACGCCACCACGCCTCTCGCGCTTCATCAAAGCTCTCAGTTTCGCTGTGGTCGAGAACGCGGAACGCTATCTTCATCTGATGCTCGTCGGGTGCTTGGACAATCAGCAGCCAACGGCCTCGTCGAAGAGCGTCTTCATAGACAAAGGCATAATCGTGGGGAAGTGATGAAGCAACCGCCTGCTGGGCAACATGCCCTACGACACCACCCACAGTGGCCCCAAGGATACTCGCAAGCGCCAGTGCGCCGATCGCAGCAATAGGACCAACCGCAGAAATAAAAACCAATGTCACGGCTGTGCCCGCCACGCTGCCAGCCCATCCGAGGATAGAACCTGCAACATCTCCCGCCTTGACTCCGCAAGCGCCAGGAGGTGAGGTCTCAACTGACGACCCCGGTGGCAGCTCTGCGCTCGATGTTTGTGGGGTGAGGAGTGTGAGTTGATCCGTCGTAAAACCTTCTCTCCGTAACGCGTCGAACGCTGCTTGAACCGCGTCCGGCGAGCAAAATATGCTGATGTGTATAGTCATAACGTCTCCAACGTTGAATTAAGAGAATGATCTGTGATTTCGGAACACGCTTCTGTGTGCGTTATGCTGAGTTCCCCTGCCCTTTCTCGTGGGTGAAACGCCTGAAGCGGATGAAATACCAACGGTACACAACTCCGACTGCTGATAGTCTGTTTCGTTCTGTGTAGGTGCAGGAAATGTGCCTAATGAGGCGGGAATAAAACGCAAGAAAACCTGCTTCCTTTTTTTGATCCCTGACTCTGTCGCAAAGGGAATCCGTTATAGCAACACATACATAGACGCAGATGTTCGCTTTGCTTATCTGCGG
>JBFWZL010000348.1:0-7182 GCA_050185455.1 Binatia bacterium | reverse complement strand
CCACGTCTCCACCTTCATGATGGTGCTCTCGGCGATTACCCTCTTTTTTGTCACGTTCGGCATCGTCGCCCTCGGTTTGGCGGTGGGCGTCGCTTATCCCAACTTTACGGCGGAACATAGCGCCAAAATCGCCGCGAGTTTTGGCGGTGTAGTGTTCATGGTGCTCTGTATTTCCTTCATTGGCGCTATCACCGTGCTTGAAGCCTGGCCGGTATATTTGCTGTTCATGAGCAAATTGCGCGGATTCCCGCTCTCACCTTCCTTGTGGAGCGGTATGATGACATCATTCAGCGCCGCACTTGCCCTGAGCGTCGGCGTGTTTTGGTTCTCGACACATTGGGGCATCAAGCGGCTGGAAGGGATGGAAGTTACTTCGTAAAACGTGGTACGTCAACGAGGCGTTATCTTTCATCTCACATAACACGTACTACATACTCAGATGCACACGCGCACTTTTCGGGTGATGGTCCTGTTGCTAAGCTTGGTTCGTATTTGTTGGGCAAAGGAGGAACCCGTGGAAGAGCACGTCACATTTCCGGCTGGAGAAATCATTTTAGAAGGACTGTTCGCAACGCCGGCTCAGACGCCGACTATTGGCGCAGTCGTCTGCCACCCGCACCCCCTGTATGGCGGTGAGATGCACAATAACGTTGTGTCTGTGCTGACCGATGCTTTCCAAAAGACAGGACTGGCGACCCTACGCTTCAACTTTCGCGGGGTGGGAAAAAGCGGCGGCTCTCACGGCAAAGGCGAAGCGGAACTGGAAGATGTCAAAGCCGCCGTTTCCTATCTACTCAGTCGCCAGCAAGTGCAGACCGTTGTTGTGGCGGGCTACTCTTTTGGCTCGATGGTTGGCCTCCAGGCTGGCGCGGCGGACCCGCGTGTTCACAAATTGATCGGCGTAGCCTTCCCGCTGGGATTGCGCGATCCGTCATTCTTACTCAACGTCACCAAACCGAAGTTATTGATTAGCGGCGATCGTGACAACTACTCGCCAGTCCCCGCGTTACAGAACCTGCTGGACCAGCTGCCCGATCCCAAGCAACTTGTCATCGTTAAAGGAGCGGATCATTTTTTCTGAGGGCAGGAAGACGAAATCGCCACGGCGGCAGTGGAGTTTTTACAGAAATAACGAGAGGAGACTGATCGTCGATGTGCCAATCAGCCAAGAGGTAACCCTATGAGCCAGGTTGTTGAAATTAGCGAAGACGGCGCGCTTACCCTGCCGGCCGAGGTGCTGGAGCAAGTGAAACCGCACAAACGTTTTGTGGTTAAAGTGTACAATGGAACTCTAGTTCTACATCCTGAATCTGAGCCTCTACCATTTTGGGCGACGGCGACACCGGAAGAAAGGGCGGAGGATCTTCGTCAATAGGTGGCAAGCCATAAAGGTGGGCCTGGACTACCTTTGGAAGCACTCAGCCGGGAAACTATTGGATGGACACCGCCAACGCTATAGCCAGATTTAACATACGCAAGACCAGCATTAATAAAGTTGGCTAGTTCTCTATGCACCGATTTGTCAATCCAAGATAGAAGATGAGAACAATGAATAAGATGAGCTTGCCTCTAACACCACGAGGCAAGCTAAAATATCAAGGTATCGCAGCTATGTTGACGGGGGGAAGCAGTCGCGCGCCAAACCAGTTTGTTCATTTACTCAAACTTAGGAATTTTTTCTTGGTCCGAGAGGGTAACTAACGCGTCAGGCGGAGAGGAGGCGGCTTTGGCCAGCGTCTCCTCTCCGCCGAACAAACGCTGGAGTTCGCGGTCGTCTGCCAAGGGATGAGTAAGCGACTCAATACTGTAATCAATGCCTTGCAGTAGCTCGCCGCCTTGCTGGGCTAGCCGGTCGATCGCATCGACATGTTCCTGCAAAATGTCCTGTGCTTTTTGCCATGCCGCCTCTACCGTTAGCTCCGTGCGCCGCCCCAGCTCCTTCGCAAAACGGTTCCGCAGGGAAGGAAAAAAGATATTAGCAATGACATGACCAGCGAAGAGCAGCGAAACGATCAGGCTTACAGCATTGAACATTTGTATAGGCCCACTCAGGTACTCGCCCAGCAGGAAGCCTTCTCCCATCCGCCAGAACGTTAAGAGGAGAACGATTCCCAGCGCTACTTCGATCACGCTTAAGCAGGCTATCCCCACAAGACGTCGCACGGACCGTTTACTCACGTCAGCCAAAAGGTCTCCTTCGACGTGCACCGGCAGCAAGGACAACTGCGTGGTCAGTCGTGCCCCGGTATCTTTCCAGCCGGAGCGTACGGGTTGCAACGGCAGCCCGCGCGTCTCTACATCGAGCAGAAGCTTGCTGGTAACCTCATGAAACAATGCCGCGACTGCAGAACCGAAGACAATTTCTTCCGACCGAGAATCGCCATGCTCTGTTCCCTGGCGAGATGAAACTCCACTGATCAATTTCAGGACAGACGTTCCAGTTCCACCAATTCGCAACCCCGAGCGCATTAACGCACACCAAGTCAGGAACCGGGCATAGATGCCAAACAGGCCCGGAGTGGAAGGCCACATGGTGCGGTCGATGAAGTCTGCGGCGACGGCGGCGATGGCCGTCCGCGCCAGAGCCCGGCCCTCGCGGAGTGAATCGGTTATGGTCTTGGCAGCAGTGCTTACCCAGCCTTCACCTCGGATTGAAGAAGGAACGACTACAGCCAGGGCGGCGGCAATTCGTCCCCAAGCCACTCGACGACGGCGGTTCTGAATCATTTTTGACGCGGATCGGTCGAGACCCGCCTCAAGCCACGCCTTGAGTTCTTCCAGTTGTTCTTCTCTCCTCTCCGCCATTCCATTGCCTGAATGCCTGGACTGTGCATCAACGAGGGACGACACTTTGAACAGCACGGGAGCCTGAAACCCACTCTCGGCAAGAACCTGTTGGTAATCGTTCACCACTTCTTCACGGCGATCATATTGCAGACCAATCCCTTCCCGATCCCATTTATTCAATACAAACGCCAGCGCACGCTGCGCGCGCTGCTGAGCTACCCACCGCATGGCGTCCAGGGTTTTGTATTTCTCCGGCGACACAATAAACAACACGAGGTCAGCGGCATGGACGAGTGCGGCCGTCAGTTCGCGATGCTGTCGCATGACACTATCAATATCAGGGGTATCAATGAGAACCTTATGCAGGAGTTCGTCGCGCTGATGACGAACGATTGCATGAGGCTGCCGCGCCAACTGTCCTATGGCCTCGCCGTACTCGAACAAGCGCGACGGATCGTCCTGCTCGTGCACATACAATACAGCCGCTTTCGTCATCGCGCCGAGACCCGGGCGGGAAATCTCTTCACCGGCGAGCGCGTTGATGAGACTCGACTTCCCGACTGCGGTCGGACCACAGAGCATGACCACAAGAAGTGGGTCAGCCGGCGCGTCCAGCCGCTCTCCTTGCGCTTGCATCAGGGTTGTTTGCAGCTGATCGAGGCTAGTGTTATCGCCGAGGTCACGTTCGCGGAGCTCTGCAAGCCAGCGCTGGATGTTCTCCACAAGAGAAGTGGGGTCAATGCGTGGTGTCAATTCCATACTCACAGTCCCATTTAGTGCGTGTCTGAAAACCGGAAAGTAAGTGTCATTGCGAGGAGCTGTAGGCGACGAAGCAATCTCTTTTTCAGACAAAGATTGCTTGGCTCCGCTCGCAATGATGTGATTCCTTCAGTTTGCAGACACGCTGTTAGGTTATCCTCGTCAGCTGTGCCTGAATCTGTTCCAGCGTATCGGGGAGTCGTTCAATAGTCTCCTTATCAACACCGAGGGCGCCGGTCTTCTTCATGACCATATGCGCGATCTCCAACAGTGGATCACGATAGAGTTCGGCGGCGATGTTGCACGCGTCACGCTGGAGCTTCTCGACCAGCCTCCGCCGACGATCGCTCACGAACGACTCCACGGCTCCGGCTGTCGCCGCTTCCACGCCGGTCATCAGCAAAGGCACGAGGACCGCTTCCTCAAGGAGGTCGAGCGCTACGCCACTGCCATGAGGAATCACAAATCCCAGCACGGCGCCAGCCACGTTCGCGGTCACACGTACGCTTCTCAAAGCGTTGAGCAAGAACGGCTGTTGTTCCAGCGCCTGATAAATTTCCCTCGCAGTCTTCTTAACCTCGGCGTCCGTCTCCGCCATGTGATGCTGGATGCGCTTCCCAAACTGTTCGCTGAGCGGTTTGAGCTCTTCCGTCCAAGCGGCGCTCAAGGCGTCCCAAAACGGATGGCGCCGGGGAGCTTTACTGGCGCTATCGATCAGTGCTCCAAGCTTGTTGAGCACGAACATGTGAGCGTCGGAATACGCCTTCAGCTCGGGCGGGAGTTTGTTTACGTGCTCCTCATCATCGCCGGGCAAAAGGCTGAACATGTGGCGGCCAATCGTCAAAACGAGCTTCGCCGGCCAGCGAGTGATCCACCGAATTACCTGCGATGCCTGGTGCAATCCCGGAATGTTTGGATCCAGGAGGTTGAGGATTTCCAGGTTTACTCGGCTGAACGGATCGATGACTTTGTCTGAGTGGAGATATTCTTGTTCGTACACTGCGCTGAAATCTTTTATGGCGTTCTCAACCGCAACTGTCCACTGCTCCGTGGCCAGCACCTCCATGCGGGCGGGTTCTAGCAGTCGTTCTACACGCTGCAAGCAAAAGTCGAGGGCTGCGATACCGGCTCTTGCCCGGTCTGACCTCTGCAACATCTCCAACGCCGCGGAGCGTAGTTCGGCTGCCTCGGGATGATGTGGCCCCCAAAGATCCTGTTCTTTTCCCTCAACGAGGTATCTCAACCCAACCATTCGCGGGTCAGGAGCGGGAAGACCAAGTTGACGGGCCATTTCAGGGAAGTGCCTCGTACATTGGCTCCTCATCACTTCTGCTTGATCGCGCTGCCTGGTTTTATTCAGACATTCGAGGAAGGCGACGCCAGCCTCATGGAGGAGAAAGACCCATTCAACCATATGCGACACGGCGTATTTCTCGACGCTCGTCACGTAGACAATCACGTCGGCCAACGCCACCGCTTCCACCACGGCGGACATATATTGGCGCGACTCGGTGGAGTCGCAGTCGGGCATGTCCCACAGGACAACGTGCTCAGGCAAGGCGTCTGAAGAGAGTCGGCCTTCGCCGTATTGATCGAACTGGGTGCGATCCAACGCAGCAATTGGCGCTGAATGAAAACGGCGAAAGGCATATGGGTTATCACCGAAGAGGCGACGTCCCCGAGTTCGCGCCAAAGGAGAGAAGAAAGCTTGAGCATGTTGTGTGTGCCCGCCATGAGGACTCGTGCTCGCCACTTCTTCACCGGCGAGAATGTTCACCACAGTGCTCTTGCCGACGTTATTCCCGCCAAACACCGCTAGATGTCTGAGTTCGTTGCTTCCATATACGAGCTGACCGACGCGAATACGGAGGAGTGCTTCTACCAGGAGGAACTCCCGCTTGAATCGATAGAGGTCATCTCCGCCTCCTAACAATTTTTTCGCCGCCTCGGTATGGGCTTCTCCAGCCAAAAGTCCTGCTCTTTCATACGCGCGGTAAACCGCGTCAAAATCCCTGACGATTTCTGACAGTAATTCCTGGGTCGTCGGCATTCGCTCTCCTTTCCTCTTATAAACAGGACTAATGCTTGTCGAAGCAGCTCTCAACCGGGGGCTAACGGCATCGGACGACACGGGCTTGCCCCCTTTACTCGAACATAGTGAGGTTGTTGAAAAACATCTCGGCTCTCGGACAAAGGCGCTGAGAATCCTGTCAGGCTGTGTACGCCCCCCTCGGGAAAGAGGACCTGGAGTGGATATGGGAACAGTGGAGTAATAAATCAGCTTGGCGCCCTAAAGAGCAAAGGCGTCGCCAAACACCGTGTCCTACCTTTTTCTTTCAAGATACTGAGCCTCTCGCCTGGTCGCCGTTTCGTCGCAGTATCCCTTGTTAGCGCCACTGCCAACAATGGGACGTCGAGCCCCGTTCAAGCCAGCAGAATTGGCAGCTCTACTCCCCCCCGTCGGTGTGACTCATAGCCCTGTCCTGTAAGAGCAAGACAGGTAGCAGCGGCGCGCAGGTTGGCTTCTCGGTATTGAGGTTCTTCCAGGGCTCGGTGGAAATCCTGGACCAATGGCGCGAACCATTCCGGATGATAAGAAGAAGCGACAAGAGATTCGACAACACGCTGCCCACGGATAGGTTCCCCAGGCCGCGAGATCCGCAGTGAAGACGCATCGAAAGCAATACTTCCTGCCGTTCCCCGCATAAGTCCCGCGTTTTCTCGGCGCTCCGCAGTCCAGGTGAGATGGAATTGCACCTCCACTTCTCCACAGAGGATTCTCCCTTGTGCGGAGGTCTCCAGACCTTGAGTATCCTCTTGCCCAAGCTGCACGGCGATAGCGGCTGGCTCCCTGTGCAAGAGCCAGGGCGCGAGATAGAACAAGTGCCAGCCATGATCGATCAGGATTCCACCGCCGGCAATACGGCGATCCGACCGCCAAGCTCCTAGCCCATCTTGTGCTGTACCCGCAGGCCGAGTCCGCAAGGTTCTCCATTCCAGATATTCCGGTTCCCCGATAGTCCCAGCGTCGAGGATCGACTGCATCAGCTGAAACAAAGGCGCATACTGCCAGTTGTGTACGGTAAACACCGCGCGGTTGCATTCAACAACGTACCGTCGGAGGCGCGCAAAAACATCAATAGAGAGGGTCAAAGGTTTTTCGCACAGAATATGCACCTTCTGGTCACAGGCGTGGAGCAACGCTTCATCGTGCAGCAACGGCGGCGAGCAGATGTCGACGAAGTCGATTTTCTCATGAGCAAAACAATCATCCAGGTTTTGGTAGCACGCCACCCCAGGGAGGAGGGTGCACGCGAGGGTCCGACGTTCAGGAGACGGGTCGACAACCGCCACCAATTCGAATTCGTGATTCCGCCTCCACGCCGGAAGATGCCCCTCAACCGCGACACCGCCGAAGCCCACAATCGCGCCCCGATACGTCACGCCTTGTAATCCACCTTATCCGCGATGAGTTGAAAGACTTCATCGAGAATGGCCAGACCAGTATCAGCCAATTCCATGGAGATGGTCAGCGGCGGGTTGAGACGCATGCGCGCCAGGTATCCCATCACCAGCAGACCGCGTTTTAGCGCCTCAAGAAAAATCTGCTCTGTCACTTCACGGCGCAGTTCAGTT
>JBFWZL010000347.1:0-7242 GCA_050185455.1 Binatia bacterium | reverse complement strand
TAAGTGAACGCGCCGTTCTCACCGTAATTTCCCCTGCGCCGATAAAGACAATTCTCATACACGCTCCGCTCTTTTCCCCAACCAAGTGGACGGATAGATCAACACCAACCAAGCAACGATCTCCAGTCTTCCTAATAGCATGTCGAGGCCTAGCACCGCTTTAAGTACAAGCGGTAGCTCCGTACTGGTAATCCCGGACGAGAGTCCCACTGTGCCAGTCGCGGACACCACCTCAAATAAAGCGTCAAGCGGATTATACCCGAACATCACGAATGGCAGCCAAGACACAAAAATAACCATTAAGAAGAGTACAATGAGGAGGAGTGCGTCCTGCAGCTCATGTTCTAGCAAACGTCGGCCTTGTAATCTTGGCTCGATCACTGCGTGTTTGGCCATACCCGTTCGCACGATGGCTAGTTGTATGAGGCGTAGGACAATTACGAGACGCAGGATCTTAAAACCACCCGCTGTGGAGCCCGCACCGCCGCCAATTATCATGGCAAAAATGAGCGCCAGTTTGGCTGCGGCGTCAATCTCGGCAAGAGACGTGGTGGAGAAACCCGCCGTCGTTTGCGCTGAAAATGCCAACAGCGGCGCATGATATAGGGCCTCCGACCATGAGGCGCCCTGCGTAATGCGCATATATAGCCCTACCAGGAAAGTTATCAGCACTCCACTGGTCAAGAGCGTTTGCATTTGCAAAACATGTACAGCTTCCCGTTTGTTATGGGCGTGATAATAGAGAGCAAAAGGCAACGCGCCAAGAAAACATAACAAGATGACCGCTCCTTGAACAGACCAGCCTCCGAGGCCAGCGATGCTCTGATCATGCGCGGCAAATCCTCCTGTCGAGACCGCTGCTAACGTATAGACCACCGCATTGAACGGCCCTACCTGTAACAGCCATAAACCGACAATACCGCCGGCGGTCAGCAAACTATAGACAAAGAGAACACGGCGGGCATGTGCTCTGGCGCCGCCAACCAAGTCGTCTTGTCCGGATTCTGTCATGGCTAACCCTTTAGCCGCCAGACCTGGTTCAACCACTAATGCTAGCGAGAGCACGACGATGCCCAACCCGCCATACCACTGCATCCAGGCGCGAGCGAACAGGAACGATGCAGGTTTGTCTTCGACCGTTGCCAACGTACTCAGACCAGTTGTCGTCACGCCAGAAATTGCCTCGAACAGCGCGTCCACAAAATTTAGTCCCGCCGCCATGAGAGGGTAGGCCATGAGTAGCGGAGCCAAAAGAAAAACCAGCGCCACCACCACCATTCCTTCATTCATCTGGACACGCGCTGGCGAATGCAGTCGAGACAGCTGAGCGCCAAAAATCACCAAACCGCCGCTTACAATCGCATATCTCACACTGAACGTAGCCTCCCTGCACAAGAGAGAGACGCCCAGGAGTACACCTGTAAGCGCCGCCAAGACGAGGCAGAGCTGTCCGACATATTTCAGCACCACTGGAAGGCGTACGGCATAGCGTAAAGCTGCGGCCTGAGTAGTCACTGGCGTGTTTTTTGACGGTTCTTACTGGATGGTTAGGAGGACACGAAAGAACGATCAGTACCGAAAGTGCTTGATCTTTTCCCCTCGTTCACCAATTTCCGTCATGGCTTCAATACCGATTTGGAGATGAAGGTCAGCCCACTGGGCCGTGACCAAGGTATCCGACTCCTCAGTCTTCACCCCTTCGGGCGTCAGTGGCACGTCCGAAACTAGGAGCAACGCGCCGCGAGCAATTTCGTTGTAATGACCGACAATGAACAGAGTGGCAGTTTCCATATCAATGGCCATACAGGTCATGAGTTGCAGTTTTTGCAAAAACTCCGTGTCATGTTCCCACAGGCGACGATTGGTTGTGTAGACCACGCCGGTGCGGTATTCACACCCATGCTTGATGATCTTCTCTGATACGAACTTGTGCAGTTTGAAGGAGGGGAGCGCAGGCACTTCCGGCGGAAAGTAATCGTTGCTGGTTCCTTCTCCGCGAATGGCGGCAATGGGCAGGATAAAATAACCGATTTCGCTCGACGTTTTCAGCCCCCCGCACTTTCCCAAAAATAGTACGCCTCTCGGATGGCGCGCGAGTAGCAAGTCCATAATGGTCGCTGCGTTGGCGGATCCCATGCCAAAGTTAATGATCGTCAAGCCGAGGGAATTGGTGGCCGCCTGCATGGGGCGGTCCTCACCATATATGGCGCAATCGAACTGCTGAGCGAACCGGTGAAGATAATGCCGAAAATTCATTAATAGAATGTAATCGCCAAATTCATTGAGGCGCATGCCTGTATAACGAGGAAGCCACTCCCTGGCAATGCGTTCTCGCTCGGACAGAGAAACAGTGGGTTTCGCTGCTTGCTTCATATTCATGCATAGCTTACCTGGTTTCAGTTTAAGGACAACTCTTGCCCGCAACTTCGCAAAGGCAATGCTAATAGGAAGTGTTCAGTTGCTCTAACAAACCCTTCCTTGAGATACGCACGGAGCGCTCGTGGCAAGCGCTCCGTGCGACTTTGGCGCAACATCGTTGTCCCACAGACCTGGACTCTATCCGTTCAACGTGTTAAGTGCCTGATTTCACTATGTGGAGAAGGATGGGGCCCGGTGGCTCCACCGGTCTTCAAAACCGAGTTGCGTGGCGTAACGTTGCGCGGATGGTTCGACTCCATCCCTTCTCCGCCATATCATCACTGCCGATGCGCCCCTGTGCCCCATTCCCCTCTAACTACGCTCAGGACAAGCCCTCTCACTAGGAAAAAGCGGATCTGCAGCCGAACGGGTCAGACTTCTCTGGGAATGATCTCTTCCGCCGCAAAAATTCCCCGTAAATCCAGCAAAAACGCATTACCATGAATTCTTCCGAGTATGGGAGGATCAGCCGCACGAAAGCGTGCAGCAATCTTCTCCGCTGTTATGTTCGGATGACGAATGGCGATAACTCGACTCGGGATATTTTCTTCAGGTAAAGCGCCGCTGCCGATTTGCGCTTTCGCCTCCTCAACAGTCAGTGAGAATCCACCGCCAAGATGCTTCTGCAGCAGCGGAAGCGCCGCAACAGCTATTGCGTCCATCTCCTCTCGCGATCGCGTCAGCCACCGCAGGGTTGGCAGCTCCGCGGCTAAATCCGGCGACCGACGATACAAGCGCAACGTCCCGCTCAATGCGGCAAGCGTCAGCTTATCCGGACGTAATGCTCGCTTGAGAGGATTCTGCTTAATACGGGCGATCCATTCTTTCCGACCGACAATAAGTCCGGCCTGCGGCCCACCCAGCAGTTTGTCCCCACTGAAAGTGACAACGTCCGCTCCGGCGGCAACACGTTCAGCAACGACTGGCTCTTTCGGCAAGCCATACGCGGGCAGATCAATCAGCGCCCCGGCTCCCAAATCTTCCATGATGGGAATGGCGTGCTCACGACCTAACGCGACAAGCTCTGCTAATGACACGCCACTGGAAAAACCGATGATGCGGTAGTTGCTAGGGTGCACTTTCAGCAGCACTCCGGTTTGCGGGCCAATGGCTTCGGCATAGTCCCGCATATGCGTGCGATTCGTGGTCCCAACTTCTCGCAAGACAACACCGCTTTTCTGCATGACGTCGGGAATACGGAATGATCCGCCAATCTCGATCAATTCTCCTCGTGAAACAATGCCTTCTCTTCCTTCCGCAAGCGTATTCAAGGCTAGGAGGACGGCAGCCGCGTTATTATTCACGATGGTCGCCGCTTCGCCGCCAGTCAGGGCCAGCAAATCTTCTTCGATCACACGGTCTCGCTCTCCTCGCTCTCCTTCGTCGAGGTCATATTCGAGCGTTACTGGTGTAGTCGCTGCCCGTATAACCTCCTCAACAGCGGCTTTTGCGAGCAGGGCGCGCCCTAGGTTGGTGTGCAACACGGTGCCGGTCGCATTGACGACCGTCCGAAGTGGTGAACGATCTTTATTCCTCAGATATTGCTCGACGCGGCGAATCAGCTCATCCTCTTCAAGAGCCGTCTGAATCGTTCCACTCATGATCGCCTGCCGAGTTTGCGCGAGCACCGCGCGCACTGATTCAACAAGGTAAGTATGGCGGTATTGCTGTAGCAGCGCAGCGAGAGGGAAAGCAGTGAGGAGTTTCTCCACTGACGGAAGCAGACGTAACAAAGCCGCTGTCGTCGTCTCAGCCTTAGGCTTCATAGCGCCGCACCTTGACATACGAGCCTGCTACTTGCAACTGCGAGGGGGGGATTGTAGCCTTGGACAGGCAGGAGGAGATACATCATGGCGACTCCGATGGAACGATACCATGAAACCATTCACCAGCAGGAGGAGCAACTTCTGTTATTTTTGCGTACGTTTGAATCTCTGCAAGAAAAACTGCATTTCGGAAAAATTAAACAGCATAAACAAGAGCTATACGATACGGTGGGTGACCTTTTCCCCCCATTTAATTCTGCCTTAGACGAGTTATCCCCTCCGCCTGAACTCCAAGTGTTTCACCAACAGTGGCGAGAAACGCTTGCCCAGCTGGAAGATGCGTACACTTCTTTTTTGACTGGATCGGAGTTCAATTTTATCGTCTCTTACTTTCAAAGTCGGCGGGCATTTTCTCAGGGGAAATATCAATTATACAGCCTACGGAACCAACTACCGATACTGCAACAGTACTGGTTGCTACCGGAAGAGGCGTCTCGTTTAACCGAGCTGGAAACTCCTGTTATCGGAGTAACGGCGGCTACTGGTTTACAGCACCGCCCAGTCACTAAGGAACACGGAGAATATTCTCTGTATGTTCCGGAAAATTATGATCCAAGCCGACGGTGGCCAATGATTATTGCCATGCATGGCGGACACGGTCGAGGGGATGACTACCTCTTAACCTGGTTGCGACCGGCAAAAAGCAAAGGCTATATCGTGCTCTCGCCGAAATCACTCGATCAAACATGGTCACTCATGCAACCGGGAGTCGATATTCGTTCGATTCTTTCCATAGTTGAAGAGCTATTGGATGAGTACGCTATTGACACAGGCCGGTTGTTCACGACTGGCTTGTCTGATGGAGGAACCTTCAGTTTTGCCCTCGGCCTCAGCTGTCCAAAGCTGTTTGCCGGTATCGCCCCGATTGCGGCGGCGGGCGAATTCATCGCACTCTTCGATCTGGAGCAGAGCAAGGCATTGCCGGTCTTCATGGTCCACGGAGAAAAGGATTTTATTTTTCCCGTTGCCATGGCGCGGCGGACGCATGCCTTGCTAGATCAGTCCGGGTTCAATGTCATTTATAAGGAACTACCGGAATGGGGACATGCGTATACCTACTCCATTAACGAGAAGCTTGTCCTTCCTTGGTTTGAGAGTTTACCCTCTCGTCCACACGCGTAGGAAAAGCAGGAACCGTCCGCAACGCCTTATCTTTTGCATGGCCAAACATATCTTCAGTGCTGACTTTGGATTTTTGGGAACTCGCCGATAAAATTCCTGGAGAGAAGAAACTGGCTTGCAATCCTAAATCTGGATTGGAAGAAAACGCTTATGGAACGATTTGGGGTGGTGATTCTCGCGGCTGGTCTCGGCAAACGCATGCGCTCAGCGTACGCGAAAGTCTTGCATCGCCTGGCCGGCCAACCGCTATTGACGCGTGTCATTAACGCAACCCACCGCTTGCATCCGGATACACTTGTCGTTGTCGTCGGACACCAAGCCGATGAGGTCCAACGTCAATGTGGGAAAGAGGGGGTGCAGTTCGCCTTGCAAAAGGAGCAGCGCGGCACGGGCGACGCGGTGCGCGCGGCGCGCGCCCATTTTCGGGATTTTCAGGGAAATATTCTCATTGTCTGCGGTGATACACCGCTGCTGACAAGCACTACTTTGTCGGCGTTTGTTCAACACCATCGGGATCGTCAAGCTTCACTTTCAGTTCTTACCGTCAATCTTGATGATCCGGCGCAGTATGGTCGTGTAATCCGCGCAGCTGACGGAAGCGTTCTTAGAATCGTGGAAGCGCGAGACGCATCGGACGAAGAACGTGCGATCCGTGAAATCAACACCGGCATCTACTGTGTTCGAGCAGACTTTTTGTTCTCCACCCTTGAACGTTTACAACCCCTCAACGCGCAGGGAGAATATTATCTAACAGACATTGTCGCTCAAGCAGTCAGTGTGGGCCTGCCGACGCAGGTAGTGCTCGCGCCTGACCCTAGTGAGGTGGGTGGTATTAACTCTCGGGAGGATCTCGCCATTATGGAAAGAACTCGACAAGCTCAACTCCGCAGTCATTGGATGACCGCCGGCGTGACCTTTGAAGACCCGGAGACCGTGTACATCGACGAAGAGGTCACTATTGGCCAAGACACCGTTATCGGCCCCAATACACAACTGAGAGGCAAGACCGCGATCGGCGAACGCTGCCGCATAGACGGGAGCGCCTATATCATTGACAGCCGGATCGGTAACGATGCGCACGTTCGTTTCTCGGTTGTATTGAATGAAAGTGAGCTAGGGGATTATACCGACGTCGGTCCGTTTTCCCATCTGCGCGGCGGCGCGGTGTTAGCTCCGCGAGCAGAGGTGGGTAATTTTGTCGAAGTGAAAAAATCGCTAATTGGCGAGCATACGAAGGCAAAACATCTAGCCTATATCGGCGATGCTGAAATTGGCCGCGACGCCAATATCGGCGCGGGAACTATCACCTGCAATTACGACGGTTTTCGCAAGCACAAGACAAAAATCGGCGATCGTGTGCAGGTCGGGTCCGATAGCACGCTCGTGGCGCCAATCACTATCAACGACGACGTGTATATCGCTACCGCCACCACCGTGCGGCATGACGTTCCAGCTGGAGCGCTCGTCTTTAACTCACGGCAAGAACAAGTGCGTGAAGGTTGGACGGCGGCGAAACGGGCAAAAGAGGCGGAGAAAAAATAAGTTTGCTGTGCTCATAGAGTGAGTAAGGATTAATGAATCGCTTATGGGGATTGAGCGATTTGAAGAACTCGAAACGTGGCAAGAAGCGAGAGTCTTAGTCTCACAGGTTTACGAATTGACGAAGAAAACCGTCAATTTTGGACGGGACTATCGTTTCCGCGACCAACTTACTGCTGCTTCGGTTTCGGTACAGAAATAATCGCTCGGCTAACTAGCGGGCTCATCACCCACCTGCTTAGAAGAGTCCGCGAAGCCAAGTCCACAGAGTCGAGAAAGTCTATAGAACCTAGTAAATCCGTAGAGGCAAAGACTCGAAGGTCTCAACGCACCCCAC
>JBFWZL010000346.1:2677-7243 GCA_050185455.1 Binatia bacterium | reverse complement strand
TCCGCAAGTTCTGAGGAGAGGCAAAGAGGTAGGAGTGCGTTATATTATCGCGAAGCCTTTTGACTTTGATGACGTCCTAACGAGGATTGTTGCGGCGTTGGCAGTTCAGTAGAGATGGGGGAAGAATCATTCTCCTGAGCTGAAGAAGCGATAGGCAGTTCTAGGAGAAAGGTTGCTCCTTGCCCGGGAGGGCTTACGCAACTGAGAGCACCGTTGTGAGCAGCCACTAATAGTTGCGCTACCGTGAGGCCGAGACCAGTCCCTCCAGGTTTGTTCGTGACAAATGGCTCCCAGATATTAACATCAAGGGGTACGCCTGGGCCCGTATCTTGGATTTCTACCCGGACCTTTTCTTGTTTAACAACTGTGGTAATCGTCAATACACCGCCTTGCGGCATGGCCTCCACCGCATTATCAAGAAGATTCCTGAACACTTGAAAAAGTTTTTGTTGATCGGCCTGCACCAGCACTGCAGTGGCTGCAGTGCTGGTCTCAACATGGATTCCAGCGGCGGTAAGTTGTCGTTCTTGCGCCTGCAGAATATTTTGTATCACCATCAGAAGATCAATTGTTTGCAAATATAAGTGATGGGGAGTCGCGAGTGTTCGGAGATCTTGTAGCACCGTGGTCAACCGGAAAGTTTCGTCTCCCAGGTCGTTTACTATTTCGGACAATATCCTATCTTTAGGGGCGGATTGTTTGGCGAGTTGTCTCTCTAAGAGCTGCAAACTCGTCGAAATACCATTGAGACGATTGCCAATCTCATGCGTGAGTCGTACGGAGGTGGAGCCAATGTTGGCGAGACGCTCCCGGTCCTGCAACTCTCTTTCGATACGCCTGCGTTCGGTGATATCTTCCTGCACGCTGACAAAATAGTTTTTCCCATTTATCGTCAATTTGCTTGTTCGGGCATACGTGGTCAGCGGATCTCCGGTTTTTGTCCGGTTTTGTATTTCACCCCGCCATTCTCCAACAAGGGCCAGATGATCAAATATTTTACGCTGCACTTTGTTCTTTTCGTCCGATGAACCGGCATTCAATATGGAAATACCCTGGCCGACCAACTCACCAGGTTGGTAACCGAACATCTTTTCAAGCGCCGTGTTGACAAACACCAGAGTGGCGAATTCGTCTGCGACGCTAACTCCCTCGATCATATTTTGTAAGACGAGCGCTTGCATGGTCAAAGTGTTATTTGCGTTGTTCAGCTCTTCTGTGCGTTTTTGGATGATATCCTCTAACTCGTTGCTTTTTGCCTGCAGGCCTTCCACTGATTGCTCCAGGCTCTGATTTTTCCATTCGAGTTCCTGATTCCTTTGCAACAAACTCCGGTGCTGCTGAACAATGCCCCGCTCTAGATTAGCCCTGGAGATAGCTTGCGTGAGCGCCTCCCAAATGCCGGTGGCGTTCAAGCGTCCTTTGAATAAATAATCGTGCGCCCCACTTCTGAGGGAATCTATGATGACAGTTTCATTATCGTCGCCGCTCAATACAATGACACCACACGGCATGAAGCCCTCGTGCGCGCGCAGACGTCGAAGAAACTCTCCGCCATCAAAGTCAGGAAGTTTATAATCTACGACGATGCAGTCGGGATGTAGGCTCTGCGACAGAGCCAATCCTGCTTCTGCGCTCGCAGTGTCCCATATCTCATACTCATAGGCGGGATCGAGCCCTAGGTACCGCCGCAAAATAAGACGGTCCTCAGGACTATCATCGATCAATAAAATTTTTCTTTGCGACTTGGACATTCTTTCATGCAGGAGGGGGTAAAATGACAGACGTTAACCAATAGCTAAAGGTTGTATTCAGGGCGTTAGCAAACTGCTCTAAATTAAATTGCTTGGTCAAGTAACTGTTTGCCCCATGTTGATAACAGAATTTAACATCGTCAGTATTGTCTGACGCTGAAAGAACGATAACTGGAATTGTCCGTAAGTTTGGATCTTGCTCCCGAGCTTGCAACACTGCACGACCGTCGCATTTCGGCAAGTTCAGATCCAGAAAAATAAGCCGCGGGTGTTCTCTTGTCGGCTCCTGATGATATGGACCGCGGCCATAGAGACAATCGAGGGCCTCTTCTCCATTGGCGCAGCGTTGGATCTGCACTGGATGAGCAGCCGCACTCTTGCGAGCGAGACGAACAAAGGTCTCGAAATCGATATCATCATCTTCAACTATAAGGAGATGTGGTTGTCCTTTATCGAGGTCCATCGGCGGTATCCCCCTTTAGCGTAAAGTAGAACGTCGAGCCGACTCCAAGAGCGGATTCTACCCAGATCCTTCCTCCATGTCGTTCCAGTATTTTTTTTACAATCGTTAATCCGGCGCCATTCCCCCCCCCAAACGCATCCCGAGAATGCAGGCGGCGAAAAAGATGAAAAATCTCATCGTAATGTTGCTCGCGAATACCAATACCATTATCTCGCACATAAAAGACAAAGGAAAGCGAATCATTCTGTTCAGGTTCGTTTCCCTGATGGTCTATATAGCCGACTTCGATCCAACCTTCCTCTTTGTCATTATATTTTATGGCGTTGCTGAGTAGGTTCACTAACACTTCCAGCATCTGGGTTGGGTCACACCGTACAAGGGGAAGCGGATGAGGTGTTCGTATTTGTATGTGTCGGTCTTCTAAGGACGCATGCAATATAGCAAGCGCATCTCGGACAACGTCATCGAGCGAGATTGTTTGAAAGCGTAAGGCATTCTTTCCAAACCGCGAGTACTGCAGAAGAGACGAGAGCATCGACTCCATACGCTCCGTTAAATGGCTCATCGTGCGTAATCGCTCTTGTCCTTCGGTATTAAGCTGAGGCGCCTGATCTTCTAGAAGGAATTCCGCATAGTGGTGAATGCCACGCAGTGGCTCGCGGAGATCATGAGAGATCGCGTACACAAAGGCGTCAAGCTCTTCATTTTTACGCACAAGTTCCGCATGTGTCGTTGCAAGTTGTCTGGCGGAGTGCAAAATAACATCGCGAATGGCGGTGCGTAAGGCCGCAGCGGCGGCTTGTTCATATTTTTTCCAGGGGAGAGACTGCAAACGCACGGTCTCTTGCCAAGCTGCGAACGATTTGCGCGGCGACAGACGCACGCCGTCACCAGTGCGCTCAATGGATTTTGTTGGGTCTCCCGCCCAGTGCACAACCTGCAACACCTCTGGACGGAACCACAGCAGATATTCTTTTTGACTACGAGAGATTGAGGCCGCCATAAGACCGCAGGCGATATCTTTATAAGCTACAGCTTTCCCATAGAACGAGGGGAGCGTGTGGGTCACGAACACATCTTCGGTGGTTGAAGCGGCTAACCATTCAATTAATTCCCGAACCTCGTGTTCTGAGGGCGTCTTCCCTAGAAGCCTCAACTCCCCCTCAGCTGCGACCGCGGCTCCTTCGGCATCAAGAAATTGCAATAAATTGGGGGCGTGTTGAGTGAGACCATCGATGAAGCGGTCCTCTTGCGCCATATACTCCAGGAACCGCGAAGATCGTTGCTGTAATGTTTGCGCATACACGATGTCTTGTTGCTCTTCTTTAGTTTTCAGCTGCATCGAAACCATTTGCCCCAACAGTTCGCATGCCACACGGAGGTCGTATGGTATATATTTGGCGCCGCTATAATGGTGACAAGCGATCAGGCCCCACAGCGTTCCTTCCTTAATCAAAGAAATTGACATCGACGCGGTAGCCCCCATATTACGTAAATATTCAATATGGATAGGAGAAACACTGCGCAGGGTGGCATAACTCATATCCAAGGGGCGCTGTGTGAGTGGATTAATCTCCGGCGTCAATGGGGCGGGCTCGTCAGCCAGATTAACGATTAATCGCAACCAGTTGCGCAAATACAAGATCCGCGCCTGGCGCGGAATATCTGAGGCAGGATAATGGAGTCCTAAATATGAGGGTAGTTCCGGAGCTGCATCTTCGGCAATAACCGCACCGCTTTCATCAGCTTGGAATTTATAGATCATCACCCGATCAAAGCCAGTCAAGGCGCGCACCTGTCGAGTGATAAGCCGGGCAAGTTCTTGAAGAGTCGCCGTTCGTTGTAACGAGATCAAGCTAGTGCGCAAAGAACTGACTGGGTCCACTACGCCTCGCGTTGAGGATGATGCCAGCGACGGTTCTAATTCTACTACTAACAGTCCATCGTAACGGTGCACGATGCCATCGAACACGTGGTCATTGTTAGTGCGCAGGGTCGCGAGATAGATCGGATTGGCTTCCAAGTCTTCTTTATGAATGCAATTGAGAAAGTACGTAAGGGCAGATGAATCAAATAAAGAGCTGACCGGCTCATCTAACAAATCTCCAGGCTCCAGGCTCAAAACACTGGGCGTATTTGCGCTAATCTGGCGAATGGTCAGCGTGGTTTCATCTAGCACAAAGAGGACGCCATGAGATTGAATGCGCCCCGGAATGTGAATGGGTTCTTGATCACAGTTCTCCAAGTCCACTGTTTGAGTGGAGGGGTTGCCCAGTAGGCTCATAGCTCCCCTCCTGGTGGTGTAAGCCACTGACAAAAGGTTAAAAATGTGGTGCAGGCCGCGTACGTCAG
>JBFWZL010000346.1:0-2577 GCA_050185455.1 Binatia bacterium | reverse complement strand
TCTTGATCACAGTTCTCCAAGTCCACTGTTTGAGTGGAGGGGTTGCCCAGTAGGCTCATAGCTCCCCTCCTGGTGGTGTAAGCCACTGACAAAAGGTTAAAAATGTGGTGCAGGCCGCGTACGTCAGTTCTTTATAGCGTTCGGTAGAATCAGTGTAAGACACCAAGGCTTGGCAAAATAACCGCCACTGCGCTCCGACTTGGGAGCCGTAGCTATTAAAAAAGGATCCCTTCCGCGTCGCAGTAATACCGAGGCTAGGACCTAGCGTTTTCAGGATGACTTGGCCACCCAAGGTAGCTCCTTCCATCACATAAGCGCATCCAAAAACATGAGATCCATATGCAAAAGGCGGGAGATCCGAGCAGACGGGAACCGCGTCAAGTTCAGAGATCGTTAAGCCACACGCCAACAGATCTTGCATGAGAAGAGGGATTTTCCTTCTTGCGCGAAAATCGAAGTCTACTTTCTCGCTGAGAGCCACTCGGTAGAGAAGCTCTTCGAACGGAGCATATAAACCGTACATTTGCTTCAAAAGCAAGCAATAGTCCTCCATATTTAATGGACGATTGAAAAGCCCTAACCCCGTCTCCAGCTTATCATGATAGGGTTTAGTCTGCTTTCGTAAACCCTCAAGAATCATATTGTGAGGCTGCATAGGTTCCGTCTTGTTATGGTTGCTCCAGTACTGGCCCTCTTTTGTGTTATATTTGAAGTCCGCGGATTGGGCTACGAAGCATAGTTTTTCGGATAGTCCGCCGGCGATTGTTGAGGACCCGCTTTTCCGTTCCTTGGTGAAGACGAAGGGGAAGCCGGAGGCAAGTTCCCTTTATTGCCTTGTAGATTAAGCGCGGCAGTCAGGTGAGGAACAGCTTGTTTAACCATATCACGAACGAGCGAAGATACCGCGCCGAGCGCCGCCCCTTTTATGAGGGCAATTTCACCATGAAATTCTTCAAGCACCCAAGCACGATTGCCAGTTCGTTTCTTAAATTCATCAGGCTCCTTTTCCCGGGGCGTATTGGGGGCCTCTGACCGTATCGGGGGAGAGAAGAACGGGAGAGGTCCTGAATAAAGGGCTGTACGCTCTCGGGCTTTCTCCTGCAGCGTGGAAAGATGTCCAAGAAAATAGCCACACGCTACTGCCATCCCCAGCATTGTCCAGGGCCGCTGTTCCATGTGATAGTTAAGTTCAAACGTTTGTTTCACTCTGTCTTTCGTATGCTCGATGGTATCACGAGCACGTCCTTCCAGAAGCTCGAGTTTTTCGCTCAAAGCCTCACGCGTTGTCTCGATTTCCTCACGGACCTGGCCAGGATGCTTTTCCATTGTTATTACTCCTTGACTGTATTTGTCACTACCGTCTGTAATTGAGCAATTCGTATACCAGTCTTATAGACCCAGCTATCTCTCCTATATTTGCTCTTTATGAGTTTTTCCTTTTTTTTGTCTGAAAGGTGAGACAAGCTGTCACAACTTTCAGACAAACATGAGCCTAGGGCGCAAACTCGTTACGTTTTTCTTCTTGGAGAGATTGGCCCCTGAATTGCGATGTATCTCGGGCAAGCATATTGAGTAATATGTGTACAATGTAATGTAAGGAGGAACAGACTCATGGAAGATTATTCGCAAGAGAGAGACAAGGAAAGGTTGAACTCAGATGTTTTCGCGGGTTGGTGGAAAGAGACACGCGGCTCACTTCGTTCGTGGTGGGGGAAACTTACCGAGGATGATATCGAGTATATTGCCGGTCAGAAGGATCGACTTGTCGGACTATTACAACGAAAATACGGATATGCGCGTGAAAAGGCGCAAGAAGAAATTGAACGCCGTATGCAGGAGACACGCTCACGTCTCGAGAATACAGTTAACAACGCGCGTCAGTCGGTCGAAGAAACTGCCGCGTATGCCGCGAAGCAGGCTGCGGAGGTGGGCAATGCTCTTGGGTCCACCGTGCAAGAGTTCAGTGAGACTGCAGCGGAACAAGTAAAAACTGCTACGGTCGCCGTTGGTGAGCAGATGCAGTCGCTAGCGGACGACATTCGGGAGAATGCGCCACAAAGCGGTGTTATCGCTTCGGCAGCTACCACCGTGGCGGACCAGGTAGAATCTGCAGGTCTCTACTTACAAAAAAATGATTTTGCGAACATGACGCAAGATCTTGCCTCGCTCGTCCGCCGCTATCCTCTTCCCTCATTGTTAGTCGGAGTTGGGGTTGGTTATCTCTTTGCACGACGTGGGGAGCGATAATATGCCACAAAACTTTCCCTCTTCGCAGAAAGTGAGTTTTAGTAGACTTATTGGGGACATTATCACCGATACAAAAGATCTCTTTACCAAGGAACTCACGCTGGCAAGACTGGAGATGCGAAATGAGCTGCAACAGACAAAGTCAGCGGCTCTTTCGCTTGGGGTTGGATTCAGTATTCTTACCATGGGAGGCGTTCTCGTTCTTTTAATGTTGACTCATGTGCTGCGGGATTTTACAACGTTGCCACTGTGGGCGTGCTACGGCGTCTTTGGCGGCGTTTGTATTATCGGCGGAATCGTATTTCTTCAGGTTGGGTCGAATACTGCGGA
>JBFWZL010000345.1:0-7265 GCA_050185455.1 Binatia bacterium | reverse complement strand
CGGAAAAGGAGCCTGGTATCCGAACGCACCCTGGGAGCTGCGCCGCGTGGTGGTGCTGGAAGCGGGGCCGAAAGGCTCACATCCCTACGCTAAGCGACTCTTCTATCTGGATGCACAGACTTACGCGCCCTTATGTACTCTCAGTTACAATGCGCAGGATGAATTCATCCGCCTGGGTCTGATTATTCACGGGCATCCGGACTTCGTTCCCGGCGCACGAGGAAAACAGGTGCCAGTTCCCATGGGAGCAACCTGGGTGAGTCTCGGTCAAGAGAGCGCATCGCAGTTCATTGCAAGGAAACAAACGTTTAAGAATGACGAGTCGCCGCGTCGCTATGAGATGATGGAGTTATTGCGCCACGGAAAATAAGCGGCGTTCATATCAGGAGGTAAGGCTCATCACCAACGGTTACTTTTGTAACAGACGAGCAGTGTGGGAGCGGGCGTCTTGGTACTCTCGCCACGTCTGTTCAATAAGCTCGACGGCGCTCTGTATACGAGTAACCCCCGAGACTGAATGACCAGCGCTCCAGATGTCCTTGTACCGTCGTGGACCAGGACGTAACGCTTCGTGACTGAAGTTCTTGGCTGCTTCCTCGACCGAGACGCGCGGCGGCAGACTCGCCGGGTCCAGCCCTGAGGCAATGATCGACGGTCTGAGCATGTTCGTATCCAAGCCCGTGAACGCCTGCGTCAGCATGACGTCATCCATGCTCGATTCGACCAGCATGTGCTTGTAGGCCGGGTCCGCCAGGCTTTCATTCGTGGCGATGAATTTCGTGCCCATGTACGCCAGATCACAATCCAGTACGTGCGCGGTCCATAAGGCGTATCCGTCAGAGACGCCACCCGCAAGCACGATTGGACCGTCATACAGATGGCGAACGGCGCGAACAAAAGCCAGTGGATTCATCCAGCCGGTTTGTCCTCCCGCTCCAGCCGCTAAGAGGACAAGACCGTCCACTCCCGCGGCAATCGCCTTCTCGGCGTGGCGCAAAGTGGCGACATCAGCAAACACCAGGCAGCCAACGTCGTGCAGAGGGCCGATCGCTTCAACCGGCGACCCCACGCTAGTGATCACCATTTCGACGCGATGCTGCACCAGGCAGGCGAGTTCAGCCTTCATCTCCGCACGCTTGATGATCAAATTGGGACAGAAGGGAGCTGGCGGCAACTCAGGGTGCGCTTCGGCTGCATTGCCGAGTGCGGTTTCGATTTGCCGCAGCCACGCCTGCAGCCCTTCGATCGTGCGGGCATTGGCGACGGGAAACCCGCCGATCACGCCGCGACAACAGGCGGCAATGACCAGGTCAGGTCCTGACACTGAAAGCATCGGCGCCGCGATTAAAGGTAAACGTAAACGTTTGGTAATTGTCTCAGGCAATCGAGTTGTGCTCATAAACGGTTCAGTCGGCCAGGAGGATCGAAGGGCGCGCTCTACGCGTCGACAAAGGGCGCGTGAAACACGCCCTACATCTATCAACAGGCAGAGAAGAAAAAAAGACAGAGACAGGAAACAGAGGCCGCCCTTCCGTCTCTATCTCACTTCTCTGTCTTTATTTCAAATCTCCGTCGCTCACCCCTGCCCGTGGCGCAGGAGTTTCCCAGAAGCGGCTCCGGTAGGCTTATCATCCTGAATCGTCGCTTCGCCATTGACGAGCACATAATGATATCCTTCGGCCTTTTGCACGCGCCGCCATTCATTGCCCGGCATATCATGGGCAATCTCCATGGGCAGGACTTTGATTTTGTCGTAATCGTACACAACCATGTCCGCCGGCGCGCCCTCACGGATCGTGCCGCGATCATGGAAACCCGCGCACCACGCGGGCAAGGCGCTGAGTTTCCAATGCGCCTCTTCCAGACTCATAACCTGGTTTTCTCGCACGAGCTTCTCGATGGTCTCGGTCGGGTACCGTCCGGCAGTGAAAAATTTGGTATGCGCGCCGCCGTCGGACACACCGAGCAGCGTCAGATCCGAACGCACGATCTCGGACAGGTACGGTAAGCTGCAGCCAATCGTCGTGTAGAATTCGGTCTTC
This sequence comes from Binatia bacterium, assembly GCA_050185455.1. Taxonomy (GTDB): domain Bacteria; phylum Desulfobacterota; class Binatia; order Bin18; family Bin18; genus SYOC01. The sequence goes on along the minus strand of JBFWZL010000345.1, from coordinate 5,223 downwards.
AAATTATCGGCGACCGCGAGGTCGAGCATGGCGTCCACGGGATGTTTGCCTTGCCGTTCGGCTACTTCCTTCAGTTTCAGGTTTTCCCATTGTTTAAGATCCGGCCGTTTGACGGAGAGCACAAAGATCTCATCAAAAGAATCACTAATCAGCCCAGACGTATCCTTCTTTTTCAAGCCAGGACGGCGTTTGGGATCGGCCAACTTTGTGCGCTTCTCTTCCAGCGTGCCTACGGTTGCTTCCATCCATGCCGGGTCGTCATCCCACAAATTCCAATCTTCAAAGGTGAATACGAAACCGGGATCGGTGGTCACCCCTTGACCATAAATGCGCAGACCTTCGGCGCGGCAACGCTCCAACCACGCGAGCTGATTGCGATGGCGTTCGGGAAAACGGTCGCTGGCCTGCACCACATTATACAGAATCGGTCGTCCGCTCACCCGCGCCAGCTCTTCGAAGTGACGCTGCGCGGATTCATTTTTCCCGTCAGGGGAAAGAAAAATGGACTGGATAAAGCCTTCGTTGCGTTCCGCCAGCACGCGCGCGAAAGCCATGCAGGTTTCATCGTGCATGATGTCGGTCACCATCGGCGTGCCGTCAAAGTCCATCTGAATGCTATTGGAGCCAAGACGTTGTGCTGACCAGCCACAGCCGCCGGCATCCATGCCCTCGTGAATCAAACGACACATCTCTTGAGTTTCTTTCTCCGTGGGGAGCCGTCCGGATTTGGCGGCGTCTAGACCCATCACCCAGATCATAATCGGCGCCACCGGCACGTACGGCAGCAAATTGATCCCTTTTGGTATGCGCTCGATACTGTCCAGGTACTCGGGAAACGTCACCCAGTCCCACGGCATGCCGGCTTTCATCGAGGCATAGGGAATCGCCTCCACGCGCGTCATGGTGAGCATCGAGCGGTCACGTTCCTCTGGGCGCACCGGCGCAAAGCCAAAGCCGCAGTTACCGATTACCGCCGAGGTGACGCCATGCCACCCGGAGATGGAGCAATAGGGATCCCAATAAATCTGCGCGTCGTAGTGCGTATGGAGATCTACGAACCCCGGCGCCACGATTAACCCGTTGGCGTCGATGACCTTTGTGGCTTCGTGCGGCTGCAAGCGGCCAATTTTCGCGACACGCCCATCTTTAATGCCGATATCCGCGCGGTAACGCGGCAACCGTGTGCCATCGACGATCATACCGCCGTGGACGATGACATCGAATGTTGGCATGAGATCTACCTCCTTATTCTACAATTATAAATGGTCAGGCAAGGCTAAACGGTTCTGCTCGCGGCGTCAACGAGCAAGCAGGATCAACAGAATGAAGAGGAAGAAGGCATGATGGCAAATTATTCCCCCGCCCCTTAACATGTCCGCTATGAGTAAAGACTCTCGCCTCTTTAAGATCCGCTTACCCTTCACCGTTCATAGAGAAGCCAGCAGCTCACAGGCGCGCGCAGCGACCTTGCAAACGCTTCATGGTGAGATGCAAACGCCCATCTTCATGCAGGTAGGAACCCAGGCCACGGTCAAAGCACAAACGATTGAGAGTCTCAAAATGGCCGGGACGCGCGTGCTGCTGGCTAACACTTACCACCTGCTCCTGCGTCCCGGACCGCAAGTTTTTCAGCGATTCGGCGGCATCCACCGCTTTATGAACTGGGACGGCCCGGTACTAACCGACTCCGGCGGCTTTCAGATCTTTTCCTTGCCGCACTCCAGAGCCATGAACGAAGACGGCGCTCGGTTTCAAAGTTACGTGGATGGGAAATCGCACCTTCTCTCGCCAGAATCCAGCATCGCCATGCAGCAAGCCATCGGCAGCGACATCATGATGGTGCTCGACCAATGCATCCCCTCCACCGCCTCGTACACACAAGCCAAGGCGGCCATGGAACTTACGCATCGCTGGGCGGAACGCTCCCTCCAGGCCAGAGGCGACTCGCCCCAAGCGCTGTTTGGCATCGTGCAGGGAGCCTGTCATCCCGAGCTGAGAAAGAAGAGCGCCGCGTTTTTACGCGAACTCCCCGTTGACGGTCTCGCCATTGGCGGCCTAGCCGTTGGTGAAACGCAGCGTGAGCGCTACGCAATGACGGAACTCGTCACGACGCATCTGCCGAATAATCTCCCGCGTTATCTCATGGGCGTGGGCACACCGATCGATATGCTTGAGTGCGTCCACCGCGGGGTTGATATGTTCGACTGTATTATCCCCTCACAACTGGCGCTCCGCGGAGTGGCCTTTACCTCTCATGGTAAACTACAGTTGCGCCGCTCCGTGTATAAATTGAGCGAAGACCCGGTTGACGCCCAGTGCGCTTGCCAGACCTGCCAATACTACTCGCGCGCCTACATTCACCACCTCATCAAAGCGGATGAGTATGTAGGGTGGCACTTGTTGGGCGTGCACAATCTAACTTTCTATCACCGCCTGATGCGGGAGATGCGGGACAGCATTTTACGTGATGACTTTCGCTCATATTATGAAAAGAAGCGCAGCGAGCTGGTGCGCAGCGATGAAGAGCACCCCAGTCGTCCGCCGAGAAGAGCCAAGACGACTCAGCCTGCCCGCTTGGGCGACTATGAAATTCACACCTCTCCTCAGGGATTTTCCAGCCTTCGCCATCTGAGCTCGGGAGAGGTAATGCATTCGGTGAACGCTCCCAGTGAGGAAGCCAATCGACTCTATGTCGAGCAGTCATGTCTCGCCTCGCGCCTGCAACGACATTCACTCGAACGTATCTCCAGGAGAGCTATGAGCGCCACTGGCGACTTGTTCGCCAGTGCTCACCTTACGCACGGGCAGCAAGCTGCCCGTGGCACACCAACAAAGAAAGGAACTGTACAACGACAGGCCACCACCTTAAATCGACAGAACTCGGCTGACGAACTGGTGATCTGGGACGTTGGACTCGGGGCCGCCTTCAACGCCATGGCCGCCGTTCACTGTTTTGAAAGATGTTACATGGAGAGAGGCGCCAACGCTCTGCGCCCTGTGCATCTGGTGAGTTTCGATTGGGATCTCGATTCGCTCATTCTTGCGACAAAAAATCCCGGCTGCTTTCCGCATCTGCGACACAAAGCCCCTTTCCAGATGCTTGAAAATGGCAAATGGGAACACCCTTCCCATCTGCTCCATTGGGAACTGCGCAAGGGAGATTTTCGCGAGGGCATCGACTCAGTGCACGTTCCTGATCTGATTTTCTACGATCTGTACTCATCCAAAACCCACTCCGCGCTGTGGACCATCGAACTTTTCACCCGCATTTTTCAACACTGCGCGCCGAAATCAGCCGAACTCTATACCTACTCAGTTTCGACTGCCGTACGCGTGGCGTTGTTAGCTTCTGGATTTTTCGTCGCGGAAGGAGTCGGGACCGGACCGAAGAAAGCAACCACCATCGCATTCACACGAGCGACAGGAGCGAAAGAACATCCTCTCTCGCCACGACTCTTGGACCAACAATGGCTCACGCGTTGGCGACGCAGTCACGCACAATTCCCGACAACTCTGGCGAACGAAGAGCGCGCTGATTTTGAAAAATTCATTGAAACCCATCCGCAGTTTTGCGACGAGTCTTGAAAGCTGTAGAAGAGGTCCAGAAATGAATACAAGTGATAAATATCACAAGTTGGTAGAGTGGAACGAAGAAGATCAAGTCTACCTTGGAAAGTATCTAGATCTCCTTACCGATCTCCACGGTGATGATCCCATCCAGGTTTATGTTGATTCGTGCCAGGTCGTAGAGGAGATTATTCGGCAATTTGAATCTAAAGGTCGCGTGCGTCCTCCCCCGAGAGTCCGGCCTATGCAAGAGAGCGCATGAAGGAACCGTAGGGCGTGCGCAGCACGCCCGTTTGAGTCAGCGCGAGATACGCCCCCTACCCCGCTGAAGAATCTAGAAAAAATCTCCGCGCATCATTTTTTAGAAAAGCCTTGACACTGCTTGACAGAGCGCAGATTGTTTTATATTTAACCTGATAGTTATTTAACCAAAAAGTTAATTAAAATATGTTGCCTGATCGTCTCAGCACTACCTTTGCGGCGCTTGCCGACCCCACCCGACGTGCAATTCTTGCTCGCCTCGTTTCGGGTGAAGCCTCGGTCACAGAACTGGCCGAACCCTTCGCAATGAGCCTTCCCGCTATCTCTAAGCATCTCAAAGTCTTGGAGAACGCTGGTCTGATCGCGCGCGGACGCGAGGCGCAGTGGCGACCCTGCCGGCTTGAGGCGGGGCCACTTAAGGACGCCGCCGATTGGTTGGAAGAGTACCGACGTTTCTGGGAGCAGAGTCTCGATCGTTTGGACGATTATTTGCGCGAACTACAAAAAAAGGAGAAGAAACATGGTCGCAAGAAGTAGCGCCGCCACCGCAGCGACTGACCTGGTGCTTGTCATCACACGCGTCTTTGATGCGCCGCGCGCCCTTGTCTTTAAAACCTGGATCGAGCCTGAGCACTTGGTGCATTGGTGGGGTCCACGAGGCTTCACAAGCACTATTCTTGTCAACGACGTCCGACCGGGAGGCGCCTACCGCGTCCACATGCGCGGCCCTGAAGGCGACGATCATTGGTCGCAGGGCGTCTATCGCGAGGTCGTGGAGCCGGAGCGGATCGTCATGGCGGGAGCCTGGGCCGAAGCGAACGGCAAACCCATTAGCCCCGAAACGGTGTTGACGGTGACGTTTGAGGAGCACGATGGGAAAACGAAACTGACATTGCACCAGGCTGTCTTTGAGTCTGTCACGGCGCGCGATGCGCACCAAAACGGTTGGACCAGTTCGCTGGATCGCCTCGCCGAATACCTGGCAACGGCTTGAAACAAACAATTTGTTGAAAGGAGAGCAAATCATGCAACACAACCGAATCGTGTCCCAGGACGAATGGCTTGCCGCCCGCAAGGCCCACCTGGTAAGGGAAAAGGAGTTCACCCGGCTGCGCGATCAACTAAGCGCCGAGCGCCGTGCGCTGCCCTGGGTCAAAGTCGAGAAGAATTACATGTTCAACGGGCCAAACGGCCAGGAGACGCTCACCGACCTCTTCACCGGACGTAGTCAGTTGCTTGTCTATCATTTCATGCTTGGCCCGGAGTGGGAGGCGGGTTGCAAAAGCTGCTCGTTTTTAGCCGACCACATCGACGGCAGCGTTATCCACCTCGCGCATCGCGATGTAACGTTCATCGTAGTCTCACGCGCGCCCTTATCCAAAATAGAGGCGTACA
>JBFWZL010000344.1:0-7287 GCA_050185455.1 Binatia bacterium | reverse complement strand
CAAATTCACCGCGAGTGGAGAAATCGTGGTTGAAGTCAAAAGTCAAAAGTCAAAAGTCAAAAGTCAAAATGAGAATTATACTGCATTAGACTTGCGATCTGAGACTTGCGACTTGCTGTTTTCCGTTCGAGACACTGGCCTAGGGATGTCCCGGGACCAGCTTCGAGCGATGAAACTTTTATTTTCTTCCGAACCCAAGGGCGACAAACCTCCTCTTGGTGGGCTCGGACTCTTGATTTCCCATCGACTTGTACAGTTGTTGGGCGGACAGATGGAGGTCGTGAGCGGGGGCGAAGACGGATCCACGTTTTCCTTCTCCATTCCATTGTATGCCGACAAATCTCACAATGAAGGATCATCCACTAATCTCACGACGCTTCGTGGGCAACGTATCCTTATCGTTGACGACAACGCTACCCAGCGGCGCATTCTGCATGCCTTGTTACAGTCATGGGGCGCACAAGCGACGTTGGCGTCGAGCGGACGAGAAGCGTTGGCGCTTTTATATAAACAGCCTGACGATGATCCTTTTGCCGCTATTGTGATCGATGGTCACTTGCCGGACATCGAGGGATTTGCCTCCATTCGCCGACAACATATCGCTGAGGACCCGGCTCGCGTAATTCCAGTCATCATGATGTTAGCCTCGATTGATCCCGCGCGCGAAATGGCGCGCTATGGGGAACTCCGCGTCACGGCGTTTCTACAGAAGCCCGTCACTCCGGCTGAGCTGTTGCAAGCGTTGTTGGAAGCGCTGGTGTCCGGCGCGCTGTCGCCTGACGAGGAAGTGTTCGACCGCACTGCGTTGTGGGCTCTTGTCGCTGGAGACACTGTATTACTGCGGGAACTGATCGGGTTATTCGACCAGGATTGCCCTCGTTTGTTTTTTACCATGCAACAGGCGGTAATGGCGAGGAACCGTCAGAACGTGGTCACCACCGCTTATGCGTTGCAGGGGGTGATTAGCAACTTTGCCGCTCGCAGCGCCGCTCGCGTCCTTGCTGTAATCGAAAGCTTTGGGGGACAAGGCGACTTCGTGCTCGTACAGGAAACCATGACGCAGCTAGCCGTCGAATTGGCGCGGCTTAAACTTGCGTTGGACGAGTTGAGGCAGGAACTATCCGCTTCACCAGAAGAACGAAAGGCATAGCCCACGCTTCTCTCCATAATAAGTCGGCGCCCAGTGCGGCGTCGGCGGAAGAGGTCAAGAGAAGAGTTGGCGCAAAAGAATCTTTAAGTTTCGGGGAGTTCCCCCGATGGGTATCAATGCGGTGACCTTGTAGACGGACAGTCGCTAAGAGCGTCGCATAGGAGGTTTGTCTATGGCTGGGTTTGATCCCGTCGTGATTGTAGTTGGCGTGCTTACCGCCGCCCTTGTTGTACTTTTGATACGGATGTTTACGTCATCACCTGTTCAGTCGGCGGGGCCTCCGTTGCGGACAGCCTCGGGTGGGAACAGTTCGCCTCCGATTGGACAGAACATCTCTGACCTGGCAGGTAAGTTTCCGGGGCCACGGGTGAACACACCGCGTGTCGAGCAAGCGTCGTCTACAGGTTTGTCGACAACGCCGGTAAACGACCGTGAAAGCGTCGTCTCCAGCCAGCCTCTTACGCTAGAGACAGACATCACGAAAGAGGAGCCTACTCCCGAAACCGCTGTAGACGTGGAACCAACTCACCAGGCGACTCCTGGTGGAGAAAAAGACAAAAATGTGGATCCGATTTCGGTCGTTACCGGGAATGCTAAACGGCGCAAATCCGAACTGTTGAAAGAGGATACCGTGCACACCTTATTTTCCGATCTCAAAGGCGAACGAAAAGCGCGCTTCATTAGCTTCATCAATTTCAAGGGAGGAGTCGGGAAAAGCACGACCGCCGTGGAAACCGCCGCCAGTCTCGCCAAGAACTATGGGAAGCGAGTATTACTCATTGACCTTGACCCGCAAACGAATGCGACTTTTTATCTGATGGACCATGCCGAGTGGGAAAGTTGGCAGCAGACCAACGGTTCACTGAAAACGCTCTTTGACGCTTACCTTGCCGGACAAGGAGACAATTTCGATGTCTCACGCATCATTAAAAAAGATCTCTTGTGTCACGGCGGTACGCCGCTGGCGCCCGGCTTTGAGCTGTTGCCTTCTCATCTCGCGCTCGTGCAAATCGATATTCAATTAGCAGCGAAAGCGACTGTTGGCGAATCGGTGTTCAGTAGTCAAGCGATCATTCGCCAGGCCTTACAACGGGTACAGGATCAATACGATTATGTCATCTTTGACTGCCCGCCAAACTTCAATCTCGTCACGCAGAATGGGCTCTTTGCCAGCGATGGTTATGTCATCCCAGCGATTCCGGACTATCTGTCTACGTTGGGCATTAACCTGATCCAAGGAGAAGTAAATCGCTTCTCTGATCGTATCCGTAACGCCCTGGCCATGTTTGGCGGCACGTTTGCAGGCCCTGAATTGAAAGGCATCATTTTTACCCGAGTGCGCTTACGGAGCCGATCACCGTTGCGCTTCATCGATCTACACGAACGACGCATTCACGAAGTCATTCGCACGAATTCTGATGTTGTGTTCAAAAACTTCATCAGTGAAGCGGTACGCTTCGCGGAAGCGCCGGAACGACAGCTGCCGGTCAGTCTCTCGCCGCGTATCGAAGATCGTGACGCGCGCAATGAGTTTGTCCGGCTCGCGGAAGAATTTATCCAGCGTGTTGAAGGAAAGGAGCATTCTCGTGACGCTGATGAGCACGCATGGGCTGGCGCGGAAGTTAGAGAAGATCAGCAAAGCTTTGCGCGAGCTTCCTGATCAAGACCTGGTTTTCCTGCTTCAATACCTTCGCGGTTTACCCGAAAGGCAAAAGCCGCCGCGGAAGCCCAAATCCGCGCGTATTCTGCTTTTGCCTCCACGCGATCCACGCCTCATGGAGCGCGACGAGCTACAGGCGTACCTGCAAAGCGCCAAATATTTCCCGCGTAAAGCCGATTTGCTGGAATTTGCGCGACGGTATGAAGTGCCTGCGAACGTGCGCACGCCCCGCGAAGAAATCATTCGCCTCTGTTTACGGATGATCCACGATATTCCCCGGGGATTCACATTCTTACGGTTCCTTGCGGCGCAGCATGAACCACTCGCCCCCGTATCTGTTCGGTCCTTGTTACAATAATCCCCTTGTGTGACCTCCTTTCCGAAGGCGACCTCACGAGGTCGTCCCCCCAAGTTCCGGCGAAACGGCGCCATTACCCCCATGTAAGCGTGTTTGACTTTTCCCGCGGAAGCGTCTTATAGTTCTTCCTCAGTAGGAAAAAGAGGAGAGAATTTCCTGATCCTGCGGCGGGGTAGTACGGTAACGGGGAAACACACCATGCCTCAACCTACGAATAAGGGGCCGCCATCGGTTTATACATAGTGGGGAAGTTGTTTGCGTGAAGGCTTGACCAAGAAGATTGTTTAGCAGCAGGCACAACACGTTCCGTATTAGAAGGAGGGTAAGTCTATGTCATATCGCATCATTTCCGCAGATTCACACTTTGTGGAGCCGCCCAATATGTGGGGCGAGCGGATGGATAAAAAATTCCGTGACCGCGCGCCGCATACCGTGCGCGATCTGGACGGTAAACCTGGTGAATTTTTTGTTTGTGAGAACATTACCCCGGTGCCGGTGGCGGGTTTCTTTGGCTCGGGCAAAAGCGCCGAGGAACTGCCGGAACACACCAAAAAAGGATTTGAAGTAGCTCCGAAGAGTGTATGGGACCCGGCTGAACGTTTGAAAGAACAGGATCGTGATGGTGTTCTCGCCGAAGCGTTGTACACTTCGATGGGTATGTTGCTCTTCGGTTTGCAAGACACGGAACTGCGCTATTCCGCTTTCACTGCCTTTAACGATTGGGCTGCGGACTATTGTTCCGCCTACCCGAAACGCCTCATCGGGTTAGGTGCGATCACACTGGAAGATATCCCAGCGGGCGTGGCGGAATTGAAACGTATCGCTAAGAAGGGGATACATGGCGCGTTGATTTGGGGCGCGCCTCCGGAAGATCGGCCCTACAGCAGCCGTGAATATGATCCGTTCTGGGCGGCGGCGTCAGAGCTGAACATGCCGCTGTCGCTGCACATCTTGACCTCGCGTCGTGGGCATGGCATCGACTTCAGCAAGATTCTGCATTCCTACATGAGTCTGCCGCACGAAATCCAGATTACGCTGGCCGACATGGTGTACGGCGGCGTGCTGGAACGCTTCCCCAACCTCAAGATCGTATCCGCTGAGAACGATGTATCCTGGTTGCCGCATTTCATGTACCGCCTCGATCATGGCTATGATCGCCTGCGTCATTTTGAGAATGTTAAACTTTCCATGATGCCGAGCGAATATGTAAAACGCCAAGTGTGGGCGACGTTCCAATTTGAGGATGTGTGGATTGACACCCGCAAGCGCTACGACATGACGAAGGTCATGTGGTCGTCTGACTATCCGCATACTGATTCACCATGGCCGCGCTCAAAGGAGTACATCGAGGAGCACTTCGTTGGCGCGCCTGAAGAAGAAATTCAAAGAGTCGTCGCTGGCAATGCCGCCGCGCTATATAACATTAGTCTCTAACCATTAGATTCCAGGGGCTGGGAATCGATCGTCCCGGCCCCTAAAGTGACACCACCTTTTCTTCCCGCCCCCCGTTCACGGATCGCCATGCTTCTTTGTTTTTCCCCTTCCTTAGGCACGGAGCAAAATTCCTCCGTGCGCTGCAATAAGCGCAGCGCACCTTGTTACTCAAAAGAAAAAGGTTAGAAAAGAAGTCCCTCGATGAGCAAGCACGTGCGAAGGCTGGAAGTGCGCGAAGGCTATGACCAGTGGGCCTCGACGTATGACACGACGGCGAATCCATTGGTAGCGCTGGATCGACGTTATACGTTGCGGTTCCTCCGGCCTAACGTTGGCGAACGCATTCTTGACGCGGGCTGTGGCACTGGCTGGAATTTGCAGTTGCTGCGTCGCGCCGGGAGTGAGCCAACAGGGATCGACTTTTCGTACGGGATGCTCGCCGCTGCTCAGTACAAGAATCCCACCGCGCCGCTCGCCCAAGCGGACCTGAATCAGGCGTTGCCCGTGCGTAAGAATGTTTTTGACGCCGCGCTCTGCGCTTTGGTGGGAGAGCACTTGACTAACCTTTCCTCCACATTTCGAGAACTGTTTGCTGCTCTCCGACCTGGAGGACGGCTTGTATTTTCTGTCTTTCATCCTGAGATGGCGGCGGTCGGTAAGGAGTCCAACTTTGAACAAGAAGGGGTCGAGTATCGCTTGGGAGCTTATCGTTATTCCGTTACGGATTATTTGACTGTGCTTGATGATTGCGGTTTTTGCGGAGTGCGGCACCATGAGTTCCGCGGAGACCAGGCGTTGCTTGATGAAGTTCCCTCGGCCATAGCGTTTGTTGGGCAGCCACTCCTGTTGGTTATCGAAGCGCGACGAGAGATATAAGGACGCCTCTGCGTCGGTCGCCTCAAAGAGCTAATGTTGTGAGTGCAAACTGCTTCTGCGTCGGAGCGACTCGTCCCAATGAGCAGGAGTCGCGCTGAGGCGCGCCGGGCCGCGACGAAGGCGAGCCAATCGAGCGTAGCGGCGTCGGCCCAGTGCAGATCTTCGAGCAAGAGCACTACTGGTTTGCTCAGTGTCAAGATGTCGAGCGCGTCGGTCAGTTCCCGTAGCATCCGTCTCGGCGTTACGGCTGAATGCTCTCGCAACAGGGTCTTCCGCTCCATGGGAGTACATGCATCAGGCAACTGGACAAGCCAGGTCGGCGCGTATTGGCGAAGGCTGCGCACGACTCCGGACCACGGCTTAAACACCCCAAGGCGTCCAACACGGGGAGATAGAGCTCACTCATCCCATGCTGTTCGATACATTGCCCCCAACCAAACCACAGCTGAGTGTCTGAGGTCCGGCGTCTAGGGTCTAGCCTCTGAATGCTGGAAAAGGCGGACAATTGGTTTTCCGACTCTAGACTCTGGACTCTAGACTATGACAGAAGGCGTCGAGCAACGCCGTCTTCCCAATACCTGCTTCTCCGGTGACAAAGACGATCTGACGTTCACTAGCCAACGCCTTTGCCAATCAGTTGTGAAGTTGTGTGAGCTCCGCTTCACGGCCCACCAGAACAGAGTGCCGAGTCCTGAATCCTGAGTGTCCGAACTTGGAACATGAAACTTGGAACTTGAAACTGATGGAGTGGAGATGAGCGGGGCAACGAACCGATACCCTCGTCCATGCACGGTCTGGATAAAGCATGGCGTCTTCCGCTCATCTCCAAGCCGTTGCCGTAGCTCTCGGATACGGGTGGTCACCACTTCCTCGTTGACGGCAATTCCCGGCCACACAGTATCAAGGATTTCTTGCCGTGTGATCAAACGACCGGAGTTTCCCGCCAAGAAAGCCAGGAGTGCGAACGTCTTAGGTTTGGGCACGGTTTCTTGCGTTCCACGCCATAGACTTTGATTGTCCAAATCCAGACGGAAGGGTGGAAAATACAGCGATGGCGAAGGAGGCATAAAGTGTTTTTAGCAAAACAGTAGAAAAAAACAGAAAACGTCAGGATTTATTTGACGGCATGTGTTGTCATAATATTTACCTTTCCGGGGAATTGTATTTGATGGAGAGGTTATTCTTGGGCGCCTTCTCCCGCAAATGAAAAATGCAGTAAACATCCAGTTGATTGAGGAGAGAGAGCATGGTCGCACAATCGGAATGGTGGAAGCCATTTTACTCAGGACTCTGGAGAAACGTCCAATTACAATTCTGGACGCCAGAGCAAACCCAAGCGGACGCTGACTTCATTGAGCAGCTCCTACACTTACCCCCCCAAGCGAACGTGTTGGACATACCATGTGGGGAAGGACGGCTGTCGCGGGCGCTTGCGGCGCGTGGTTATCGTCTCACCGGCGTGGACATAACGGCTACGCATCTCGATGAGGCGCGACGGCGAGCGGCGGCGCAACAACTTGCTATCCGGTGGGAGCAGCGCGATATGCGCAACCTCCCATGGCAAGCGGAATTCGGCGCCGCTTTCTGTTTTTGGGGCAGTTTCGGCTATTTTGATGACGAAGAAAACCTTAAGTTTGTACAGGCGGTATTCCGCGCGCTGAAACCTGGCGGACAGTTTCTTCTCGAAACGCATATCGTGGAAACGCTATTGCCCATTTTCCAAGAGCGTGGCTGGCAACAGATTGGCGACACATTGATACTCGAACGGCGGTGGTACGATTACGTTCAGAGTCGGGTAGGAACCGAGTG
>JBFWZL010000343.1:0-7311 GCA_050185455.1 Binatia bacterium | reverse complement strand
TTCGCAGTTCTACGTGTTGCCTCGCAAAGTCGTGCATATTGACGATCCCGCGATTGCCGCCGTGGGGAGATTCATGGCGGCAACTTTTCCGCCGAATAGCATTCTGCTTGATCTGATGAGTAGTTGGCGGTCCCATCTTCCTCCTGGATTCGTGAAACAGCGCATGATTGGTCTCGGCTTGAATGCTGAAGAGATGGCCGATAATCCGGATTTGGATGAATACGTTGTTCATAACCTGAATACCGTTTCTCGGCTGCCTTTTGACGAGGATTATTTTGATGGCGCGGTGGTTACGGTGTCCGTGCAGTATATAATCCGCCCACTAGAAATCTTCGGTGAGGTTCGACGCGTACTCAAGCCTGGAGCGCCGTTCATCGTCTTTTTCTCCAATCGCATGTTTCCCACCAAAGCCGTGCGCATCTGGCAATCGCTCCGTGACGAGCGACGCGCGGAACTTGTACAGGCGTATTTCCATTACACTGGCGGGTTCGACGAAGCGGCTTTTCAGGACCTCAGTCCGAATCCTGGACTGACTGATCCACTGTATGCCGTGTGGGCAAGGAAGAGTTTGTAGAGAATTCTCACCTGGGTGCATCCTTATCGGAGAGGCGATAATCGGTTCCCTCGCCCCGTGCGGGAGAAGGACAGGGTGAGGAGATTCACCAGCGTAGAATAACCATTTGGCATTGTTTTACTTGTCTTCCCGTATTATTCTTCCCCAGCTCACCGTCGAACAAGAACTCTGGCGACAAGGACTTTTGCTTATCGCCGGTGTCGATGAAGTCGGCATGGGACCTCTGGCCGGGCCCGTGGTGGCCGCCGCAGTCGTGTTTCCCGCCAATGTTTCTTTTACGTCTTTACCGCAAGGCGTGCGAGATTCAAAAACGTTAACTGCGAAAGCGAGAGATCGCTTAGAAAAAGAGATTCGCCAGACGGCAATCGGCGTCGGCATCGGTCTCGTGGAAGTCGAAGAGATTGACCGTATCAATATCTACCAGGCTGGACTGAAGGCTATGCGCCTAGCGCTGAACCAACTTCCAATATTGCCAGATCATGTACTGATTGATGGACGTTCCCTACCTGGTCTCCCACAATCACAAACGACCTTTATTAAAGGCGATCGTGATATTTACTCCATCGCCGCGGCTTCGATCGTAGCAAAAGTGCATCGTGATCGGCTCATGACAGCGCTTCATGAGTGCTATCCACAATACGGTTTCGCCAGGCATATGGGTTATGGCACATCTGCCCATCGTGAAGCGATCCGTCAGTTTGGTCCCTGTCCGGCTCATAGAAAATCGTTCAGACTCGTGTAATGAGGGTTCTTTGTTCTCATCTGTGAATAACCCACATTGATAGGGGTTCCAACTGCTCCATTGACCTCGCTATACTGGCTGAAGACGAGGAGGTGACCTATGGCGATTGAGGTGCTGATGCCCCGGTTGAGCGACACCATGGAGGAAGGAAAAATCCTCAAGTGGCTCAAGAAGGTAGGTGATAAAATCGAGATGGGTGACATCATTGCGGAGGTGGAGACGGATAAAGCGGATATGGAGATGGAAGCCATTGACGCTGGCGTGTTGGCTGAGATTCGCGTCCAGGAAGGTGAGTCTGTGCCTGTCAATGCTGTTATCGCGATATTGAGCGAAGAGGGAGAAGAGGTGGCCCCTGCCGGAACTGCCAAACCCACCGGGAGCACCGTCAAAGTTCCAGTAAGCGCCCCGGAAACTCCAGAGCAACCTCCTCCGGTTGTCGTTGCTAGCCAGGAGGAAGAAAAGCCTACCCCGCAACGGCCAGCAGAAGAGCGGGCAGGTGCTGAGCCGATTGCGCAGCACCGCCCTGCTATGCAGGAACGGAAAGTCCGCGAACTGCGCGAACCACGCCCGCGAAAAGATGGTCAAGAACCTAGACCTGCCGAAGACCGCGTGTTTGCTTCTCCTCTGGTCAAACGTATGGCGCAGGAACAAGGAATTGATCTCGGTGAAGTGCATGGCTCAGGTCCTGGGGGACGAATTGTCAAACAAGATCTGGAAGCGCACACCGGCCAGGAGAGTGCGGCTGTGCAAAGGAAAGTGACGGAACAGCCACAACCGACGCCTGCGACAGTTCCTGCGACTCCAGCGCTTACTGGCAGAAAAGAACCATTTTCTCGCATGCGCGCCGCAATTGCCAAACGTATGGCCGAGAGTATGCGGGAGATTCCACATTTCTATGTAACCGTGGAAGTCGATATGTCCGAAGCCGTACGCATGCGCGCCGCACTGAAAGCGAGTGACCGTATCTCTCCTGACGTGACCTACACGCACTTCCTTATCAAGGCTGCCGCACTTGCCTTACAACAGCATCCACGACTCAACGCCTCGTTTGTCGAAGGTGGGCGGGAATTCAAAGCCGACGTCAACATCGGACTCGCGGTGTCTCTCGACGATGGGTTAATCGTGCCAGTGTTGCATGATTGCCAGAATTTATCTCTCCTCGAAATTGCCGAGAAAGCGAACGCGTTAGTGGAGCGGGCGCGTACAGGAAAACCGACGCAAGAAGATCTGTCCGGAGGGACGTTTACTATTTCGAACATGGGGATGTTGCCAGTTGAACACTTCACTGCGATTATCAACCCGCCACAAGGCGCAATCCTGGCAGTCGGGGCAATTAAGGAACGGCCTGTCGTTCGGAACGGAGAAATTCGTAGCGCGCATACCATGATGGTCACGCTTTCGTGTGATCACCGGATTCTTGATGGCGTAACTGGCGGTCAGTTCCTGGCCGATTTGAAAAAACTCCTGGAAAATCCAGTAGGACTGATGGTGTAGAGGAGACCATGGAACGATACGATCTCGTAGTGATTGGCGCGGGACCAGGCGGATATGTCGCCGCGATTCGCGCCGCCCAGCTTGGGCTGAAAACCGCAGTTGTGGAAAAAGACAAACCCGGCGGCGTCTGCCTGAACTGGGGCTGTATTCCTTCAAAAGCGATTCTGACGTCGGCTGAACTGTACGAAACGATCAAGGAAGGGAAACACTTTGGCGTCAAGGTGCAGGGACTGTCATTTGATTACGGTCAGGTCATCAAACGCTCCCGCGAGATTGCCGAGCGCCTGGCGAAAGGCGTCGAATACTTGTTGCGGAAGAATAAGATTCCGCTCCTGGCCGGAACTGGACGTCTAGAGGGAAAGAACCGGGTCCTTGTTGAGACGGTTTCCGAAGGAACGCAGCAAGTCGAGGCGGATCGCGTGTTGATCGCCACCGGCTCGGGGGAGCGCACGTTGCCTGGTTTGGAGATCGATGGCAAACAGGTGTTGACTAGCCGTGAGGCTCTTATTGATACGGAAATCCCTGAAGCAGTCATTATTATCGGTGGCGGAGCTATTGGGATCGAGTTTGGATACGTCTATAGCGCGTTTGGCAGCCGCGTAACCATCGTCGAAATGGAGAAACAACTTCTCCCTGGTATTGACGGCGAAGTCGCGCGTGAACTCGAACGGATCTTTAAGAAGAAAGGTATCGACATCTTGACGGGGACGAAGTTCCACAGTCTGAAAAAATTTCCAGGGCGGATGGAGGTCACGTTGGATAGCGACGGCGACCTCAAACACAGAACCGCGAATAAAGTGTTAGTGGCGGTGGGCCGCTCGCCGCTCAGTTCGGGTCTTGGCCTCGAAGCGTTAGGTATAGAGTTCAATCGCGGCTATATCAAAGTCGACGAACAGATGCGGACGGCGAATGACGCTATCTATGCGATCGGAGATGTGAACGGTCCGCCGTTGTTAGCGCATGCTGCATCAGAGGAAGGTATAGCGGCAGTGGAGTTCATGACCGGCGGGCGCGAAAAAGCGCTGGACCATTTGCGAATCCCCGCGTGCATTTATTGTCAACCTGAGATCGCGGTCCTCGGCCTCAGTGAAGAGCAAGCTCAGGCGCGCGGCTACGAAGTGAAAACTGGCAAATTCCCGTTCCGCGCACTAGGGAAAGCTATTGCCGCTGGTCATGAAGAAGGGTTTGTGAAGCTTGTGGTCGATAAGAAGTATGGTGAAATTCTCGGCTGTCACATTATTGGACATGGCGCGACTGATTTGATTGCCGAAGCTGGTCTTGCCCGCACGCTTGAAGCGACAACGGCGGAACTGAGCGGCACAGTGCACGCCCATCCGACGATGTCTGAAGCGATCATGGAGGCGGCGCTGTTGGCGGAAGGAAGAGGGATCAATTTCTAGTCTGTAAGCTTCAGATTGCAGCCTATAGGGAAAATCTACCTTGTGGCCTGTTAAGCACTAATGAATGGTAACTGAAACCCGATGATTTTGTACTGTATCGATCCTGGGCTCATTGATTACGCCGAAGCCTTGGCGTGGCAAGATGCGCTCGTACAGCAGCGCTGCGCTGGTAACGGAAACGATACGCTACTCCTGCTTGAGCATCCTCCGGTTTTCACTCTAGGGCGTGGCGCCGACGAACGACACGTGCTGACGCCACGGCAGACGCCGGTGCATCGCGTGAGTCGTGGCGGCGAGGTGACGTTTCATGGTCCTGGGCAGCTTGTCGGGTACCCGGTTCTTCATCTCGATGTATGCGGGCGTGATGTCCATGCGTATCTTCGTACGTTGGAATCGGTATTGATCGATGTTCTGGCTGAATTCGGTGTCCGAGCCGAATCGCGAGTTGGACTCACTGGCGTGTGGGTGAACGAGCGAAAAATTGCGTCGATTGGCATCGGCGTAAGACGCTGGGTTGCCTATCATGGATTTGCTTTGAATGTTGATCCGGACTTGTCGTACTTCGCTGATATCGTTCCCTGCGGATTGAACGGCGTGCGTATGACATCGATGACGGAATGCCTTGGGTATGCGGTTGATGTGCCTACCGTGAAAGTTCGTACGGCGGAGCGATTTGCTCGTCGTCTTGGTTATGAGGAAACACTATGGCGGAAGAATTGTCCTACTCAGCACTCAACGAGCGAAGCGCGCCGGTGAGACGTCACCCAGAGTGGCTCAAGGTCCGCATGCCAGGGGGGCTCGGGTACACGAAGACAAAAGCGATCGTCACTGCGTTTAAACTGAACACTGTGTGTCAGGAAGCGCAGTGTCCCAACATTGGCGAATGTTGGGGACATGGAACGGCGACGTTCATGCTCATGGGCGATGTATGTACGCGTAACTGCCGATTTTGCGCCGTTTCTCATGGGCGCATGGTTGAGCTTGATCCGGACGAACCGCGTCGTGTCGCCGAAGCCGCGCACAAAATGGACCTCTCCCATATCGTCGTGACTTCGGTGAATCGAGATGATCTTTCGGATGGCGGCGCCGCCCATTTTGCGGCGACCGTACAGTCGCTCAAGGAATTGAATCCCAGCTGCACGATTGAAGTCTTGACTCCCGATTTTCAAGGCAATGAAGAAGCGGTTGTAATTGTAGCGCGGTCACCGATCGAAATTTATAATCACAACACCGAAACTGTTCCGCGCTTGTACAAAAAAGTACGTCCCGGCGCGAAGTATGAACGCTCGCTCCGAGTGTTAGAAAAAGCGAAAGAGGTTCGCGCTGACTTAAAGACGAAAACGGGGCTCATGCTTGGACTAGGAGAAACGTACGAAGAATTGCTAACGGTGTTCGGTGATCTGCGAGCAGTTCATTGTGATATTCTTACCTTAGGACAATATCTGCGTCCTTCGAAAGAACAATTGCCGGTTGAACGTTATGTGCATCCCGACGAATTTACCGCATTACGTGAAGAGGCGCTGAATCTCGGCTTCCGTCATGTCGAGGCCGGACCGCTTGTCCGCAGCTCGTATCACGCGTGGAAGCATGTGCTGTGAACGGTTCTCCTGATCCTCCCTTAACTTGAACCGTAACGTTGCAGAGCGGTGTAGAGAAAAGAGCTGGTCGGCTCATTCTTTGGCCGATAGCTCTTCGTGCTTCCATGAAATTTTTCTATTCTATCAATGAGTCTGGCCGCAGCAAAAATCCGCCACGCCTGCGGGTCTTTCTTGCCGTTGTTTTTGCTGTTTTGAGTCAAGGATTTTCTTGTAGCGAAGGTTCCGGACAAGATAAAAGGGCGGACTTTCGGACTGCTCGTCTGGACATGGTGGAACGTCAGCTGCGCCAGCGTGGGATTCGCGATGAACGAGTGTTGCAGGTTATGAACGAGATCCCGCGGCATCTGTTCGTGCCCGAGTCTTGGCGTTCTTGGGCGTATATTGATGGTCCGTTACCGATCGGCGAAGAGCAGACTATTTCTCAGCCGTACATTGTCGCGCTCATGAGCGAAAGTTTGGAATTGCAAGGACCGGAGACGGTGCTGGAGATTGGCACGGGCTCCGGATATCAAGCCGCGGTGCTGAGTCGCTTGGCAAAGCAGGTATATTCGATTGAGATTATTCCACAACTCGCGGAAACGGCGCGCGCACGGCTTAGTTCGCTTAGTTATGCGAACGTGTCGGTGATTGTTGGCGATGGGAATCTCGGGTGGTTACAGGCAAGTCCGTACTCCGCGATCATGGTTACTGCGGCGGCTCCCCAGATTCCGCAAGCGTTGCTGGACCAACTGGCGGAGGGAGGGCGAATGGTGCTGCCTGTCGTTGTGGATGGAGGGGAACAGCAACTGGTGCGACTCCGGAAACAAGGAGGCGTGATAAAACGGGAAAATCTTGGCGCGGTCAGATTCGTACCGTTAGTAGAAGGGAAGCCATAACAAAAATCTAACAGATTCTAGGCTGTCCCCAGCTGTTGCTTTTGATAGGTACTCCAAAGCTCGGTTGCTTGTTCCTGTAAAGCGTCGTCGGTGCTGAACGTATGAACGGCTTCAACCAAGCGACGCAAGTGAACTTCCTCCTCCGGCATCATCGCTTGTAAGAGAGTAGTCATAGTCGGGCGGAAGGCGCGAAACCAGGCCTCATCCATACGGTTCAGTTCTGATCCTTCGAGAATAAGCGCATGATGCAGCGCCTCATCGTTTGACAGGGTTTCTTGTTGCGCTGCCGTTTCCGCCGCTTTAATTTTTTCTTGAATAGCCGTAAGGGCTTCTTCCGTGATTTGCGGTGGCAACTCCATCAGGTCCAATAAACCCGTTGAACGTTCGAGGATAGCAATATGGTGACGCTCATCCTCCGCCATGCAATTCCAAAAGAAACATATTTCGGCTGGAGAACCTTTCTGATTGCCCCAGCGTTGATACAACTGCCGCACTCGCCGTTCGAAATCGATTAGACGGTCAAATAAACCTCGCGGGGTCATGGCTCGCTCTCCTCTCTAGGGGCAATTTTTTCTATTATAGCGCAAGAGAGGCGCCAGTGAGCTAAGGGGAGGGAGGCTGTTTTCTT